>VGEH01000004.1 GCA_016869375.1 Alphaproteobacteria bacterium | reverse complement strand
CGCAAGCTAGCGCCGTCCCTTGAGGTGGCGAGCGAAGAAGCTCGCCACTTGTCGCTTGGCATCGGCCCAGGCCTCGGCTTGGCCGCTGGTCGTTGCCCCTTTGCCACCCGGCGTGTTGATGTTGTTGCGCGCGCCGACAAAGCGCTTTGGCGCATTGCTGTCGAACGAGTGATGTGCGCCGGGATAGACCTTGATCTCGACCGGATAGCCGGCCGCTTGCGATGCTTCAGCGAGACGGATGCAGGGCTCCGCCGGCGTCCAGTCATCGGCTTCGCCGATCAGGATCAGCAGCGGCGCGATAGGCTGATAGGCGCCGGAATAGCCCGTGATGAGGCCGCGATTTCCGTCTTCGCGGTGAACGATCCAGGTGCCGAAGCGGCTGCCGCAGGCGGGATAAAGGGCGATCGCGGCGGCGAAGCCGTCGCGCTTGGCGTGTCCGAGCGGATTGTTCCGGTCGATCTGCACATACATGATGGCAAGCGTCGAGAAGCCGCCATGCGATCCGCCCATGACGCCGACGCGCTTGCCGTCGACCTCAGGCAAGGCACGGAGATAGGCGAGCGCGCCATACGCGTCGGCAGCACGAACGAGCGGTCCGGCGGCGCGGGAGCGCGCGGGATCCTCGGTGCAGATGCCGTTCGGCAGGTCGCGCGGCCCGAAGCTGTCCGGAAGGATGACGACGAAGCCTTGGGCGAGGAGTTCGTCGGCCCAGCGCCTCGGTGCGCCGCTCGAGCGAGGACCGAGCCCCGAACAATCATGCAGCATGACGATCGCCGGGAACGGCCCCTTCCCGTCCGGCGTGAGCAATGTCGCCGGCAGCGACTCGGACCGACCGACCGGCGTGATGCCGACCACGCGCTCGCCGGCCGCGGCAGTTCCGGAACCGGCCGCAATCACCAGCATCGCAAAGAGGGCCGAACGAACCATACAGGAGAAACCCCGGCCGCCGGCCGAAGCTGCGGCCGAACCGGTCGCGGTCAGGTCAGGATATTGAGATAGCTGCCGCGAGGCGCCGCGAGGTTGATCAGCCCCTGGGCCAACAGCTTGAACATCCGCATGATCTGGCCATCAATCTCGTCGTCGGTGACCGCGGTCTTGAGCCGGGAGATGAGCCCCTGGCGCTTCTGTCCGGTCTCCTCCGCCTTTGGCGCCCGGCCAGCCTCGGAGCGGTCGACCGGAGGCGGCAGCAGCTTCCGCTGCGGCTGGGAGCCGATGCGGGGTTCGCGGGGCGGGGTCGGGTTGACGGCCATTGAATCTATTTAGGCGACAGGCTTCCCCGCCGCAACAGGCCCGGTCTTGGGCGCCGCCCCGGCCAGGACCTTCGGCGGCTCGCGCCGCACCGAGGCCAGCACCGCCAGCAGCGTTTTCGGGTCCAGGTTCCGCCAGAGGAGCATTGCCGCCTCCCTCGCGCGCAAGTGCGAACCATTTGCAACTTCTTACTTGAGAATGGCGGGTCGGCCTCCTACTGTCAATGCGACTGACTTGCAGGAGCGAGAGTCGTGTATCTCTGTCTTTGCCGGGCGATTTCCGACCGTGACGTCGCGGCCTTCGCGCGCGCCGGCGCCTGCACCGTCGCCGAGGTCTTCAAGGCGAAGGGCTGCAAGCCCAATTGCGGGTCCTGCATCGGTCACATAAAGGGCAGCCTGGACGAGGCCTTGGCCGTGACGGCGCCCGCCGAGATGACGGCCGCCGCCGACTGACGCCGGTCGGTCCTTAAGGCCCCTCGCCCGGACTCATCTGGCTCTGCAGATAATTCTGCAGGCCGACCTTTTCGATCAGCCCGATCTCGGTCTCGAGGAAGTCTATGTGCTCTTCCGCATCCTTGAGGATGTCGGCGGCGAGCGCGCGGCTGACATAGTCGCGCTGCGTCTCGAAGAGGGTGATGGCCTTGACCACGTCGAGGCGGGCAGCGGTCTCCAGCTTGAGGTCGAAGGCGAGACACTCCGGCGTCGCCTCGCCGATCAGCAGCTTGCCGAGATCCTGCAGGTTGGGCAGGCCCTCCAGGAACAGGATGCGCTCGATCAGCTTGTCGGCGTGCTTCATCTCGCCGATCGATTCCTCGTAGATCTTCCTGCCTAGCTTCACGAAGCCCCAGTTCTTCAGCATGCGCGCATGGAGGAAGTACTGATTGATCGCGGTCAGCTCGTTCTTGAGGAGCCCGTTGAGGCAGGTGATGACCTCGGCATTCTGTTTCATTTTTCGCCTCCGGAATCGTTGATCCGACAAGCATAACAGCCCAGGCCTCCCCATGTTGCTCTTGCAAGAAGCTCGCGGTTCCCCCTAGGAGACGGCATGGACACCGTCACGCTCGCCCTCTGGGCGGCCAATCTCTCGCGGCCGCTCGGCTCGCTCGGCGAGTGGCTGGCCGTCGCCGAGGCCAAGCTCGACGAGGCCGAGGCCGTCGGCGCCGACCTGCTGATGCTGCCGGAGTGGATGGCGTCCCACTGGCTCTCCTTCATGCCGGCCGACCTGACCCGTAACCGCGAAGTCGCCTGGATGGCCGAGCAGGCGAAACAGGCGCTCCCTGCCCTCGCCCGTGCCCTCGCCAAGAGGCGGCTTACGCTGCTTGCCGGCAGCATGCCCGAAGCGGTTGCCGGCGGCTGGGTCAACCGCGCCTATCTGATGCTCCCGGACGGCACCCGCGCCCATCAGGACAAGCTCTGCCTGACGCCGTTCGAGAAGCGTCCCGAGGCGTGGCTGGTGCAGCCTGGTCGCATCTTCTCGACCTTCGACTGGCGTGGGCTTCGCATCGCCGTCGCGATCTGCCTCGACATCGAGCAGCCGTCGCTCGTGACGCGCCTACAGGGACTCGATCTCGACCTCGTGCTGGTGCCGTCGATGACCGAGCTGGAATCCGGCTACCGCCGCGTCTTCGACTGCGCCAAGGCACGGGCCGTCGAGCTTCTCTGCCCGGTCGCGGCGGTCGGCGTCGTCGGCAGCCAAGTGCTGCGGAGCGTGGCCGAGCCGTCGACCTCCGGCGCCGCCGTCTATCTCCCCTGCGAGCCAGGCCTCGGCCACAACGGCATTCATGCCGAGATTCCGATGATGGCGGAAACCGAGGGCGACGGCCCGCTCCTGATCGCGCGCGACGTGCCGGTCGGCGCCTGCCGGAAGCTCAGGCGCGCCGGCGCCGAAGCCTGGCCCGGCCCGTGGAGCGCCGACCACATAAAGCTGGAGCACGTGCGGCTGGACGCCGCCCGGCTCGCCGTCTAGGGTCCGCCCCGATGCGAATCCTGGTGATCCAGCACGACAAGGATGACCCGGCCGGCGTGGTCGGCGAGCAGGTCGCTGCCCGTGGCGCGACGCTGGTTCCGGTGCTGCCGCCGGCGGGCGACGCCTTCCCGGACGGGCCTGAGGGTTTTGACGGCCTGATCCTCATGGGCGGCCCGATGTGCGCCGCCGACGATGAGGGCTATCCGTACTATCCGCGGCTCCACCGCATGGTCCGCCGCTTCCATGATGCCGGCCGACCGATCCTGGGCATCTGCCTGGGCTCTCAGATCATCGCGCGGAGCTTCGGCAAACCGGTCTACCGCAACAAGGCGGACGAGATCGGCTTCTGCCCCGTACAGCTGACCGATGCCGGCCAAGCCGATCCGATGTTCAAGGGCCTCGGCTCCGAGATCCGCCCGATGCAGTGGCACGAGGATACCTTCGACCTGCCGGACGAAGCGGTGCGCCTCGCCACCAACGAGATGGCGCTGAACCAAGCCTATCGCATCGGCCACTCGACCTATGCCGTTCAGTTCCACCCCGAGGTGGATCGCGACATGGTTCGAACCTGGGCCAAGAGCGCGAAGGCGGACGAAGCGCTGACGGAACGCCTGGAATCCGAGATGAAGGATCATCTCGCCGCTGCCGAGCATCTCGGCCGCACCATCGGCGATCGCTGGACCGATCTGATCGAGCGACACGGGCAGCGGTCGGCCGCCTGACTCAAGGCCGCCGGCCGCCTCGTCGTTCGCCCGTCCCATTTCCTTTTCGTTGAGAGACAATCCGTGTCCAAGCCACAGCCTGCCCGCGGCATGCGGGACATTCTGCCCAACGAGGCCGCGATCCGCGACTGGATGCAGTCGAAGATCCTCGCGACGTACCGCCGCTTCGGCTACACGCGCATCGAGACGCCGGCGCTCGAGAACATCCAGCTCCTGACCGGCGACGACGGCGGCGAGAACGCCAAGCTCGTCTTCAAGGTGATGAAGCGCGGCGAGAAGCTCGACCTCGCCAAGCCCGGCATGACCGAGGACGATCTCGTCGACCTCGGGCTTCGCTTCGATCTGACCGTGCCGCTGGTCCGCTTCTTCACCTCCAACCGCGCGCAGCTGCCGCGCGTGTTCAAGGCGATCCAGGTCGGCTCGGTCTGGCGCGCCGAGCGCCCGCAGAAGGGCCGCTTCCGCCAGTTCACGCAGTGCGACATCGACATCATCGGGCTCGAGGAGGGCCTCGCCGAAGCCGAGCTTCTGGTCGGTTCGGCGGAAGCGCTGATCGCCGTCGGCTTCGAGGGCTTCACCATCCGGCTCAACGACCGCCGCATCCTGACCGCTATCGCAGCCGCGGCCGGCGTCGAGGAAGCGCGGCACGGCTCGGTCTTCATCACCCTCGACAAGCTCGACAAGATCGGCGTCGACGGCGTGAAGAAGGAGCTCGCGCAGCAGGGCTTCTCGGACGCGCAGGTCGAGAAGCTGGCCTCCATGCTGGCTGATGTCGACGGCATCTCGGTCGAGGACTTCGCCAAGCGCCTCGGTGCCAGCCTCGATGCCAAGGTGCCTTCGCTCGTGCGCGAGATCGTCGATGCGGTCGGAGCGGATGCCGGCAGCCGCTACAAGATCGCCTTCGATCCGACTCTAGTGCGCGGCATGGGCTACTACACCGGCCCGGTCTTCGAGATCGCGCAGCCGGGCTACGACTTCTCGATCGCCGGCGGCGGGCGCTACGACAAGATGGTCGGCAAGCTCTCGGGCGAGAACGCGCCGGCCTGTGGCTTCTCGATCGGCTTTGAGCGCGTCGTCACGATCCTGATGGACAAGCAGTTCGTGCCGCCGACCGAGGCCAAGCTGACGGCGCTCCTGGTGCCGGACGGCACCAGCCTCGGCCGCGCCCTCGGCATGGCGAAGACGCTCCGCTCCGAGGGGTTGGCGCCGTCGCTGTTCCCGCTGGAGAAGAAGCTGGGCCGCCAGCTCGAAGGCCTGCAGGCTGGGGGCTTCACCCACTACGCCGTGCTCGACGGCGAAGGGAAGCCGATCCTCAAGGAGATGAAGGCGCCGGCCCGCTAGAGAGCGGCCGTCGTCCCCCGCCCGGCGCGATCAGGCGCCGGACCAGCCCCGCCAGGCCCGACAAGGCCTGGCGGATGAGCCGGCGTGCCTCGACGCTGCGCAACCTGTGGGCATGCTCGACGTAATCCGGCATCCGATCCCAATCGATCGTCCGAAACGGCCTGTCTGCGGTCATGGAGGGTCTCCGGGCTGGGGATGCCCCTCCACATTATCTGTTCCTAAGATACATCAATTGACGCATTAATCATATCATTTATGATTAAGATTCATGAATAACAACTTGGGAGATCTGCAAACTTTTGCCCGGGCTGCCGAGCTCGGCAGCCTGACGCGCGCCGCCTATGCGCTCGGGCTGACCCCTTCCGCGGTCAGCCGCAGCCTGCAGCGCCTCGAAGACCGGCTGGGCGCGCGCCTCCTCTACCGCACGACGCGCAGTGTCTCGCTCACCGAGGAAGGCACACGCTTCCATCAGCGAGTCCTCCAACTCTTCAGCGATCTCGAGGAGGCCGAAGCCGAGGCACGTGGGCAGCCCGGATTCATCTCGGGCACGCTGAAGGTCAGCACCTTCACGGCCTTCGGCCCGCATCAGCTGCTCAAGCTGCTGCCGGAATTCACCCGCCGCCACCCGTCGCTCAAGATCGATCTCGACTTCACCGATCGACGCGTCGACCTCGCCGCCGAGGGCATCGATGTCGCGATCCGTCTCGGCACGCTCGGCGATTCATCGCTGACGGCGCGCAAGGTCGCGTGGACCACGCGCGTGATCTGCGCCGCGCCGGAGTATCTGGAGAGGAAGGGCCTGCCGAAGACACCGGCCGATCTCGCGCGTCATGACTGCCTCGCCTTCCGCGAGCCCGGCCTCGTCCATCTCAACGACTGGCCGTTCGACACGCCGAACGGACGCATCATGATGCCGGTGTTCGGGCCGATCGTCGCCGGCGACGGCGACACCGTGTTCCGGCTCGCCGAAGCCGGGCTCGGCATCGCCCGGCTCTCGCGCTTCGTTGCGGCCGCCGGCATCCGTACCGGCCGGCTCGTGCCTCTGCTGCAGGATTTCGAAGTCGCGGACGAGACGCCGCTGCACGTCGTCTATCCGCACAAGCGCCATCTGCCGCCCAAGGTCGCGGCCTTCATCGGTTTCCTGGTGGAGAGCTTCGGCGTGGTGCCGCCCTGGGAGCGGGCCGCATGACCGCTGAGCTCATCGCCTTCCTGCCGATCATCGTGCTGATGATCGCCACGCGCCTGCTGCCGCGACGAATAGCGCTGTTGGTGAGCCTGGGGACCGCCGCGGTGACGCTGGCACCATGGGTGATCGGCACCGGCACCCCGAAGCAGTTCAGCCTCGTTCTCGCGGCGCTGATCGCGGCGAGCTTCGCCTGGCACATGACGCATGCCGAATCCGCCGAGCGCTGGTCTGGGCTGATGCTGACCGCCGGGGTCGCGCTCTACGCCTTCGTCTCGATCACGCTCGGCCATCCCTTCGCCGAGCAATGGGCGCATGAGCGGGTGAAACCGGAGCTGTGGACGCACCCGCTCACCATCCACATCGTCACGACGATCACCTGGGTATGGGGGGTGATCTACGTCGCGCTCTCGCTCAACACGTTTCCGCGCGAACGCTTCCTGCCGCCAGAGCAGGTGCGGACGATCCTGCCGATCGTCCTGGTCGTCGCCGGGATCGCCTTCTCGATCTGGTATCCGGCCTTCGCCGTCGCGAACCGCTGACGGCTACTTGCCCTCGCGTCGCCAGGCGATCATCGCCATGCCGAGCGCCATCGCCAGCACCATCAGGGCCGGCATCAGCGCGACCTCGTCGAGGCCGGTGACGGCGTAGTCGCCATTGGTGCGGAAGCCGATCCAGTCGCGGCCCGTCGCCGGGCGTCCGGGGCGTACCTTGCGCGGCTCAGGATTGCCGTCCTGCAGCCAGTGCACCGAGCCGCCGGAGGCCTGGGTGAAGGGCGAGACCTTCGCATCGGTCGCGCGCACATCGGCCCATTCGAGCGGGTTGAGCGGACCGACGGCAGCAATCGCCGTGCGCTGGCCGTCGGCCAGGCGGTAGAGCCCGACCTGGTCGACCGGAAGCTCGCCCGTGGCGCCGCCCGTGGCGTTGTCGTTCATCGGCACGCTTGCCGTCTGGCCGTCCGGCAGCGTGACCGTCACCGGACGGTCGTCCGGCTTCACGCTGCGGCGCTTGATCTCGAGCCGGTCGCCGCGGAGATGCGCGGTCAGCACGTTCTCCTCGAGCTCGGGCTCCTTCATCAGCCAGTGCGCGAGGCGGCGCAGCAGCTCGGCCTGCGGCCCGCCGCCCTCGAAGCCGCGGGTCCAGAGCCAGATATGATCGCTCATCAGCTGGGCAACGCGGCCCTTGCCGACGCGGTCGAGGACCAGCAGCGGCCGCGCATTCGGACCCTGCATGACGATGTCGCCGCGCCTGGCTTCGGCATCGATGTAGCGGAACCAGCGCCCCCAGGTCGGGTCGTCACCGGCGCCGCCCGGAAGATCGGCAGTGACCGGATGACGGTGGCCGGCCTGGCTCAGCATCGGCTTGAAGCCCTGCTCTACCACACGGCCGGTGGGTTCGGCCGGCATCACACGCCCGATCGGCGTACTATAGAGGCTGAGCGAGCCGGTGAAGGGCGCGCCCGTCGCGTCCAGCAGCGCCCCGCCCTTCTCGACATAGTCGGCGATGTTGGCAATGTAGGCGCGCGGGATGATGCCCTGGCGGCGGAAGCGGTCGAAGATGATCAGGTTGAACTCGTCGAGCCTGATCTCGAACAGCTCGCGGATCGGGAACGCGATCAGCGACAGCTCGCGGATCGGCGTGCCGTCCTGCTTCTTAGGTGGCCGGAGAATGGTGAAGTGGACGAGATCGACCAAGGGATCGGCCTTGAGCAGGCTGCGCCAGGTGCGTTCGCCGGCATGCGGCTCGCCCGAGACCAGCAGCACGCGCAGCCGGTCGCGGACACCGTTCAGCGCGGCGACGGCACGGTTGTTGTCGAGGGTCAGCTCCTTCGGCCCCGCCTCGACCGACATCTCGACCACCGTCTGGCCGCCATGCTCGAGCGTGAAGGGGATCTCGACGACGCGGCCGACCGGCACCGTCTGACGCTGCTCTGCAGCGCCATCGCGCCGGATCGTGAGCTGCACCGGCGTTCCCGGCGCCACCGCCGCATCCTCGACGCGGATCGACACCGAGACCGGCTTTCCGACGAGGCCATAGGTCGGGACCTTCTCGACCACGAGACGGCGATCGGCTTCGCCCTTCTGCCCGGTTACCACGACATGCAGCGGCGCCCCGTAGAGATCCTTGGCCTCTGCCGGCAGGTCGTGGACCTGGCCGTCGGTAACCACGGCGATGCCGCCGAGGCGATGGCGCGGAACATCGGCGAGCGCTTTGTCGAGCTGGCTCTGAAGCCGCGTGCCGTCGTCGGAGGACAGCACATTGCCGCCGATGGTGACGGTGCGGAGCTCGGTGCCCGGCAGCGCCGAAAGCTTGGCGGCGAGCTGTTCGGCGGCTTTTCGCGTATCTGCGAGGCGCGTGCCGATCTTCTGGCTTGGGCTCTCGTCGATTGCGAGGATGGCGATGTCGGGACGTGCCTCGCGCCGCTCGGCGACCAGCGTCGGGTTGGCGAGCGCAGCGAGCAGCGCCGCCGCCGCTCCGGCGCGCCACCAAGCGCCCCGCGCACGGGCAAAGAAGCCGAGCCCGACCACGATCAGCGTCACGGCGCCGAGGATCGCGAGCGCCCAGATCGGCAGCATCGGCGACCACGCGATGTGCAGCGCGGACGGGCTCATTGGCCGAACCTTTCCAGGATCGCCGGTACATGCACCTGATCGGCCTTGTAATTGCCGGTCAGCGCGTACATCACCAGGTTGACGCCGAAGCGGAAGGCCATCTCGCGCTGGATCTCGCCGCCGGGGACGACGGCATAGAGCGCACGCCCGCCGGCATCGGAGGCCCACGCGCCGGCCCAGTCATTCGATCCGAGGATCACCGAGGACACCTCGTCCTCGCCCTGCGCGCGCGTCGCCTCGACCCAGAGCTGGCCGCTGGCGAAGCGGCCGGGGAAGTCGTTCAGCAGGTAGAAGGCCTTGGTTAGGACATGCTCCGGCGGCGCCGGCACCAGAGCCGGGATCGAGAGGCCGCGGGCGATCTCGCGCAGCTTCTGCGCGCCGGGGCCGCCGGCAAAAGGATCGACGACGATCTCGCCGGCATCGCGCGTATCGAAGACGATGGTGCCGCTATTCTTGAGATAGGTGTTGAGCCGCTGCATCGCCGACGGGCTCGGCATCGCCTGGCTCTGCGTCATCGGCCAGTAGATCAGCGCGAAGAAAGCGAGCTCGTCGGCCTCGACGTCGACGCCGAGCGGGCCGTCAGGCTCGATCGCGGTCCGGCGCTGCAGGATGTGCGTGAGGCCTTCGAGACCGAGGCGGCTTGTCTCGTCGGTACGCGCATCGCCGGTGATTACATAGGCGAGGCGAACATTGAGGGTCCCCTCCAGCGCGAAGGCATCGACGGCGTTTGCGCGGGACGGCGGGTTGCGCGTCTGCGCCTCGGCCGCGATCGGCAGCAGCGCGAGCAGCGCGATGGCCGCGCGAGCAGCGGCGACACGGCCCGGCATGAGGCCGCGCAGCACGAGGCCGATGACGATGTCGATGAGCAGCAGCAGAAGCGCTGCCGTAAGCAGGTGCGGCTTGAGCACGGTCTCCTCGCCGATCGCATAGGAGGCGCGGGTAACGCCGTTCGGAATCTGGGTCAGCGCCGCCGCATCGGCGACGAAAGGACCGAGGTTAAGCGCGCGCCGCGCCGACTCGGTGCCGTAGAAGCCCGGCGGATTGCGGGAGCCGACGCGCGCATCGCCGACGAGCGCGACCGCCGAGGGCGGCGGCGCGGTGATGCGGCCGAAGCCGTCCAGCGTCTCGATCGGCGGCAACGGCTGCGTCGAGACGCTGCCAGTGACGCCCTGGCTCAAGGCAACGACGCGCCTCAACATGTCGACGAAGAGGCCGGACATCGGCAGGTTCGACCAGGTCGGGATCGCCGTCGTGTGCACGAGGACGTTCCAGCCGAGGCCGCGACGCTCGCCGGTCACGATCGGCGTGCCATCAGCGAGCCTCGCCCAGGTGCGCTCGTTCAGCTCGAGGCCCGGCTGCGCCAGCACCTGGCGTTGCACGGTGACGTCGGTCGGCACGGCGAGGCCGGCGAAGGGGCTGGCGGTCTCGAAGGGAGCGAGAGGCTGCGGCCGGTTCCACGAGAGCGCGCCGCCGAGCGCGCGGTCGCCTTTCCTCAGCTTCACGGGCACGAGGTCGTCCTCGGCGTTGGCGAGCTTCGGTCCGGCGAACCGCATCAGCACCCCGCCGGCTTCGATCCACGGCGCGAGCTGCGCCTTGTCCGCCGGCGGCAGCGCTCCGGCGTCGGGGAGCAGGATGACGGCGAGCTCGCGCTTGAGCAGCTCGGCAACCGGCCCGCGCCTCACCTCGGCGAAGGGCGCCAGCGCCTTGTCGAGGTAGTGGAGCTCATCCAGCAGGGGCTGCGAAGCATCGAACTGCGTCGGGCCGATCAGGCCGACCGGACGGCGGCGCCAGCGCTCGTCGAGCAGCACCACGGCCGCCGCCGAGGGCTCGTTCTCGATCTCGAGCCGCTGCACCTGGTTCCTGAGCTCGGTCGGCAGAACGAATTTTACCTCGGTCTTGATGCCGTCCGCGGCGAAGCGTGCCGCTTCGCGCGCAATCAGGCGCCCGTCGCCGGCAATGGCGCGGACCGCGACCTCGGCCTCGGCGCCGGCGATAGGGCGACGCGCGCCAACGACGAGATCGCTGCTGAGACCGTCCGGCGGCATCAGCGCGCGAGCGACCTGAGGCGGCGCCGGCAGATGCGCGGTCAGCCGGCCGAGCCGCTGCAGCCGCTCGATAAGCTGCACCTGCCCGGCCCCGTGATCGAGGCCGTCGACGAGATAGGCGGTGGCGCCGGCCGACGGAAGCTGAAGCTTGTCGAGCGCAGCGGCCGTAGCGGCCATGTCCGGTCCCCAGGGCCGCGGCTCCATCGCCTGCACCAGGGCACGCGCATCGGTCGGCCGCACTACGCCGCTCGAGCGCCGCGCCTCGTCTACGCCTTCGGAGGTCGTCAGCAGCACCACCTGCCGGCTCTGCTGCTCGGCATCCTCGATCAGGCGAAGCAGCACCCTGCGTCGATCTTCCCAACGCGGGGCCGCGGCCCAGGTGTCGTCGAGGGCGATGACCACCGGACCATCTCCGGCCAAGCGCGCCGACGGGTTGAGCAGGGGCTCGGAGAGACCGAGGATCACCAAGGCCGCGATCAGCAGCCGCAGCAGCACGAGCCACCAGGGCGTGCGTGCCGGCGTCTCCTCCTTCGGCGTCAGCAGGTGAAGGATCCGGATCGCCGGAAAGTTCAGGCGGCGCGGTGCCGGCGGCGTCACGCGCAGCAGGAGCCAGATCACCGGAAGGACCGCGAGCGCGGTCAGCAACCAGGGAGAAGCGAAGGCGAGCGAGCCGAGAGTCAGCATGCCGTTCGCCTCAATTCATCCGATCGCGTGCGAGCGCACCGTACAGCGCCAGCAAGCCGCTTTCGGCGGAGCGATCCGTGTGGTGGCACGAGAAGTACCAGCCAGCGGCGCGCGCGATATGCGCAAGGCCTTCGCGGTGCTCGGACATGCGGTCGATATAGTCGGTGCGCAGCGACTCGACGCGGGGCAGCAGCGCCGACGCCTCGCCCTCCATGCCTTCGAAGCGCACGCGGCCGGCGAAGGGCAGCGTCTCCTCGGCCGGATCGAGCACCTGCAGCAAGTGACCGCGCACGCCCTTCGCGACGAACTTGCCTACCAGCGCCTGGACCTCATCCAGCGGCGCCAGGAGATCGCCGATCAGTACGAGCTCGGCATGCCGCGGCAGCGGCTCGAAGTTCGGAATGCCGGCCGGCGCCGCCGTCGGGCGCTCGAGGCCGTGGGAAAGGCGGAGGAGCGCCGTGCGTCCTGTGGTCGGCGGCAGGCTTTCGCCGAGAAGCGCGATGCGCTCGCCGGCCCCGACGAGCAGCAGACCGAGCGCTCGCAACAGGATCTCGGCGCGGTCCGCCTTTTCGGGCAGGTCGCGCCTGGAACGCCAGCGCATCGAGGCCGAGGTGTCGCGCCAGAGCCACACGGTTTGCGCCGCCTCCCATTCCGTCTCGCGCACGAAGACCTGGTCGCTCTTGGCGGAACGGCGCCAATCGACCGAGCGCACGGAATCGCCCGGGAGGTAACGGCGGTATTGCCAGAAGGTTTCGCCCTGCCCGACCCGGCGGCGGCCATGGACGCCTTGGGCCACCGTGGCGGCGACCCGCTGAGCCGACACCATGAGCGGCGGCAGTATCGAGGCGAGCTGTTCGGCGCGTTGCTGCATGTGCGAACCGACCACAGTTTGACCCGTCTACCCCCCGACCACAACCGACGAGTCCGCACGATTCGTGCGAACCCGCGTGAATCAGGCGAAAGGCTGGGCGAGGCGGGTGATGACTTGGTCCATGGTCACGCCCTCGGCTCGGGCGGCGAAATTGAGCGCCATCCTGTGCCTAAGTACCGGAGGCGCCAGCGCAACCACGTCGTCGAGGGACGGCGCCAGCCGCCCGTCGAGCACGGCGCGGGCGCGGCAGGCCAGCATCAGCGCCTGGCTGGCGCGCGGGCCGGGACCCCAGGCGACATGCTTCTTAACCTCGTCGAACTCGCTGGTCTCCGGGCGGCCGGCCCGGACCAGCTTGAGAATCGCCTCGACGACGCTGTCGCCAACCGGCATGCGGCGAACGAGTCGCTGCGCATGCATCAGCTCGTCCGAGCGCATCGCCGCCTGCGGCTTCTCGTCGTCGGCGCCGGTGGTCGCCATCAGCATCCGCCGCTCGGCTTCGAGGTCGGGATACCCGACATCGATCTGCAGGAGGAAACGGTCGAGCTGCGCTTCCGGAAGCGGATAGGTGCCCTCCTGCTCCAGCGGATTCTGCGTCGCCAGCACATGGAATGGCGCAGGCAGCGGATGGTAGCGGCCGGCGACCGAGACGCGCTTCTCCTGCATCGCCTGCAGGAGCGCGGACTGCGTGCGCGGGCTCGCGCGGTTGATTTCGTCCGCCATCAGCAGCTGCGAGAAGACCGGACCCTGGATGAAGCGAAAGCCGCGACGGCCGCCCTCTCCTTCCTCCAGCACTTCCGAGCCGATAATGTCGGCCGGCATCAAGTCGGGTGTGCACTGCACGCGCTTTTCGTCGAGGCCGAGCACGACGCCCAGCGTCTCCACGAGGCGCGTCTTGGCAAGGCCCGGCACGCCGATCAGGAGCCCATGACCGCCGGAGAGCAGCGTGACCAGGGACTGATCGACGACCGGCTCCTGGCCGAAGATGATGCGGTGAACGCGTTCTCGCACCTGCGCAAGGCGTTGGCCAAGGGCCTCGATTTCCGCGACCAGCGCGGTACCTTCGGTGGGGATCGGCTCGGCAGCGCTCACGGAATCCGGTATCCTCTTTTTCAGGAGAGAAGATCCTGCCATGACGGCCCCGACGAGCGGAAACCATCGTGTCCCGAGCTTCGATCCGAGCGCCGCGCATTGCGGCGATTTCGGTATCGCGATTGGCCGGGACGGCACTTGGTACTACCACGGCTCGCCGATCGGCCGCAAACCGCTGGTCAAGCTGTTCGCCTCAGTCCTTCGACGTGAAAACAACGGCGAATATTGGCTGATAACGCCCGTCGAACGTGGCCGAATTTTGGTCGAGGACGCTCCCTTCACCGCAGTCGAAGTCACCGCAGAGGGCGAGGGTTTCCGCCAAAGCCTCAGATTTCGCACCAATGTCGACGATGAAGTCGAGGCAGGACCCGAGCATCCGATCCGCGTCGATCACGATCCGGAGAGTGGCGCGCCCTCGCCTTACGTGCATGTGAGGGACGGGCTCGAAGCGCGCATCCTGCGACCCGTCTACTATCATCTGGTTGAACTCGGCCGCGAGGAGACCGTGGCGGGAGAGACCAGATTCGGCGTGTGGAGCAACGGCCAGTTCTTTCCGCTGGGATCGGTCGAGGCGTGAGCCTGAAACCTTCCGACATTCGCCTGCGGCTCATGGGCGCCGGTCGCGATCGCGGCGACCACGACCTCAATCCCGGCATGGCGCCGGCGGATCGCATGCGCGCCGCCGCCGTGCTGGTGCCTCTGGTCGCACGACCCGAGGGCACGACCGTGCTGCTCACGCGCCGCGCCGAGCACCTGCATCACCATGCGGGGCAGATCAGCTTTCCTGGCGGCCGCATCGAGGAGATCGACCCGTCGCCCGAGGATGCGGCACTGCGCGAGACCGAGGAGGAAATCGGCCTCAATCGGGGCCACATCGAGGTGATGGGACGCCTCGGCGTCTATCGCACACGCACCGGCTTCGAGATCACACCGGTGGTCGGCTGGGTAACGCCCCCTTTCGAACTCTTGCCCGATCGCTTCGAGGTGGCGGAGGTATTCGAGGTCCCGCTCTCCTTCGTCTCTGATCCCAAGAACCATGAGCGGCACAGTCGCGAATGGCAGGGCGTCGTCCGACATTTCTACGTGCTGCCCTATGGCGGCTATTACATCTGGGGAGCGACGGCCGGCATGCTGGTGAACTTGGCGGAGCGCCTGAAACCGTGATCCGCATCCTTCTGACCGTGCTGCTGCCGATGGCGCTGCCGGCAACCGTCTATTTCCTTTGGTTCGCCAACGAGCACCGCAAGGCGGCCGCCGCCGGCGAACCGGAGAAGGTGCCGCGGCTCGGCGACGTACCGTGGTTCGTTCTCGCTTCGGCCGGGATCGCGATCACTGCCGTCGTGCTCCTCGCCTCCACGCTCTACTCGGGCGACGAGCCCGGCGCGACCTATGTACCGCCGCATCTCGAGGATGGCCGCGTCGTGCCCGGCACCTCGAAATAGGCGAGCGCTTGCGCGACCGGCTCTCTCCGCTTCCCGGCTGGATGACGGCGCCGGAGACGCGCCGCGTGATCGGAGCGCTGACGCGTAACGGCGCGGCCGTCCGCTTCTGCGGTGGCGCCGTCCGCGATGCGTTGATGGATGTCGAGGCGAAGGACGTCGACATCGCGACCCCGGATAAGCCGGCGACTGTCATGCGCCTCGCGGCCGAAGCAGGCCTCGACACGCGCCCGACCGGTATCGATCACGGCACCCTCACCGTGATCGCCGATCGCCGTCCTTTCGAGGTCACGACGCTCCGGCGCGACGTCGAGACCTTCGGCCGACGGGCTCGTGTCGCCTTCACCGATGATTGGCAGGCGGATGCGTCACGCCGCGACTTCACCATCAACGCGCTCTACGCCGATCCCGACGGCAAGCTGCATGACTTCTTCGGCGGCGTCGCCGATCTCGATGCCGGCATCGTCCGCTTCATCGGCGACGCAGGACAGCGCATCCAGGAGGACGCGCTCCGCATTCTCCGCTTCTTCCGATTCCATGCCCGCTTCGGAAAAGGTGCTCCGGACGCCGAGTCCCTGGCGGCGTGCCGGACGCATGCGTCACTCGCCGAGACGCTCTCGGGCGAGCGCATCCGCCAAGAGCTGTTCCGGTTGCTCGTCGGGCCGCGGCCCGACTACGCGGTTCGCCTGATGAGCGAGGCCGGCGTGCTCGATGTCGTGCTCTCCGGCGCGACGCGGATCGATCGCCTCGCCCGCCTCGTCGCCTTGGAGCCCAAGCCCGATCCGCTCCGCCGCCTCGGTGCCCTGCTCGCCGAGAACGCCGACGAGGCGACGCGACGGCTGCGCCTCTCGAATGCCGACGCCCGCCGACTCCTCGAGATGTGTCCGCCGTTGGCGCTCGCACCCGATGCCAACACACGCGAGAGGCGTGGTCTGCTCTACGCGCATGAGGCGACTCGGGTGAGCGACAGCGCCTGGATCGCCCTCGCCGAAACCGGCGACGAGCGCTTCCGCGCCTGGATCGCGGATGCGGAGCGCTGGCAACGGCCGAAGCTGCCGATCAGCGGCGAGGACGCACAGCGCCGTGGCATCGCCCCGGGCCCGGCGCTCGGCGAGGCGCTCCGCCGCGTCGAGGATGCCTGGATCGCCTCGGATTTCGCTCTCGATCGCGAGGCCTGCCTCGCGCTGCTGGCACGCAAGAGTTAGATCGCCCCTATCAGCCCGACGAGAATGGACGCGCCGAGCGCCGCGAAGCACAAGGCCGCACCGCGCTGGATCCAGGTCATCGGCAGTCGCCGCGCGACACCTTCTCCAAGCAGCACCGACGGCGCGTTGACCAGCAGCAGTCCGAGGCTCGTGCCGAGGGTCACCAGCACGAGCGAGTGATAGGTGGCGGCGAGCGCCACGGTGGCAACCTGGGTCTTGTCCCCAATCTCCACCAGGAAGAAAGCGATCGCCGTAGCCAGGAAGGCGCCCGCACCGGAGGTCGACACCTCCTTCTCGTCCAGCCGGTCCGGAATCAGCGTCCACGCCGCGAAGGCGAGGAACGAGCCGCCGATCACCCAGCGCAGCCAGCCCGCCTCCGTGAGCCCGACGAGGAACACGCCCAGCGAGGCGGCGATCCCATGATTGAGCAGCGTCGCCACCGCGATACCGGCGACGATCGGCCAGGGACGGCGAAAGCGCACGGCGAGAACGAAGGCGAGAAGCTGAGTCTTGTCGCCGATCTCGGCGAGCGCGACGACTCCGGTCGAGACAAGGAAAGCATCCATCGAAGCAAAGTCCTGGGATCGGACGAGGCGAACCAATGGCACGACGCCCGCCCGATCCCATGCGTTGAGTCGAGGCGCCGATGCCAAAGGTCTCGCCATGCAGCGGTCCGAAGACCGGATGCCGATCGCGCCATGGCCGAAGCCAAGTCTGTTGACGCGAACCCCGCTAGGACGGGCGGCTACTCCCCAATAACGGTGGATAGGTAACAGGGAGATCGCGAGCGCGACAGGCGTCAGAAGGTCGCGGGACTCACGCTCTGCGATCGGCGCGGATCATGTCGGCGGCCTTCTCCGCGATCATCATCGTGGGCGCATTGGTGTTCCCGGAAGTGATCGTCGGCATCACCGAGGCATCGACGACGCGAAGCCCGCCGATGCCGCGAAGCCGGAGGCGGTCATCGACGACGGAAGCAGGATCGCTCCCCATCCGGCAGGTGCCGACCGGATGGAAGATCGTCGTGCCGATGTCGCCGGCGGCCCTTGCAAGCTCGACATCCGACTGGAGTGCCGGCCCCGGCTTGAACTCCTCGGGCGAAAAAGGCGCGAGCGGCTTGGCCTTGGCGATCCGCCGCGTGAGCCGGATCGCATCGACCGCGACGCGCCGGTCGGTCTCCGTCGAAAGATAGTTGGGGCGGATCGCCGGTGGCGTCCGCGCATCGGCATCGCGAATGCGGACATGGCCTCGGCTCTCCGGCCGCAGATTACAGACGGAGGCGGTGAAGGCAGGGAACGGGTGCAGCGGCTCGCCGAAGCGGTCCAGGCTCAGCGGCTGCACGTGGTATTCGAGGTTCGCGGTTTCGAGCGCCGGATCGCTCTTGGCGAAGCCGCCGAGCTGGCTCGGCGCCATGGTCAGCGGGCCGCGGCGGAACAGCGCGTATTCGAAGGCCATGCCGATGCGGCCGAGAAGGCTTCCGGCTCGCTCGTTCAGCGTCTTGGTGTTGCTGACCTTGAAGGCGAGCCTGAGCTGCAGGTGGTCCTGCAAATTCTCGCCGACGCCGGGCGCATCGTGCGCGACGGCGATGCCGTGCTCGGCAAGCAGAGCGCCCGGCCCGATTCCGGAGACCTGGAGGAGCTGCGGCGAGCCGATCGCACCGGCAGACAGAATCACCTCGCCCTTGGCTTCGATCCGCATCGGAATGCCGCGGTGACGCAACGCGACACCGGCGGCGCGCCTATTATCGAGCAGGAGGCCCTCGGCCTCTGCATGAGTGAAGACTTTGAGATTGGCGCGGCGGCGCACCGGCTTGAGGAAGGCCTGGGCGGTGCTCAGGCGTACGCCACGGCGCTGGTTGACCTGGAAGTAGCCGCAGCCTTCGTTGTCGCCACGGTTGAAATCGGTGATCTTCGGGATTCCCACTTCGGCCGCCGCGTCACGGAAGGCATCGAGGATCTCCCAGGAAAGCCGCATCTCGTCGACGATCCATTCGCCGTCGGCGCCGTGATGATCGTCAGCGCCGCGCATCTGGCGCTGCGATCGCTTGAAGAGAGGCAGCACGTCGTCCCAGCCCCAGCCGACATTGCCGAGCTGGCGCCACTGGTCGTAGTCGCGCGCTTGGCCGCGCATGTAGATCATGCCGTTGATCGCCGAGCAGCCGCCCAGAACGCGACCGCGCGGATAGTTGAGCGCGCGGCCGTTCAGGCCCGGCTCAGCCTCGGTCTTCAGGCACCAGTCGGTCTCGGGATTGTTCTGCGTGTAGAGATAGCCGACCGGCACATGGATCCAGAGGTAGCGGTCCTGTCCACCCGCCTCCAGCAGGGCGACGGAAACCTCCGGATCGGCCGAGAGCCGGTTGGCGAGCACGCAGCCGGCCGAGCCGGCGCCGACGATCACATAGTCGAAGCTGCCGAGGCTCGACCTCGAAGTCGCGTCCTTCATGCGCAAATCCTCATCCATCCACCATAACGGCGGGCCACGAGCGTGGACAGGGGTGCGCATGCGGGGCTTAATGGCGCAGAAGCACAGGCTGCCGGGGGAGGGCTCGCCTCAGGTGCAGGAAACCGTCGTCCTCAGCCTGTCCCTGGCCTATCTCGGCCTTCTGTTCGCTGTCGCCTATGTCGGCGACCGCCACGCGCGTGCCTGGTCGTCGAGCCGGCTGGGGCCGATCGTCTACGGGCTCTCGCTCGCCATCTACTGCACTTCCTGGACCTTCTACGGCGCGGTCGGCCGTGCCGCGACCTCGGGGCCGGACTTCATCCTGATCTATGTCGGCCCGTTGATCGTGGTGCTCGCCGGCTATCCGATGCTGCGCAAGATCATCACCATCGCCAAGCGCCACAACGTCACCTCGATCGCCGATTTCTTAGGCTCGCGCTACGGCAAGAGCCGCGCGGTCGCGGTCAGTGCGACGCTGATCGCCTCGGTCGGCGCGCTCCCCTATATCGCGCTCCAGCTGCAAGCGGTGTCGTCGAGCTTCATCGCCATCGCCGGCCCGGGTCACTCAGGCGTCAGCATGCTGCCGGCGCCGATCGCCGATACCTCCTTCATCGTCGCCGCGCTGATGGCGATCTTCACCATCCTGTTTGGCGTCCGCCATGTGCAGGCAGCGGAGCAGCATCGCGGCATGATGCTGGCGATCGCCTTCGAGTCGGTGGTCAAGCTGGTGGCGCTGCTTGCCGTCGGTCCGTTCGTCATCTTCGGCCTGTTCGACGGCCCGTCAGACCTGATGGCCCGCGTCGCCGCGGCGCCCGAGGTCGAAACGCGCCTCGAAGGCAGTGCCTCCAGCCTCGCCTGGGTCACCACCACGCTGCTCGCTGCCGCGGCCTTCCTCTGCCTGCCGCGGCAGTTCCATGTCGCGGTAGTCGAGCACGACCACCCGGGCAGCCTCAAGACCGCGCGCTGGCTCTTCCCGGCCTACCTCGTGCTGATCAACCTGTTCGTCGTGCCGATCGCGGCCGGCGGCCTTCTCCTGCTGCCGCGCGTCGCCAATCCCGACCTGTATGTCCTCTCGCTGCCGCTTTCCAACGACGAGGCCTGGCTGTCGCTGCTGGTCTTCATCGGCGGCCTTTCCGCCGCGACCTCGATGGTCATCGTCGCCTGCATGGCGCTCTCCGGCATGATCGGCAACGAGCTGGTGATGCCGCTGCTGCTGCGCCGGCGCGCCGCGGCGCAAGGCGATCTCGGTCCGCTCGTGCTGCTTGTCCGCCGTGCCGCGGTGCTGGTGATTGTGCTCGCCGGCTACGCCTATCACAAGACTATCGCCGGATACCTTCCGCTCGCCTCGATCGGCATGATCTCATTCTGCGCCGTTGCCAACTTCATGCCGGGCCTAATCCTCGGCCTCTACTGGCGGCGCGCCAACCGTTTCGGCGTCGTCGCCGGCCTCGCCGGCGGCTTCGCCGTCTGGCTCTACGGGCTCCTGATCCCCTCGCTGCAGCAGGCGCGCGGCAAGCCGCTGGCGACGCCGCTGGCGCCGTTCCTGCCCGAGCCCTTAGCGGCGCTCGATCCGATCGGCCAGGGATTCCTGGTCGGCATCACCGCCAACACGCTTCTCCTGATCGTCGGCTCGCTGCTCGTGGCGCCGCGCCGCCGCGACCAAGAGCAGGCGGACGCCTTCGTCCTCGGCGCCGAAGCACCGCAGCGGACGCTTGCCGGCGATGCCGCCTCGCGTATCGGGGAGCTGCGCGACCTCGTTGCACGCTTCCTCGGCGCCGAGCGCGCCGAACGCGCCTTCGCCGACCGAGGACTCACGCTGCCGGCGGCACTCGCGCTCGCCGAACGCCTACTCTCCGGCACCATCGGCGCCGCGTCGGCCCGCGTGATCATGGCCGCGGTCGAGCGCCGCCGGCTGATCTCGCCGCGCGCCGCGCGCGCAATGCTAGACGAGGCCTCCGAGGCCATCCGCTACAGCTCGGAGATCCTGAGGAACGCGCTCGACCATGCCGGCCTCGGCATCGCCGCCTTCGATCGCGAAAGCCGGCTCGAGATCTGGAACGAGCGCTTCCCCGCGCTGCTCGGGCTCGATCCGGATGCGGTGACTGTCGGGGCGGATGCCGGCGCGCTGGCGGAGGTTCTAAAGCGTCCCGAAACCTCGCAGGTGCTGGAACGCCGCGGGCCTAATGCGAGCGTCATCGAAATCCGGCTCGACCCGATGCCGGGCGGCGGCTTCGTCGCCACCTGTCACGATGTCACCGCACGCGTGCGTGCGGCAGAAGCGCTGCGCGACAGCGAGCGGCGTATCCGCGTCTACACCGACAACGTACCCGTGCTGATCGCCTATATCGACCGCGACGAACGCTACCGCTTCACCAACCGCCAGTACCAGGCGGCGCTCAACCTGACGCCCGAGGAAGCCGAAGGCCGCACCATCGTCGAGGTCATCGGCGAGGAGCGCTATCACCGGCTGAAGCCGCATATCGACGGCGTGCTCAGCGGCGAGCACCAGACCTTCGAGATCGAGTTCCCGACCAACGATGCCAATATCGAGGTGGCCCAGGGAACCTACATCCCGCATTTCGATGCCTCCGGCGCCGTTGCCGGCTTCTTCCTTCTCTACCAGGACGTGACCCAAGCGCGTGCCGCCGAGGCGGTGCTGCGCCAGTCGAAGGAGACGCTCGAGCTTCGTGTCGCCGAGCGCACCTTCGAGCTCGAACGAAGCCGCGCCGAGGCCGAGGCCGCCAATCTCGGCAAGACCCGGTTCATCGCCGCGGCGAGCCACGACCTGTTGCAGCCGCTGCATGCCGCGCGACTGTTCACCGCGGCGCTCGCCGACCGACAGCCCGGCAACGACCTCGTCACCAAGATCGACCAGGGCCTGGGCGCGGTCGAGTCCCTGCTCGACGCGCTTCTCGACATTTCGAAGCTCGACGCCGGCGCGCTCAAGCCGGAGCGCCGCTCCTTCGCCATCCAGCCGCTGCTTGACTCTCTGGCCGCGGCTTTCGCACCTTTCGCGTCGAAGAGCGGCGCGCGGCTCACGGTGCTGCCCTGCTCGGCCTCGATCGCAACCGATCCGGCGCTGCTGCGGCGCATCCTCCAGAACTTTGTCTCCAACGCGCTCCGCTATGGCGGCAGTGAGAACCGGACGCCTCGCGTCGTCCTTGGCTGCCGCCGCGCCGGCAAGGCGCTCCGCTTCGAGGTCTGGGACAACGGCCCCGGCATCCCCGAGGACAAGCGCGACCTTGTCTTCCAGGAGTTCGTGCGCCTGCATCCGGCCGCCGTCGACCGCGGCGAGGGGCGCGGGCTCGGCCTCGGGCTCGCGATCGTCGAGCGCATCGCACGCATGCTGGGCCATCCAGTCTCGCTGCGCTCAGTACCCGGTCGCGGCTCCGTCTTCTCCGTGACCGTCCCGCTCGCTGCTACCGCCGCCGTCGTTCCAGCCGCCCAGCCCGCCATGGCGCCGATGACCGGCCTCGATACCGGCGCCTTCGTCCTCTGCATCGACGATGAAGCGCAGGTCCGCGACGCGATGGCGACGCTGCTCGGCGGCTGGGGCTGTCGAATCATCGCCTCGCCTGGCCTGGATTCGGCCCTCGCCTCGCTTGCCGAGGAAGGCCGAGCACCGGACCTCCTGGTGGTCGACTACCATCTCGGATCGGGACCGGACGGCCTCGCCGTGATCGAGCGTCTGCGGCAGGAATGGGGCGCCGAGATCGCCGCCGCGCTGATCACCGCTGATCGCGATCCCTCGCTTCGCCGTCGCGCCCGCGGCCAGCGGGTGGATCTCCTGCACAAGCCGGTGAAACCAGCGGCGTTGCGCGCGCTTCTCCGCGGCCGCGGCCGAAGCCAGCCCGTCGCCCTCAGGGCTTGACCGGTTCCTTCGGCGGTTCGAGCGCCAGGTGCCGCGCCAGGATCACCGCCTGGGTGCGTGAGCGCACGCCGAGCTTCCTCAAGATCGTCGTCACATGCGCCTTGACGGTCGGCTCGCCGACCGAGAGTTCATAGGCGATCTGCTTGTTGAGGCGACCCTGCGCCATCAGCGCCAGCACGCGCCATTGCTGCGGCGTCAGCTGCGCGGCGCGGCGCGCGAAGTCGATCGCCTCCTCGTCGCTCTCCGCCGCCTCCGCTTCGGGCGGCATCAGCACCTCGCCGTCGAGCACCGCCTTGACCACACGAGCGATCGAGTCGAGCGAGGCCGATTTCGGGATGAAGGCCGACGCACCGAGATCCATGGCACGGCGCATCACGCCCGCGTCCCGGGCCGCCGAGACGATGACAACCGGGACGGAAGGATATGTGGCCCGGACGGTAGCGACGCCGGTCAGGCCGTCCATGCCAGGCATATCGAGGTCAAGCAGCAGCGCATCGATCTCCGCCTCGCGCTCGAGCAGCGCCAGCGTCTCCGTCATCGATCCGGCCGTGGCGATGCGGGCTCCGGGGAAGCTCTGGCGCAGCGCGGTGCCAAGCGCGTCGCGAACCATCGGGTGATCGTCGGCGACGACAAAGCTCGGCGCTGAAGGCGGGGTTTCGGCTGAGCCCACGTTCGCTTAAGGTCTCCAGTTCTGTTCACCGATGCTTGGAACGAAGCCTCGCAATGGTCAAGGGGCGTCGGCCTTTCCGATCGTCTATGATCCCGCCCCCGCTTCGGTTTCGAGAGTCCCCATGGCCCGCCATCACGACCTCCCCGCCTCACCAGCCACCTGCCATTGGGGCGTCTTCGCCGCCGACCTGCCCCCGGTCCTGAAGATCGCTTCCGGCGACACGGTCACCGTCCACTGCGTCTCCGGCGCCAAGGAAACGCTGCCCGGGCCGCCTTTCGAGATCCTTCCGGAGCATCCGCAGATCCTCGACCAGGTGAAGATGGGGCCGGGGGGCCACATCCTGACAGGCCCGATCCATGTCGAGGGCGCCGAGCCCGGCGACACGCTCGAGGTGCGGATCAAGGACGTCGCGCTGCGCCAGGACTGGGGCTGGACCGTGATCGCGCCGCTGAAGGGCACCCTGCCCGAGGATTTCCCGGTCCGCCGCATCTGGCACCTGCCGATCAACCGCAAGGCGATGACGGCCGAGATGCCCTGGGGCATGAAGGTGCCGCTGAAGCCCTTCTGCGGCGTGATGGGTGTGGCGCCGCCTGCCGTCTATGGGCGCCTCTCCACCATCGAGCCGCGCGAATATGGCGGCAACCTCGACAACAAGGAGCTCGGCACAGGCTCGACGCTCTACCTCCCGGTCTTCAACAAGGGCGCGCTGTTCTCGACTGGCGACGGCCACGCCGTGCAGGGCGACGGAGAGGTTTCGATCACTGCGCTTGAGACCGCGGTCTCCGGCACCTTCGAGCTGATCGTGCGCAAGGACCTGAAGCTCAGGTTTCCGCGCGCCGAGACACCGACGCATTTCATCTCGATGGGCCTGAACGTCGACCTCGACGAGGCGGCAAAGCAGGCGCTGCGCGAGATGATCACGATGATCTGCGAAAAGCTCAATGTCTCGCGCGAGGAGGCCTACATGCTGTGCAGCCTCCAGGTCGATCTGCGCGTGACCCAGCTCGTCGACGGCAACAAAGGCATCCACGCCATGCTGGCGAAGTCGCTGCTCGCCGGCCGCTAACCCCCATCTCCCGGAGCTCCCAATGACCAAGATCTTCTCCCTCGACGGCAAGGTGGCGCTGGTCACCGGCGCCTCCCGCGGCCTTGGCCGCGCCATGGCGCTCGCGATTGCCGCCGCCGGCGCGCATGTCGTCGTCAACGGCCGCAACGAGGCCGGCATCGAGAAGACGCTGGAGGCGATCCGGGCCGCCGGCGGCAAGGCGAGCGGCTCGGCCTTCGACACTACCGACATCGCCAAGGCCGATGCGGCGATCGACCGCATCGAGAAGGAGCAGGGCCACCTCGACATCCTGGTCAACAACGCCGGCTACGGGAACGCCAAGACCGCGACCGAGGCGACCAATGCCGAGTGGGACGAGATCATCAATGTCGACCTCAATGCCTGCTTCCGTCTTGCCAAGCGCGCCTCGGTCGGCATGATCCGGCGTGGCTGGGGGCGCATCATCAACATCTCCTCGATCAATGCGCATATCGCGCGCGAGGCCAATGCGAACTACTGCGCCGCCAAGGCCGGCCTCGAAGGCATGACGCGCGCGATGGCGGTGGAATGGGGCGCCAAGGGCATCACCGTGAATGCGATCGCCCCCGGCTACATGATGACGCCTGACAATATGGACACGCCCCTCCGCGCCGATCTCGAGAAGCGCGAGTGGTTCGCACAGCGCACCGCGCTCAAGCGCTGGGGCCAGGCCGACGAGCTCGACGGCGCCGTCGTCTACCTCGCCGGCAACGCCTCGGCCTATGTCACCGGCACGACGTTGATCGTCGACGGCGGCATGAGCGTGAAGATCTGATTCGAAGCGCCACCGAGGCCCATAGGTCCGAGCCGCCGCCACGTTCACTTGCACCCTTGCAGCCGATGAACGACCGTTCAAGCTATGGCATGCTGCGAGGGCGGCGACCGTAGCCTGGGGGCATTTGGATGGATACGACCTGGATCGTCATCGGTGGCGTCGTGGTGATCGGCCTCTGGCTGATTGTGACCTACAACCGGCTGGTCTCGCTCCGGAACCAGGCAAGCAATGCCTGGAGCCAGATCGACGTGCAGCTCAAGCGCCGCCACGACCTGATCCCGAACCTGGTCGAGGTCGTGAAGGACGCGATGGGCTACGAGCAGGAGACGCTCAAGCAGGTCGTCGAGGCGCGCAACAGCGCGGTCAAGGCGACAGGTCCCGCCGAGGTCGGCGCGGCCGAGGCCGCGCTGACGGCGGCGACGACGAAGCTCTTCGCGTTGATGGAAAACTACCCGCAGCTCAGGGCCAACGACAACGTCATGCAGTTGCAGGAAGAGCTGACCACGACCGAGAATAAGATCTCCTTCTCGCGCCAGTTCTACAACGACAGCATCATGGGCCTGAACAACATGGTGCAATCCTTCCCGGCCAACATGATCGCCGGCATGTTCGGCTTCACCACCATGCCGCATCTCGACATCCCCGAGAGCGAGCGCGCGGTGCCGAAGGTCAATCTGCGCTAGGCTCTGCCGATGAGCGTGCCGTCCACGGCACAGGGGCTGGCCGGCACCGACTTCATTGCGGCACAGCGCCGCAACCGGCGCCTGACGCGCTGGCTGCTCTACATCCTGACCTCGATCGCCATGGGGCTCGGCGCCCTCATCGGCGCCGTGCTCGTGGCACAGACCGCCTCGACCGAGGCCGAGTTGCATGAATACATGGTGCCGGTGGCGATCTTCTTCGCGCTTCTCTTCGGGCTGTTCAGCCTGATCTGGACCGGCATCTCGCTCGCCTTCGGCGACCGCATGCTTGCGGGTATCGCCGGAGCCAAGGAGGCCACCCGCGAAGAGGAACCGCAGCTCCACAATATCGTCGAGGAGATGGCGATCGCCGCCGGGCTGCCGAAGCCGCGCGTCCTGGTGATCGAGACCGAGATACCCAACGCTTTCGCCACCGGGTTGCGTACCAGCCGGTCGGCGATCGGCGTCACCCGCGGGCTGCTCAACTCGCTGACACGCTCGGAGCTTCAAGGCGTGATCGGCCACGAGATGGGGCATATCGCCAATCTCGATACGCGCTACATGACGATCGTCGGCGTCACCGTCGGCCTGATTGCCCTGGTGAGCGAGCTTGCGTTGCGCGGATTGAGCTTCGGCCGCAGCTCCAATAATGACAAGAAAGGCGGCGGCCTCGCGGCCATCCTGATCGTGTTCCTGATCGTCTTCGCGATCCTGGCGCCGATCGCCGCCAAGCTCGTTCAGTTCGCCGTCTCTCGCCAGCGCGAGTACCTGGCGGACGCGACTTCGGTGCAGTTCACCCGCAATCCCGAAGGATTGATCGGCGCGCTACGAAAGCTGACCGAAGCTGCAAAACCCTTTCCGGGCGCCAGCGGCGCGACCCAGCACCTGTTCATCGTCAACCCGGTGCGGCAGTTCACGAGCAAGACCTGGGCTTTGTTCGCGACGCATCCGGCGCTGGAGGATAGGATAAAGAGGTTGCAGAACCTCGGGGCGTGAGGCCGCGGACCGTGGCCTTAAGGATGCAGCGCCATCCCCTTCACAATCTTATCCACGTCCTTGCGATCCCCATGCATCCTAAGCCCGACGATCTTCAACGCCTCCGTCGCCACCGCCTTCACCGCCGCGCGGTTGGCCTCGTCATGGCCGGTCGAGAACATCTCCTCAGTGTACAGCGCGAAGGGCAGATTGCGCTCAAGGAGACGGCCATGGGCCTTGGTCAGGTCCCCGCCGGAGCCAGCGAAGACCAGGACCGGCTGGCGGAACATCGCGAGCGAGCGGATGCCGGAGCCGTCCTCATAGGGCTCGCCGATCAGCCCGCGATCGGCGCCGGCGATGGCGCTCGCCAGGAAGGCGGTGACATTCAGCTTCTGCCAGACCGGCAGGTCGGCGCGGACGGCGATGGCGATCTTGGTCTCGAAGCGCATGGCCTTCTCCTGGCGGGCGTTCGGGCCTAGGGTGGCGGAAACACCGCTTGAGGTCTTGTATCGCTGTGCGGCCGGCCACCGACGAATGGGTGCGCTACGACACCGATCCCGCGACCGGGATCGAGCGCTTGTACGCGCGCTTCACGCGCCACGCCTACGATCGCCACGCGCATGAGACCTATGCCATCGGCATAACCGAAACAGGCTCCCAGACCTTCACCTGCCGCAGTATCGGTCACGCGACTGAGCCCGGCGCGATCATGCTGTTCAACCCGACCGAGCTGCATGACGGCCGTGCCACGACGCCCGAGGGCTTCACCTACCGCATGCTCTATGTCGACACGGCCACGGCACGCGGCATCCTCACCGGCGAGGTCGACAACCCCGAGCCGCTGTTCGATCGGCCGATGGCGGTCGATCCGGAGACCGCCGGCATGGTCTCGCGCGCCTACGATCTGCTCGCGGCCAACACGGATACGATGACGTGCGACGACGCGCTGCTGCGCCTGCTGGTCCATCTCGCCCATCGCTATGGCGGAGCGGGCGCCGTGCCCCTGCCCGGCCGCGCCGACCGCGCGGTGCTCCGCGTCCGCGACCGGCTGCGGGACGCGCCCGAGGAAGACGTAACCCTGGGCGAACTCGCCAACCTCGCGGGCATGAGCCGCTTCCATCTGACGCGATCCTTCCAGCGCCGCTTCGGCCTCGCACCTTCCGCCTATCTGCGACTCCTCCGGCTGGAACGGGCGAAGCGGCTGCTCGCTGCCGGCGTGGCTCCGGCCGAAGTCTCCGCCGCGCTCGGCTTCACCGACCAGGCGCATCTGACCCGGCGCTTCAGGGCTGCCTACGGCATGACGCCGGGCCGCTATCGGGCGAGTCGGCTTCGCTGCTAAGCTCTCTCGCCTCTCGCTTCCCCATCCTCGATCTGGAAATCTCCCATGGCCACCATCGTCGGCGCCTATGCCACCTCGCCTGCCTCGACCGCCTGGAACGAGGCGGCGGAAACCGCCTACTACGACGGGCTCAAGGCGATGCCGAGCGTGCGCGGCCTGGAAGTCCCCCTCACCGGCGCACTGCATCCGCATGACGAGGCGTGGCTGCTGCGCGCGCTCAAGAAGGACTGGGATTTCGTCGTCACCTGCATCCCCGGCACGATGCAGACGCTGGTCAAGGACAAGACCTTCGGCCTCGCCTCCGACGATGCCGCCGGACGCAGGGCGGCGGTCGCCTTCGCGAGCAAGGCCCGGGACGCGGTCGGTCGCATCAACGCCGCGGTCGGACGCAAGGCGGTGATCGCGGTCGAGGTGCAGTCGGGTCCCACCCAGGGCGGCGGCGGCAAGGGCTCGGCCGGCGCGTTCACGGAGTCGCTGGCCGAGATCGCCGGCTGGGACTGGCAGGGTGCGCGCATCGTCATCGAGCATTGCGACGCCTACCGTGCCGGCCATCCGCCGATCAAAGGCTTCCTCACCCTCGATGACGAGCTGAAGGCGATCGCGGGTGCGAACAAATCGGCTAGGAAGCCGATCGGCGTCTCGATCAACTGGGGCCGCTCGGTGCTGGAGACCTACAAGGCCGAGACCGCGGTCGATCACATCAAGCAGGCCCGCGACGCCGGCGCGCTCTCCGGCCTCATGTTCTCCGGCGCGTCCGGCGCGCAGACTCCCTACGGCGCCTGGCAGGACGCGCACATGCCGCATGCTCCGGCGCCGGGCATCGCCCATGCAGCCGAGGGGTCGCTGCTGACCGAGCCCGAGATCAAGGCCTCGCTCGCCGCCGCCGGCAAGGGCCTCGACTTCATCGGCGCCAAGATCGGCATCCGCCCGCCGGATGCGAGTGTCGCAACCCGTCTCGGCACGATCGCCGACCTGATCAAGCTGATCGAGCGGAACGCTACCTGACCGACGAGAAGGACGTCGGCTGCCAGAACTCGTTGGTCACCTTGGCGATGACTAGCCCGTCCTTCTCGGACTCGTTGCGCGCGGCGATCCACTCCGGGTCCGCCATGAAGGCATTCCATTTCTGCTCGCGCTCGGCCATGGATTCCCAGGCGAGCAGGTAGTTCAGCACAAGGTTGGAGTCGCCGACCAGCACGGTCCAGAAACCGGCCTGGCGGATGCCGTGCTTCTCCCAGATCTTGAGCGTCTTGGTCTCGAAGCGCTTGAGCAGCGCCGGCAGGCGCCCAGGAAGGCAGGTATAGACGCGAAGCTCGTGGATCATGGGGACTCTCCTATTAAGGTCAGCTTTTCTTCGCGAAGCCGGCGATGCGGTGCGCCGTGTCGGGGTCGAGGAAGGCGGCGATGGTCTCGTCCGTCTCGATCCGCATCGCCGTGTCGATGTCGGTCGCGCCCTGGATTGCGCGCTTGAGCGCGCGGACGCGGACAGGGGGAAGCGAGGCGATCTTCTCGGCGATCTTCGTCGCCTCGTCGAGCAGGCGCTCGCGCGGGACGATACGGCCAGCGATACCAAGCTCCTTCGCGCGCACTGCGTCGAAGCGCTCGCCCAGCAGCATCAGCTCGAGCGCCGCCGTCCGGCCGCAGCGCTCGGGCAAGAGCCAGGTCACGCCACCGGTGACGAAGAGGCCGAGCGAGAGCTCAGGGAAGAAGCATTTGCAGTCATCGGCCATCACCACGAGATCGGCGTTGATCGTCCATTCAAGCCCCCCACCCACCGCCCAGCCGGATGCCGCGACGATGACGATATGCGGGCTCCTGAGGATCAGCCGCGTGATCTCCTGGATGCGCTCGACATGGCTCCGCGCCTCGGCCTCGGTCTGCGCCTGGATCTCGAACTCCTTGAGGTCGTCGCCGGCGCAGAAGGCGCGGCCGGCGCCGGTCAGCACGATCGAGGTGATAGACCTATCGGCATTCGCGGTGCGCAGCGCAGCGGCGAGATCGTCGAGCAGCGTGCCGTTGATGGCGTTCAGGCGCTCCGGCCGGTTGAGCGTGACGACCCGGCAGCCCGGCGCCTCGACGGTGACCACGGTCGTCACGAAGCCCCTCCCTCGCGGATGACGCGCCGGGTCTTGCCTTCGGTCCGCGGCAAGGTGCCCGGCGGCAGCAGCGTAACGGAGGCAGTGACGCCGATCTCCCTCTTGATTGCAGCGACGACCGCCTCGGCGAGGTCGGGCGCCGCGCCGGCCGCCAACTCAGCTTCGACCGGCAACACATCGTAGGGGCCGCGGCCGGAAAGCCGGATGCGGTACTCGCCCGACAGGGCCGCGAAACCGCCGAGCACGGCGGCGACCGCAGTCGGGAAGACGTTGAGGCCACGGACCACGACCATATCGTCGGAGCGCCCGACGACGCGGAAGCGCGGCGCATGCCGGCCGCAGGCGCAGCGGCCGAACCCGATCAACGTAACGATATCGCCGGTGCGGAAACGGGCGAGCGGCTGGCAGACACGCGAGAGGTGGGTGAGCACGAGTTCGCCCGTCTCTCCTTCCCGCCACGGTTTGACCGTGCTGCTTTCGGGCTCGATCAGCTCCGGCCACAGCACGTCGAGCCCGATGAAATGCAGGTCGGTCTGGTGCTCGCACTGCCCGGCGAAATTGCAGAAGACGTCGGAGACGCCGTAGTTGGCATTCCTGGCCTTGAAGCCCCAGGTGGATTCGAGCCGGTCGCGGAAGGCAGGATCGTCGAGGCCGGCTTCGCCGCCGAACAGGCCGAGCTTGAGGCCCAGATCGGCCGGCCTCAGGCCGGGAAAGTGCTCGGCGATGGTCCGCTCCAGCACCGCCGGATACGAGGGCGTGCAGGAGATCGCGGTGATGCAGAGCTCGCGGATCGTGCGCACCAGCTTCTCGCTGCCGCCGACGCCGAAGGGAATGACGGTGGCGCCGGTCGCTTCCAGCGTCGTGTGATCGGTGAAACCGCCCATCCAGAGCTGATAGTTGAGGCAGTGAACGACGCGATGGCCTGGGCCGAGGCCCGACGCCCCCTGCGCACGCGCGCCGACGATGGCTGTGTCCTCGGCATCCTCGGCCGAGAGCGCGATGTTCATCGCCTCGCCGGTCGTCCCGGAAGTGCGGTGGATGCGCCGAACCTCGGAGGGATCGGCGCGCAGATAGTCGCCGAAGGGCGGAGAGGTCCGCTGGCTCGCGCGTAGCATGGCCTTGTCGCTGAGTGGCAGCGTCGGCAGATCTTCGAGCCTAGGCGCCGATCGGCCTGACCAGAGGCCGCGATAGAGCGGCGATCCGGCAACCCACGCGCGTTGCTGTGCCCAACGCTCCTGCTGCCAGCCGAGAAGCTCGGCGGCCGGCAGGAAATCTGCCTTGGCGAGCGTCGCCATGCGCCTAGACGAAGGTCAGGAGCCGTTTCGGGTTCTCGACCAGGATGCCGTCGATATCGGCCTCGCTGAAGTTCCGCGCGCGCATCAGCGGCACCACGTTCCGGAGGATGTGGCCGTAACCATGACCGCCGAAATTCACCAGTCGGGTGCGGCAGTCGATGTCGTGGGAGATCACGATCCGGTCGCGATGGCCATGGTCGAGCAGCGCCTTGATCAGCCGGAGCCGCATGCCGTCATTGGGCATGTCGATCGCCTCGTTCAGCGGGTAGTAGGTGTTCTCGACGCCGAACATGTCGAATTCGAGCACGACACCCGTCTCGGCGAGGCGCAGCAGCGGATCGACCTCCAGGATGGTGCGGTCGATATGGCTGATGATTGTGCGCGTGAGATCTGCCCCCCAGCCCTTGATCGTGGTCGCGATCTCAAGCGGCAGGTCCTCGCGCCGGCCGGGATGGATGTTGAGGGCGGCGCCGGTCTCCTGCTGGGCGATGACCGCGCCCCGCATGACCGTCTTCTCCAGATCGGTCCATGGGTTCTGCGAACCGATCTCGCCAATGATCCCGGCCCGCACATCGGTGCCCCAGGCACCGTCGAAAACCTGGCCGACGATCTCGCGCGCGAAGCTGTCGACGCTGCGCGTCTTGTTCGACGGGTCCTGGTACTGCTCGACGTAATAGCCGCAGCCCATGATGATGTTGACGCCGGTGCCGAGCTGGATGTCGGCGAGGCCCTTCGGGTCGGGCCGGATGCCGCCGCAGGTGAGCTCGACCACGGAATCGCCGCCGAGCACGCGAAGCGCGCTCATCTCGACCTGGGCGATATCCTTCATGTCGAGGACGTATTGCAGGCGGTGGGCGCGGCGGCCGTAATTGATCTCCCAGACATTCTCCAGGCTGATCGGGTCTTCTGGCTCGTTGACCGTGCGTTGCTGAGGCGTGCGGAGATCGGAGAGCAGATGCTCGTGCATCAGCGTGTGACCGAGCTTCTCCGGATCGATCAGCCCGCACACCGTCTGCACCTTGCCCTTGAGCCGCGCGCGATTCATTGACAAACCCTTTCCATCACTTCGTTCGTGTCTCGTTACGGACCATCACCCAGGCGGCGGCGAAGATGACCGCAGCACCGATCCAGGTCCAGCGGTCCGGCGCCTCGCTCAGAATGAGCATCGAGACGGCAGCCGCGATCGGCAGCTTGAGGAAGTCGAAGGCCATCACCAGCGAGGTCTCGCCCGAGGCGTAGCCCAGCGTCGCCGTGATCTGCCCCAGGCCGGCGCAGAAGCCGATGCCCAGCAGGATCGCCCAGCCCCATGACGACGGCCAGGCAAGGTCCGGAATCGCGATAACGGCAGCCAAAGGCACGGCGGAGGCCAGCGTGTAGAAGACGATCATCTCCGAGGAATGGTCGCGGCTGGCATTGCGGATGATGAGCGCGAAGCCGGCATAGATCACCGCATTGCCGAGCAGCATCAGCACCTCCGGCGAGGTCTCCTGGAAGCCGGGACGGACGATGACGACGGCGCCGATAAGGCCCACGGCGAGCGCCATGAAGCGCACCGGGCGCGGCGGCTCGCGCAGGAAGTAGATGGCGAGCACCGGGGTGATGATAGTGGTCAGAAAGCTGATCGCGGTCGCATCTGCGATCGGTACCACCTTCAGCGCCAGGAACCAGCCGACATTGGAGAGGACCTGGATCGCGCCGAGCCACATGAGGAAGAAGGGCCGCGGCGCCCGCACCACCTGCAGGCCGTGGCGGAACAGAAAGGGGGCAAGGCAGAGAAAGGCAATGCCATTGCGGGCGACGATCATGGTCGTCGCCGGCAGCTCGGCCGAGCCGATACGGATCAGCACCGACATCACCGAGAAGAAGATGCCGCACAACACCATCCAGACCGCCGTCTTCGCGACCGGCGGCAGAGCGGACCAGGTGAGAGGCATGAGGGCCTAGAGCAGCGTGCCGAAGAACTCCGCGCGTGCCTTGGCAGCGGCGGAGAGCAGCGCGAGGTCGGAGCCTCCGAGAAGGAAGCGGCAACCCATCTGGATGTAGCGCTTGGCGTGGACCGTATCGTAGATGCCGCCCATGCCCGGCACCTTGCCGTGCTTCTTGCATGCGGCGACCAGCGCCTCATAGGCGCCGACGACCTTGGCGTGGCCGTAGTCGCCAGTGATGCCCATGTCGAGCGTCAGGTCGTTGCTCCCGATCAGGAGACAATCGATGCCGGGGACGGCGGCGATCGCATCGACATTCGCCACCGCCTTTTCCGTCTCGATCATGACGATAAGGAAGACAAGCTCGTTCGATGCCTTGGTCACCTCGGCCGGCGACATCGGCGCGAAGCCGAGGCTGGGCGGCATGCCGCCGAAGGAACGCTTGCCCTGAGGCGCGAATCGGCAGGCCTCGACGATGGCGTGCGCCTCCTCCGCTGTATCGACATGCGGGAAGACGATGCCCTGGGCGCCGGCATCGAGCAGTCGGCAAGCGGTCGCCATGTCCTGATGCGTCACGCGCGCGATGGGTGTCACCCCGGCGGCCGCGGCGGCGATCGAGAGCTGGCCGACATGGTGGACGGCCATCGATCCGTGCTCCATGTCGAGGAACAGCCAGTCGAAGCCGGCCTGCTTCGCCACGAAGGTCATCTCGACCGTCTGCGCGATGCGGAGCGTCAGCCCCGCAGCGATCTTGCCCTCGGCGAGCTTCTTCTTCACGTGATTGACGGCGGTCATCGTCGACTCCTGTCGAGGAAATGCGTCAACGGCAGACGGCGTAGCCTTCCATGTAGCGCGGGTTGGCACCGGCCTTGAGGTACTCGCCCTCGCGCGTGATCGCAGAGAGATTGCCCTCGCTCCAGCCATCGACGATTTCCACATGGTGGCCACGCTGCTTGAGGTCCTGGGCGACGGCGTCGCCGAAGCGGCTCTCGATCTGCACCTTGCCGGGCTCGGCGCCGCGCGGCCAGAACGAGCTTTCGAAATGCGAGGTGTGGAAGGCCGGCGCGTCTATCGCCTGCTGAAGGTTCATTCCGTGATGGACATGGCGCAGGAACATGACGAGCGACCACTGATCCTGCTGGTCGCCGCCCGGCGTGCCAAAGGCCATGTAGGGCTTGCCGTCGCGAAGCGCCATGGACGGCGTCAACGTCGTTCGCGGGCGCTTGCCGGGTGCCAACGCGTTCGGATGCTTCGGATCGAGCGAGAAGATCTGGCCGCGCGTGCCGAGCGGGAAGCCCAGTTCCGGAATCACCGGCGAACTCGGCAGCCAGCCGCCGGACGGCGTCGCCGAGACCATGTTGCCGTGGCGGTCGATGACGTCGAGATGAACGGTGTCGGCCGGCATCGCCGCCTTCCAATGCGGCTCCAGCCGAATGTCCGGCCCCCGCTTGAGCTTGGCGACGTTCGGCTGATAGCCGGGAACGGCGCCCGGCGGCGTGTCCATCGCCGCCTTGTCACCGATGCGCTTCCGGCGCTCGGCGTTGTAGGCGTCGCTCAGCAGCACATCGAGCGGCACTTCGACGAAGTCGGGATCGCCGTAATAGGCGTTGCGGTCGGCGAAGGCGAGCTTGGTCGCCTCGACGCAGAGATGGACGAACTCGGCGCCGTTGGGATCGAGCTTGGCGAGATCCATTCCATTCAGCAGCGCGAGTTGCTGCAGGAAGACGGGGCCTTGGGACCATGTCCCGCACTTCGCCACGGTGTAGCGGCCGTAGTCGTAGGTGACCGCCGCTTCTTCCCTCGCCTGCCAGCGCGCCATGTCGTCGGCGGTGATCAGGCCGGCATGAGCGCGGCCGGAGGTATCCTTGACCGGATTGCGGACGAAACGCTCGATCGCTTCGGCGACGAAGCCCTGCGACCACGCCTTTCGCGCCGCCTCGATCTGGCGCACGCGGTCGCCGCCGGCAGCCTCGCCCTCCTCGATCAGGCGCCCCCAGGTACGGGCCAGCGCCGGGTTCTTGAAATAGGTGCCGGCCTTGGGCGGCTGGCCGCCCGGCAGGTAGAGCGCCGCCGATGTCGGCCAGTCGGTGCGGAAGACCTCCGCGACCTTGGCGATGCCCTCGGCGATACGCGGCGTGATCGGGTAGCCCTTCTCGACCAGCGCGATCGCCGGCTCCAGGATTGCGCGGAGCGGGAGCGTGCCGCGATCGCGGATCAGCACCATCCAGGCATCGAAGGGCCCCGGGGTCGTCGCCGCCAGGAAACCCGTGCCCGGGATCAGGTCGAGGCCGAGATCTCGGTAGCGCTCGACGGTGGCCGCCGCCGGCGCCACGCCCTGGCCGGAGATCGCGCGAACGCCGTCGGTGCCGGCCTGGTGGAACAGGATCGGCACCTCGCCACCGGGACCGTTGCGCTGCGGCTCGACCACCTGCTGGACAAAGCCCATGGTCGCCGCGGCATCGAAGGCATTGCCGCCGCGCTCGAGTACGCCCATCCCGGTGACCGCGGACAGCCAATGCGTCGAAGCGGTCGCACCGAAGGTGCCGAGCAGCTCTGGGCGGGTGGTGAACATGGAGGTCTCCAGGAGTCCGCGCCGGACAGGTTCCACGGCGGCACGGCGGTCATCGATGGCAGGCGATGAGCGTATTATTCTGATCCCTCGGAGGCAAAAGAAACGCATGCGGCTGATCGACTTCTTCGACCGCGGGGCAGCGCTCTTCCCGGACCGGGCCTGTCTCGTCGATGCCGGCACGTCACTGTCGTTTCGCGAGACGCAACGACGCACGCATCAGATCGCCAACCGGCTGATCGCGCTCGGCCTCGCGCCACAAGCAGGCGCCGCGGTTTTGAGCCCGAACGACGCGAATGCGTTCTCGTGCATCCTCGGCATCCTCCGGGCCGGCGGCGCGTGGATGCCGCTGAACGCGCGAAATGCGGTCGACGACAATGTCGCCATCCTCGGCGACAACGAGTGCCGCTGGCTCTTCTATCATTCGAGTTTCGCCGCCGCGGCCGAGGAGATGCGCGCCAAGGTGCCGACGCTTCTCGGCCTGGTCTGCGTCGACCGACCCAACGGTCCCGACCCGGATCTTGCGGGATGGCTTGCAGGTGCGAGTGACGAGCCCGTCTACGTGCCGGCTGGTCTCCACGACCTTGCTTGCATCTGGCCATCGGGCGGCACCACCGGGCGCTCCAAGGGCGTCATGCTCACGCATATGAACTTCGCGACGATGATCGCGAACTTCATCACCAGCATGCCGACGGACGAACCGCCGGTGCATCTGATCGCCGCGCCGATGACGCATGCCGCCGGCTGCATCTCCTTCCCGCTCCTGGCCCAGGGCGCGACCCAGGTGCTGATCCCAAGCGCCGATGCGCTTCTCGTCATGGAGAGCATCCAGCGCTATCGCGTGACCACGCTGTTCCTGCCGCCGACGGTCATCTACATGATGCTCGGCCATCCGCGCGTGCGCGAGTTCGACTACTCCTCGCTCAAGTACTTCGTCTATGCCGCCGCGCCGATGTCGGCGCAGAAGCTCAAGGAGGCGCTCGAGGTCTTCGGGCCGGTGATGGCGCAGACCTTCGGCCAGGCCGAGGCGCCGATGCTCTGCACCTTCCTGTCGCCGAAGGAACATCTCGTTATCGGTGATCCGAAGCTCGAGAAGCGGCTGATGAGCTGCGGCCGCGCCACCGTCTTCGCCCTGGTCGAGATCATGGACGACGAGGGCCGCATCCTGCCGCCGAACGAGAAGGGCGAGATCGTCGTCCGCGGCGCACTGGTGATGAAGGGCTACTACAAGAACTCCAAGGCGACCGAGGAAGCCTCGCGCTTCGGCTGGCACCACACCGGCGATGTCGGCTTCAAGGACGAGGACGGCTACTTCTATATCGTCGACCGCAAGCGCGACATGATCATCTCCGGCGGCTTCAATCTCTATCCTTCCGAGATCGAGCAGGTGATCTGGTCGCACCCGGCGGTGGAAGACTGCGCCGTGGTCGGCGTGCCCGACGAGAAGTGGGGGGAGGCCGTGAAGGCCATCGTCCAGGTCAAGAAGGGCGGCCAGGCGACGATCGAGGAGTTGGCCGCCTTCTGCCGCGAGCGACTCGGCGGCATGAAGGCGCCGAAGTCGTTCGAAATCTGGGACCAATTGCCGCGGAGCCCGGTCGGCAAGGTCTTGAAACGCACCATCCGCGACCGTTTCTGGGCCGGGCGGGAGCGAAATGTCTGATGGACAGGTCCGCTTAAACGAGCGCATAGGTCTTGGCCTAGCGACCCCGAAGGCTCTCTCCCCTCATGGCTGACAACAGCATTGCCACCGGCACCGCTTCCGCCGAGACCTCCGCTGCCCCGGCCGTACCGGTCTCGACTCCGGTGAGCGCCGACACGACGACCTTCGCCGTGATCCTCTCGCTCAGCTTCTGTCATCTGCTGAACGACATGATGCAGTCGATGGTGCCGGCGCTGTACCCGATCCTGAAGGAGAATTACGCCCTCGACTTCGCGCAGATCGGGCTGATCACGCTCGCCTTCCAGTGCACCGCCTCGCTGCTGCAGCCGGTGGTCGGCATCTACACCGACAAGAAGCCGATGCCCTACTCGCTCGCCATCGGCATGAGCTCGACCTTCCTCGGCCTGATCCTGATGTCGATGGCGCACAGCTACCCGGTGATCCTGCTCGCCGCGGCGATGATCGGCATCGGCTCGGCCGTTTTCCATCCGGAAGCCTCGCGCGTCGCGCGCATGGCCTCGGGCGGCCGCCACGGCCTCGCCCAGTCGCTGTTCCAGGTCGGCGGCAATACGGGATCCGCGGTCGGGCCGCTGCTCGCCGCCTTCATCATCCTGCCGCGCGGCCAGGAGAGCATCGCCTGGTTCTCGGCAGCAGCATTGCTGGCGATGGTCGTGCTGGTCGGTGTCGGCAACTGGTATGCGCGCAACCGCCACCTCGGAAAGCCGAAGCCGCGGCCGGCGCCGGGTGCGGCCGGCTATGTCGCGCTCTCGCGCGGCCGCGTCGCCTTCGCGATCACGATCCTGGTGCTGCTGATGTTCTCGAAGACCGTCTACAGCAACAGCCTCGGCTCCTATTACACCTTCTACCTGATGCACAAATTCGAGGTGACGGTGCAGGAGGCGCAGATCGCGCTGTTCGTGTTCTTGGGATCGATCGTGATCGGCACGCTTTCCGGCGGCTGGGTCGGCGACAAGATCGGCCGCATCCCGGTGATGTGGTTCTCGATCCTGGGCGTCCTGCCCTTCACTATGGCGCTGCCCCATGTCGGCCTGGTCGCGACCCTGCTGCTCTCCGTCGTGATCGGCTTCATCATGGCCTCGGCCTTCTCGGCGATCATCGTCTATGCCCAGGACCTGCTGCCAGGTCGCGTCGGCATGGTCGCCGGTATCTTCTTCGGCGTCTCCTTCGGCCTCGGCGGGCTCGGCGCCGCCGCGCTCGGCAAGATCGCCGACATGACCAGCATCGAGACTGTCTACCAGGCCTGCGCCTTCCTGCCGCTGTTCGGCCTCCTCATCGCCTTTCTGCCGAAGCTCGACCGGAAGCGCGCGTGAGGCCGATCGATTTCGGCATCGTCCTCGTCATCAACCTTGTCTGGGGCCTGACCTTCATCGCCGGCAAGCTCGGCCTAAACGAGCTGCCGCCGATCTGGTTCACGGGCCTGCGCTTCGCGATGCTGCTGGTCGTGCTGGCGCCGCTGCTGCGCTGGGTTCCCGGCCAGATGCCGCGTATCCTGGCTATCGCCGCTTTCAGCGGTGCCATCCACTTCAGTCTGCAGTATACCGCCCTCAAGATGGCCGAGGACGTCTCGACCATCGCGATCGTCTCGCAGATGACGCTGCCCTTCGCCGTCATCCTCGCCGTCTTCATGCTCGGCGAGCGCCTCTCCGCGTTTCGCCTCTTCGGCATCGCCGCGGCCTTCGGCGGTGTCCTCATCATCGGCTTCGATCCGCGCGTGCTGACCTACGGCGTCGCGGTGATCCTGTCGATGCTCGCCTGCCTCGCCATCGCCATCGCCCAGGTGATGATGCGAGACCTCCGCAACGTGCCGGTCTTCATGCTCCAGTCCTGGGTGGCGCTGATCTCGGCGCCGGGCCTCATCGGCCTGTCGCTGATCTTCGAGAGCGGGCAGATCGAGGCCTCGCGCGCCGCTTCGTGGGCGGCCTGGGGCAATCTCGCCTTCACCGCCTTCGGCTCATCGCTGCTCGGCTTCGGCGGCATGTACTACCTGCTGAAGCGCTACCCGGTGTCGCTGGTGACGCCGATGTTCCTGCTGGCTCCGGTCTTCGCGGTCGTCGCCGGCGTTCTCATGCTCGGCGACGTGCTGACCGTTCGCATCCTGATCGGCTCGGCAATCACGCTGGCAGGCGTGCTCGCGGTCACGCTCACGCCAGCGAAAAGGGTCGCTTAGGAATACTCGATCCGAGGATCGATGTAGGCGTAGAGCACGTCGACCATCAGGTTGATGACGACGTGGACGACCAGGATGAACAGGATCACGCCCTGGATCAGGGGGTAGTCGCGCTGCGTGATCGCCTGAATCAGGAGCCGCCCGATCCCCGGATAGGTAAACACCGCCTCGGTGACGACCGTGCCGCCGATGAAGGCCGCCATCATCAGGCCGACCACGGTCACGAAGGGCAGCAGCGCGTTCCGGAACACGTGCCGGCCGACGACGTCTCGTTCCTTGAGGCCCTTGGAGCGCGCGGTCCGGACATAGTCTGCCTTCATCTCGCTCAGGAGCGACGCCCTGAGGAAACGCGCGAAGATGCCCGAGACATAGACGCCCAAGGTCAGCGCCGGCAGGAACGTGTTGCGGATGGCGCCCCAGGGCGACTCGAAGATCGAGACATAGGTCGAGGCCGAAGGCAGCCAGCGCAGCTCGACCGAGAACAGCAGGATCAGGAGGATGCCGAGCCAGAAGGTCGGCACGCCGAGCGCCAGCGCGCTCCAGCCGCTGAGCGAGCGGTCCAGCCAGGAGTTCGGGTAGAGCGCGCTGAGCACCGCGACCGGAATCCCGAGGATGAGCCCGACCAACGTCGCGCCGAGGCCGAGCTGCAGCGTCGCCGGCGCGCGCCCCATGATCAGGTCGAAGACCGGATCGCGGCTGAAGATCGAGCGGCCGAGATCGCCGACCAGGGCACTTTTGAGCCAGGCCCAGAACTGTACAAGCATCGGCTGGTCGAGGCCGACGCGCTGGATTGCGGCCTGGACCTGCTCCGGCGTGGCGTTCTCGCCGACGAGCGCGCCGATCGGCGTGCCCGGCACCGCATAGATCATCGCCCAGATGCCGGCCGAGGAGATCAGGAGGACCGGCAGCAGCTGCAGAATGCGGCGGATGATGTAGCCGGTCATGGACGCGCCTTCTCCGCCTCGGCTTCTGCTTCCTCGCCGAGCTCGTGGCGATCCTCGAGCACCCAGGCAAGGGTCCGCCCGAGCGTGTCGAGCGAAAGGATGGTCAGGGTCAGCACGATGCCCGGCAGCACGGCGTAGTAAGGCGCCTCGTAGAGGAAGGACTTCCCGGTCCGGAGCATCTCGCCCCAGCTGGGCGTCGGCGGCGGGATGCCGACGCCGAGGAAGGCGAGCGCCGCCTCGAGCAGGATGGCGACCGAGGAGAGGATCACGACCTGCACCAGGAGCGGGCTCCAGGAGTTCGGCAGCACGGTGCGGAACATGTTGTAGGTCGAGGAGCCGCCGAGCGCCTCCACGGCCATGACGAAGTCGCGCTTGCGGAGCGACAGCACCTGGGCACGCGTGATGCGGGCGAAGCTGGGGATGCCGGTGATGCCGACCGCCACCAGCGCCGCGAGCTGGCTGCGGCCAAGCACGGCGATCAGCGCCATGGCGAACAGGATGCCGGGCAGCGACAGCAGGACGTCGACGATGCGCATCAGGATCGCATCGCGCCAGCCGCCGAAGAAGCCGGCGACGAGGCCGATCGGAATGCCGACCACGCCGGCGATGACGACCGCGCCGGCGGCCGTGATAAGCGAGGTGCGGGCGCCGTAGACCGCGCGCGCCATCAGGTCGCGGCCGAGCTCGTCGGTACCGAACCAGTGCTTGGCCGAGGGCGCCTCGAGCGTGCTGGTGAGATCCTGGACGACCGGGTCGTAGGGAATGATCCAGCGGGCGAAGGTGGCGACGAAAACGACCACCGCGAGGTAGATCACGCTGATCAAGGCGCCGCGGTGCGACAGCAGGCGGCGGAGCACGTCGAGCGAGCGCTGCATGCCGCCGGTCATGACGAGGCTCCGAGCGGGCCGGCATGATGGCAGGCGGTGCGCGTCGGCAGGCCCGGATAGGGCGTGAAGGCCGGCTCCTCGACGCGACAACGATCGCTCGCGCGGAAGCAGCGCGGATGGAAATAGCAGCCGGGCGGCGGCTTCGACGGGTTCGGAATGTCGCCTTCCAGCACGATGCGGCGGCGCGTATGGCGCGCGTCGGGGTCGGGCACGGGCACCGCCGAGAGCAGCGACTGCGTATACGGATGCACCGGCGTCTCGTAGAGCGTCGTCTTCTCGCTCTCCTCGATTATCTTGCCGAGATACATCACCGCGACGCGATCGGAGATGTGGCGGACGACCGAGAGGTCGTGCGCGATGAACAGGTAGGCGAGGCCGAGCTCCTTCTGCAGGTCCTGCAGCAGGTTGATGATCTGGGCCTGGATCGAGACGTCGAGCGCGGCCACCGGCTCGTCGAGGATCAGGAGGCGCGGCTGGAGGGCGAGCGCGCGGGCGATGCCGATGCGCTGCTTCTGTCCGCCGGAGAACTCGCGCGGATAGCGGCCGAGGACGGTACGCGGCAACCCGACCAGCTCGAACAGCTCGGCGATGCGCTTCGCTCCGCCCATCTCCTCGTAGATTCCGTGGATGTGCAACGGCTCGGCGACGATGTCGCCGACGGTCTTGATCGGGTTCAGCGAAGAATACGGGTCCTGGAAGATATACTGCATGTTCCGGCGCGCCTTGCGCAGCTCGCCTGGAGAGAGACGCGTCACTTCCTGCCCGTCGAAGCGTACGCTGCCCCCGGTCGCCTTGATCAGCCCCATGATGGCGCGACCCGTGGTGGTCTTGCCGCAGCCGGACTCGCCGACCAGGCCGACGGTCTCGCCGGCATTGACGGTCAGGCTGACGCCGTCGACCGCTCGCACCCAGCCGACGCGGCGGCGGAGGATGCCGGCCTTGATCGGGAAATGGACCTTGAGCTTATCGACCGCGAGCAGCGGCGCCTGAGCCGCTGCCGCCTGAGGAGCGACAGTCGCCGGAGCGCGCGCCGGCGTCGCCGTATCGGCGAGCAGGGCGGCGACTTCCTCGACGCAATGGCAGGCCGAACGATGGCCCTCCACGACCTCGCGCAACGCCGGATCTTCGGTGCGGCAGCGCTCGCGGTCGCGGCCGATCGGGCAGCGCGGATGGAAGGTGCAGCCGGTCGGCAGCCGCGCCGGGTTCGGCGGCTGGCCGCGGATCGGCACGAGCCGCTCCTCGGCGGCGTCGATGCGCGGCAAGCTCTGCAGCAGGCCGACCGTGTAGGGATGCTGCGGGCGCTTGAAGATCTCGTGGACCGGACCGGTCTCGACGATGCGGCCGCCGTACATGACGGCGACGCGATGGGCGACCTCAGCGATTACGCCGAGATCGTGAGTGATCAGGATGACGGCGGCACCGGTATCGGCCTGGCGCTTGGCCAGCACCGAAAGCACCTGCGCCTGCACGGTGACGTCGAGCGCCGTGGTCGGCTCGTCGGCGATGATCAGCCGAGGGCGCCCAGCCATCGCCATGGCGATGACGGCACGCTGGCGCATGCCGCCGGAGAATTGATGCGGGTACTGGACGACGCGTCCCGTCGGATCGGGAATGTCGACTTCCCGCAGCAGCTCGATGCCGCGCCCGCGCGCGTTGCCGGCCGGGATCTGGCCATGCGCGACCTGGCCCTCGGTCACCTGCCGCCCGATGGTGAAGACCGGGTTCAGGGTCGTCGTCGGGTCCTGAAAGATCATGCCGACATCCTGACCGCGCATCTGGCGCAGGACCTCGCGGTCGGCGGTCGTCACCTCGACGTCGGCAAGCTTGATCGAGCCCTGGACCTTCGCCGTTTCCGGCAGGAGGCCGGTGACGGCGAGCGAGGTGACGCTCTTGCCCGAGCCGGATTCGCCGACGATGCCCAGGACCTCGTTGGGATAAACATCGAAGTCCACGCCGCGGACCGCCGGCACCGGCCGGCCTCCGCCGGTGAAGGTCACCTCGAGGCCGCGAACGGAGAGAACAGGCTCAGACATCACCACCCATGACGTTGGGCTTATCCTGAAAATGGAGGCGGCGGCGACCTTGGGCCGCCGCCGCCGCTTAAGAAAGCCGGATCAACGGAACCCGATGGTCCGTCCCACCAGCATGTTGTCGATCTCGCGCGTGATGCCGCCAACGTTCTTGGCGGCGACGATGAGACCGATGTCGAAGGTGTTGGTCGGGATGCCGAAGGCAGTCTCGACCAGCACCTTGTTCAGGTTGTCGTAAGCCTGCTTGACCGGCTCGCCCGTGCCCAGCGTGGTGTCGACGCGCTGCATGGCGGCGACATAGGCCGGGAACGGATGCGGGTTCCCGAGGATCGGGTTGTTGGTCGTGCGATAGATGCTGTTGGTGCCGACGCGAGTCGGGAACTTCTGGATGTTGCCGATGCCGCCGAAGATCGCGTCGAACTTGCCGGTCAGCATGGCGTCGGTGAGCTCCGCGCCCTGCTTGACGTCGAGCTGGATATTCATGCCGACCTTGGCAACCGTGCTCTGCACGATCTGGCTGATCGCCATGCCGTCCTGGTCGCCGCCGTTGGCGGTCAGCTTCCAGTTGCTGAGCTCGGCTGCCGACAGGCCCGACTCCTTGAGAAGCGCCTGCGCCTTTTCCAGGCTGAAGGCGTACCGGGTGTTGTACGACTTGTCGGTCGCCGGGCTCGCCGGCGCCCAGGGAAGCGCGGTCACCTCGCCGACGCCGGCATAGCCGACGCGGAGAATCGCCTCGCGATCCATCAGGTAGTTGAAGGCCTGGCGGAACTTGTCGTTCTTGAACGGTCCGCGGGTGGCGTTGATGCGGAACACCTGCACCAGCGGGCCGGGGCCCTGGATCAGCTGGTAGCCGGCATTGCGCAGACGCACGGCCGAGCGCGCATTGCCGCCATAGATGATGTCGACGGCGCCGGACTCGATCGCGGCGCTGGCGGCGTCATTGTCGCTGAAGACGGTCAGCACGATCTCGCTGACGATCGGCGGCTTCTGCCAGTACTTGGCATTGGCGGTCATCGTCACCCGCTGGCCGAGCACGCGCTCGCCGAGGATGAACGGACCCGAACCCGCATGCTTGGTCTCGACCGTGTCGATACCCGAGGGCTCGATGACCGAGAGGAACTGCAGGAGGTCGGTGATCTGGCCGACCGGCACCGGGTTCTTGAAGTTGATCGTGATCCCCAGCGGACCGTTGACCGTCCAATCCTGCACGATCGACATCGTCGGATAGACGTTCTTACCCTTCTGCGGATCGGCGGCCTTCTTCAGCGTCGCCGCGACCGCCTCGGCGTTGACCGGGTTGCCGCTATGGAAGTTGACGCCGGAGCGGAGCGTGATCGCGACCGACTTGCTGTCGGGAGCGATCTTCCACTCCGAGGCCAGGTTCGGGATCGGCTGCCCCTCGGGCGTGTATTCGATCAGGCTGTCATACAGGTTCTTGATCAGCGGGAAGTTCACGCCGGAGAACTGCATGGGATCGAAGTTGTGGATGTCGGCAAGGATGGCGACCCGAAGGCGGCCCCCCTTCAGATCCTGCGCCGAAGCGCCGACCGCCGCGGTCGAGAGAGCAGCACCTGCCAGCAGCAGCGCCCTCAAGAATCCCAACGGACGCAATGAACCGAACTTCATGTGACGGGTACCTCCCCTACTCGATGGCATCATGCAAATAGCCCACCCGGCGGGTCCTCCCAGGACCCTCCTGAGCATTCGCCACAGTGGCAAAGCCCCTTCCGGCCTGTCAAACACTGGCGAAAGATTCCTGAAATACCGGTTTCGCCTGACGAGACGTTAACCTCGCCAGGATGTGACCGGCTCCAGCGGATAGATCGGGCGCGGGACGCGCTTCCACGGCAGGCCGGCGATATCCGACTGGCCGGGGCCTGTGGTATCGACCCGGATCAACTCCGAGGTGATCGGGGCGAAGTACTGGAAGTTGGACGCGGTCTTGAGCACTGCCATCTTGTAGCCGACCGGCTCGACGCCGAAGGCGCGATAGACCTCGGGCAGGTTGCCGGCGACGCCGCGCAGCTCGCTGATCATCATGGTTACCGGCCCGACCTCGAAGATGACCGTGCGCCCCATGTCGATGGCGGGGCGGCGATGCTCGGTCAGCGCGATGCACCCGTCGGCGATGCGGCGAACCGTGCCGGTCACCTCCAGCGGCTTGAAGAAGGCCTTAGCCGCATGGCCGCCGACCGGCAGCGTGACGCTCTTACCCACCCCGGCCTCGCACAGCCGCGCGACCGTGACCGGCTCGATCATCGGGATCAGCGCCGTGCTCTGGATCTTCTGGCGAAGGATGGACTCGAGGATCAGGTTCGAGTCGCCGGACGAGCCGCCGAAGACGGTGTCGCCGGTATCGCTGAGGCAGACGATGCCCTTCGGCGCCCGGTCGGCCATCCGCACGGCCTCGTCGATCCCGACTGCATCCTTCTTCTGGAACTCCGCGCGCATCGACCAGGCAAGGTCGGCAATCTCGTCGGCGCACGCCTCGGCGAGCGCCTTGTCGCCGTCGGCGACGACGACCGCGGCCCAGCCGCCCTCGGCGACGTCGAGCCAGGGCTGCATCGGGCAGTTGGCGACATGCAGGATGCGCTTGTCCTCGGCCTCCATCGAGCGCGCCCGGTCGAACCAGACCTTCATCGGCCCTTTCGAGGTCAGGAATTGCTCCTGGTGCGAGAGCAGCGGCAGCTTCCGCCACGCCATGACCGGCCTGACCTCGCCGGCGACGGCCCTGATCAGGATCTCGGCGCCGATCTTGCCGGTGTCGTAGGGATCGTGAGGCTGCGTGCGATGCGCGACGACCGCGGTCGCGTTCTCGACCATCTGGCGCGTGATGTTGGCGTGGTGGTCGAGCGAGACGACGATCGGGATGTCAGGCCCCAGGATCTGCCGGCAGAGCGCGATCTGGGCGCCCTCGACATCGTCCAGATCCTCGGCCGCACAGGCACCGTGCACCTGAAGCGCGAGGCCGTCGATCTTGCCGGTAGCTTTCAGGCCCGCCTTGATCTTCTCCTCGAAGAAGCGGCGGCATTCGACCGTGATGCGCCCGCCGGCCGTCGCCCAGGCGCAGATGATCGGCACGGACTGGATCTGGCGCTGCGCCGCCTCCGCCGCGGCGAGGTAGCCGCCGATCTGGCCGACACCGGCCATCTTCTCGAAGACTTCGGCGCCTTCGTAGAGTCCGAAGGACTTGAAGTCCCGCATGGTCGTCGGGACCGGGTTGAAATCGTTGGTTTCCTGGCCGATGTGAATGACGGCAAGTCGCATGTCGCCCTGGCTCCGATCGCGTGTCGCGCCGAAGCTTGCCCGGACCGCCGCGATGGACGGGAAATTACGACCGCCAGCGAAACGGCTAGGCCGTGCCCACGCACATCGGAATCATGAAGGCGGGCATCGTCGTCGCCAGGACGCCGCCGAGGCCCATCAATCCAAGTGCGAATGCGACTCGATCCACGAAGCCCGTGCCGGCGGCCGTGGACCGCACGACGAAGACCAGCACGGCCAGTGCTGCGAGCGTCGCCCCCGCGACCACCGCCGCATAAGCCTGCGATCCCCATCGGCTGCAGACCAGAAACTCAGCGCCGTAAAGCACCAGGAAGTGCAGCGCCCAGGCGAGCGGGGCGCCGAGCCGAAGGAAGGTCCGGAACACCGATTCAGCCCGCCACGCGAGGGAAACCATGGGTCAGAAGCAGGCCGAGAGCGGCCTCGCCGATCGCATATCCCCACAGGAGAGCGAGGTTGTCGAAGACGACGCGGCGATCCGCATCCAACCGACCGGCGACGAGTCGTGCCAGCGTGAACGCGCCCATGGCGGTGACGACACCAGCGATCTGTGCCTGCAGGACCGCATTTGCATAGACCATGGCGGCGTAGCCGCTTGCGGAGGGCCTGAGACCGCTTTGCCATTGGGTCCAGGCATCGAGAGCCAACCCCACGAGCAGCGCGCCGATACCGCACGCCAGCGCGAGCGCAAACAGAAGCCGGGACGACCCGAGAAGGCGGGTCGCGGCCGCAAGAGCGACGCCGCTCACGATAAGGCAGGTGACGGGCCATGAGGGCATCGAGATCGGTGTCGTCGGCCATGTCGCTGGTGACACCGTCCACAGATAGAGATAGCCGAAGACGTAAGAGAGATAGAGCGCTCCCGCGACCAGGAGAACGACGACCATCGCCCACCAGGACGGATGCGTCGGTCCGGCGACATAGGTCGGCAAGCTGATTCCGGCACCGATATCCGCCTCGCCTGCCGACGCGGGGTCGCTGCTCCACATCCAGGCAATCATCGCCGCGATGACGATGCCGCCGCAGGCCAGCGCCAGCGCCACGGCCTTGACCGTGAGCAGCAGGAAAAAGGCTGCGGTGAACACGGCGGCGATCAGGTGCGGCCATCCGGGACCGGGGAGCCGCATCAGGTACTGCGGCACTGCCTCGACGGGCGAGGTCACGATGGTCTCGCGCCCACCGGTCATCGTGCCGGGCAGGTAGTAGCGGCCTTTCTTCACGTCCTCCGACATCCTCGGGTGCGTCCACAGCGGCTCGCGGCTGTCGACATGCGGGACGCTGCGCGCGCCATAGGTGTGGTTCTCGAGCCATTCGAGCGTGCCGCCCTTCCAGACGTCGCCGGCCGACTTGGTCAGAGTCGGCCGCAGGTTGCGCAGGAAGTCGGCCAAGACAACCAGGATGCCGGCCGCAACGATGAAAGCTCCCACCGTCGAGATCAGGTTCGGAAGATCCCAGCCGAGTCCGGCCGGGTAGGAGTAGACGCGACGCGGCATGCCGATCAGGCCGCTGATGTGCATCGGGAAGAAGGCGACATTGAAGCCGATGAAGATCAGCCAGAAAGCGGACTTGCCCATCCGCTCCGACAGGGGCCGGCGGCTGAAAGCCGGGGCCCAGTAATAGAAGGCGCAGAGCAGAGGAAAGACCATGCCGCCGACCAGCACATAGTGGAAATGGGCGACGACGAAGTAGGTGTCATGTGCCTGCCAATCGAACGGCACCATCGCCACCATGACGCCGGTCAGGCCGCCGAGCGTGAAGATGAAGAGGAAGCCCAGCACGAACAGGGAGGCCGCAGTCAGCCTGAGCCGGCCAGCGGCGATGGTCGCGATCCAGGCGAAGACCTGGAGGCCACTCGGCACCGAGACCGCCATGCTCGCCGCCGAGAAGAATCCCAGCGAGAGTGCCGGCAACCCGGTGGTGAACATGTGGTGCACCCAGAGGCCGAAGCTGAAGAAACCGGTCGCGATCAGCGCGACTACAATCAGCCGATGACCGACCATCGAGGTCTGCGCCATCGCCGGCACGATCATCGAGACCATGCCGGCGGCCGGCAGGAAGATGATGTAGACCTCGGGGTGGCCGAAGAACCAGAAGAGGTGCTGCCAGAGCAGCGGATCGCCGCCGCGCTCGGCGATGAAGAACGGCCAGTCGAAGGCACGCTCGAGCTCGAGCAGGATCGTCGCCAGGATCACCGCGGGGAAGGCGAAGACGACCATTCCAGCGAAGACCAGCATGGTCCAGGCAAAGATCGGCATCCTGTCGAGCGTCATGCCGGGGGCGCGCGTACGCAGCACACCGACGATGATCTCGATGGCGCCGGCAATCGCCGAGATCTCGATGAAGCCGATGCCGAGCAGCCAGAAATCCGCACCGACGCCGGGCGAGAAGCGCTCGCTCGTGAGCGGCGGGTACATGAACCAGCCGCCGGAAGGAGCAAGGCCGACAAAAAGCGTGCAGAAGAAGACGAGGCCGCCGATCAGATAGGCCCAGAAGGCGAAGGCGCCGAGCCGGGGAAAGGGCAAGTCGCGCGCGCCCAGCATCTGCGGCAGCAGTAAAACACCCATGGCCTCTACAGCCGGCACGGCGAACAGGAACATCATCACCGTGCCATGCATGGTGAAGATCTGGTTATAGGTCTCCTGGCCTAAGAAGGTGTTGTCCGGCACGGCGAGCTGGGTGCGCATCAGGAGCGCGAGAATGCCGGCGAGCACGAAGAAGCCGAAGGCGGTGGCGATGTAGAAGTAACCGATGACCGTGTTGTTGACCGCGGTCACGATGCGCCAGCCCTTCGGCAGCTCCCATGCCGCCTCGAGCCGCTCCAGCTCCCCTTCCGGACGCGGCAGGTCGTTTGGGTATTCGCCCGTGGCCGTCGCTGCCCGGGTCACTTTAGACTCGCGAGATAGGCGACGACGGCGCTCAGCTCTTCGGCCGAGAAGACGCGGAAGGGCGGCATACCGTTGCCGGGCTTCAGATGCTGTCCGTCAACGATGAAGCGGGCGAGGTTCTCACGCGTGGCCGGCAATGTCGCGGCAGCGATCTGGCGGCGCGCGCCGACCCGCGTCAGGTCGGGGCCGATCCTGCCATCCGCCCGCGTGCCGCGGATCGCATGACAGGCGCCGCAACCCGCCGCGAGGAAAAGTTCCCTGCCCTGCCGTTCGGTCTCACCGGCGGCGTCCGTCGCCTGTGCTCCCTCGGCGGCGAGCCAGGACGCAAACTCGGCCTCCGGCAGCGCGACGACCTCGAGTGCCATCAGCGCATGCGCGCCGCCGCAATACTCCGCGCATTGGCCACGATAGACGCCTGGCTGCTTCGCGACGATCTTCAAAGTGTTCACACGCCCCGGAATCATGTCGACCTTGCCGGCGAGGCTCGGCACCCAGAAGCTGTGGATCACATCGGCAGACCGGAGCGTCAGCACCACATCGCGGCCGACGGGGATCCTGATCTCGTTGGCGCTCTCGATGCGGCGGCCATCGCCGTCGCGATAGGCGACGCGCCACCACCATTGCTCGCCGGTGACCTCGATCCGCATCGCGTTCGATGCGGCTGGAGAGGCGACGCTGGCGCGCATCACCCAGAGGCCATAGGCGAGCAGCGCGGCGAGAGCAACGATCGGAAAGACGATGCCGCCGACGATCACCGCCCTTTCTGCCGCAAGCCCGCGGCGTGCGGCTGAAGACCCGAGCATGGCGAACCAGAGCGCCGCGACGACGATGGTCAGGACGACGGCAGCGCCGACGAACAGGACGGCGGCGAGGTCGGCGATCAGGGCCGCCTCCGGCCCCATCGGCGCGAACATGGACTGGAGGCCAGTCATCGCTGCTCCGGCGGCAAGCCGGCGAAATAGGCCGAGAGATCACGGATCTGCTGCTCGCTGAGACGGCGCGCGATCGGCACCATGATCGACTGTGTCGGCGTGCGCGGTTGCGCGTACCAGAGCACGCGCAGCCGGTTCTCCAAATAGCGCGCGCTCTGAGCCGCCAGCCGCGGGTAGATCGCCAGCGCCTGCCTGTCATGGCATGAGATGCAAGCCGGGATCTCCGCCGCAGCATCGCCTTCCGCAGCCAGGCGGCCGATCGACTCTGCCTGCACGGTCGATGTCGGCGGCAGCGGAGCAAGGCCGGCGTAGTAGGTGGCGACCTCTTCGGCCGCGCGCCGGGAGAGCGCGGCCGCCAGCGGCTCCATGATGCCGCTTCGGCGCTCACCTGCCGCGAAAGCGCGCAACGCCTCGACCAGCATCTCGGCAGGCTGCCCATGCAGACGCGGGACCAGTGCGCTCAGCGGCGGGCGATCGCCGGCGCCGTGGCAGCGTGCGCAGGCGCCGAGCGCGCGCGAAGCGCCGCCCGACATCGCGACCCCCTCGCCGCTCTGCGGCTCCGCCGGCACGTCGCCATAGGCGAGCGCGCGATAGGCGGCCTGGTCGAGGGACGGCAGCGCGCGCAGGAATGCGATCAACGCCCAGACCTCGTCGTCGCGGTCCAGCGTCGGCCAAGCCGGCATGCCGGTGTATTTGATGCCGTTCTTGACGATCCAGAACAATTCTTGGTCGGTCCACGCCGACACGCGACGGCTGAGATCGGGCGGCGGCGGCAGCATGCCGCGTACGACCAGGCCGACCTCGGTACCGGGCGCGCCGTGGCACTCGGCACAACCGAAGAGAAAGTGCCCGGCGCCGAGGCGGATCAGATCCGGATCGTCGAGACGCGGCGGCGTCACATTTGGGGCATGAGTCTCGACCGAGTTCTCCATCCCGAACTCGAGGACCCACTCAACCATAGGCCAATGGCCGCGGCTGGCGGCGACGCTGTAGAGGCCTGACCACGCGAACAGCAGGAGCCCGACGCTACCGACAGCGGCAAGACCGAGCGCCGTATAGAGGATGCGGCGCATCACTATCGCGCTTCGACACGCTCTGGATGGGCAAGTGCCTGCGCTGCCAGCACGACCCCGGCGACGAGGTAGCTCAGAGGGCAAGCCGTCACCATTAGAAGGCCGGCGAGCTGCTGGTCGTCGAGCGACCCCAGCCGATAGAGATCGCTCGGTGCGAAGATCAGCAAGGCGCCGAGCAGGCAGGCGAGCTTTCCCGTCAGCAGCAGGGCCATGACGGCGCTCCAGCGCCGCTCCGAGGCCGAGGAAAGGACGGCATACCAGAAAAGCAACGCGACCAGGCTCAGCGAAACGAGCATGGCGACATGCAGAAGCGGCGCCGCCGCGGCCGCCTGTTGCGATGCCGGCGCGTGCCAAGCCCAGAGCAGCAGGATCTGCGTCAGCGCCGCCGTCCAGAGGAAAGATCGTCTCGCAGGCCAAGCTGGCAGGACAGTCGCGGCCATGGGCGCGGCCACGTTCATCGCTGCCAGGTGCAGCACCATCTGCATCGAGAGACGCCCGGCCTCGACCTGCGAGAGCGTGAGGAGGCCGGCGGCGAGAACCACGGAGGCGCTGAGGATCGCGGCGGTGCGTTCCATCGAACAGCCTCAGCCGGGCAAGACGGCTTCAGCGGCAAGATAGAGGATCAGCGCGAGAATGAGGGCCACGGCGATGCCGATCAGGACCATCACCCCATCGCGCTGGATCATGCCGAAGGCGATGATCACGATACCCACGGCCGGGGCGAGATTGCCGAAGGGGATCGGTGCCGCGAGGATTGGTCCCAGCACGAGGCAGATCCCACCGAGCAGGCGCTCCCGCGTGGCAATCGCGGCCAGGCGCGGACAGGAGAAGCGCTCGATCCACCGGAAGATCGGGCAGACGTAGTGCGCCACCTTCCGGATCACCGAGATGGGCATGGTCTGGCTCAGCACGCGCTTCGGCAGGCCTGGCCCCTCGCCGAAAGCCACCAGATGGGCGGCGATCAGGATCACCGGGATGGCAAGGATGGCTGAGGTGCCCGGTACGGGCGCCGGGATCGTCTCCGGCAGCGCGAAGAGCAGGATGCCGAGGCCATGGGCGCGGCTGCTGGCCGCCTTCACGATCTCGTCGAGCGACAGGCGTTCCTTTTCGCTCTCGGCCAGGGAGTTCAGGATGGACGAGGTCGTCTTGATGGTCGCCCCCAGGGACGGCCAGGCGAACGGGCGGTGAGCCCACGCGAACCTGCGCCTCAGGCGAACAACCCACGGGTGGGGTAACTGGTTCCCAGGCGGCGACGCCTGCCGGCCATACAGGTATGCTCGCGGTCACCATGACCGCGCACGCGATCCGTTCCGTAAACGAAGAGACAGCTTCGCCTCGCGCCTCGGCCTGCCCCGGGCTTTTCCGGATCGTGGCGGCCAAGGATGGCGGCCTCTGCCGTCTCAAGATTCCACTCGGCCGGCTGCCGGCCGCCGGCGCGCGCGCCGTCGCCACAGCCGCGTCGCGTTACGGCAACGGCATCATCGAGGTGACCAACCGGGCTAATCTGCAGCTTCGTGGCATCCGCCAAGGCGCGGCGGCCGCTCTCGCGGAGGATCTGCTCGCCGCGGGTCTCGGACCGGAGCATCCGGACAGCGATGATGTCCGGAACGTCCTGATCTCGCCGATGGCTGGCCTCGACCCGCACCAGCACCTGGACGCCGGCCCGATCGCGGCCGCCATCCTGCGCCACCTGGAGACCGACCCTGCCTGCCGCACGCTGTCGCCGAAATTCTCAGTGCTAGTCGATGGCGGCGAGGGTGTCGTGGTCGTCGATCACCCGCATGACCTCTGGCTCGCCGCGATGAACGGCGAAACTTTCGCGCTTGGCGTCTCCGGGTGCCCTGCCGATGCGGCGCCTTTCGTCGCGGTTGCCGTCGCCGATGCGGCGGGCGCGATCGGCGCCGCGATCGAGTTGTTCCTCGACGTGGCGAGCGGCAATCCCGAGGTCTCGCGCATCCGCCACCTTCCTCGTGACCCCTTCCTCGGCCACCTGTCGAAACGCCTTGGCTCGTCCGCGAATCTCGGCGACAAAGCGCGCCGCTGGCAGCGACCAGCACCGGTCGCAAGGGGACATGTCGGCATCCGCGCGCAAAGGCAGAGTGGGTTCGTCGCGGTCGGCGGCGTGCCGCCGCTGGGCCGTCTTTCGCCGGACGCGCTGTCAAGACTTGCGGGCTTGGCGGGGGAGCTGCGGCTGACGCCGTGGCAGAGCGTGATGGTGCCTGAGGTTCGACGGGAGCAAGCGAAGCGTATGGTCGACGCCTTGGAAGGTCTGGGCCTGATCTGCACGCCAGTGCATCCGCTGGCGGCGATCGTCGCCTGCGCCGGTTCCACCGGATGCGCAAAGGGCCGCGCCGACACCAAGGCTGACGCGATGACGTTTGCCGACTTCGGCGACGCCGGCTTTCTCCATCTCAGCGGCTGCGAGCGCTCCTGCGCCTCGGCCGCCGTCGCGGAGACGACGCTGCTCGCATCGGCGCCCGGCCTCTACGACCTCTTCGTCAAGGACGCGCGCGAGGGGCATCGCTTCGGCCGACGCGTCGCGACCGGGCTCACCGTCGAACAGGCACGCGAGCGCATGAGGCCGGCGCGGTGATCGACTACATTCGCGACGGCCAGGAAATCTATCGGCGCTCCTTCTCGATCATCCGCGAGGAAGCCGATCTCTCCGGCATCCCGCCCGATCTCTCGAAGCTCGCCGTCCGCGTCGTTCATGCCTGCGGCATGGTCGACGTCATCGGCGATCTCCGCTTCTCCGCCAGTGCCGGCGCGGCAGGACGGGAGGCCCTGGCAGGGGGTGCACCGATCCTCTGCGATGCGAAGATGGTCGCCGACGGCATCACCCGCTCGCGGCTGCCGGCGGAGAACCGCGTGATCTGCACGCTCGACGATCCGCTGGTGCCCGGTCTCGCGCGGAAGATCGGCAACACGCGCTCCGCCGCCGCGCTCGATCTCTGGCTGCCGCATCTGGCGGGATCGGTGGTGGCGATCGGCAATGCGCCCACCGCCCTTTTCCGCCTGCTCGAAAAGCTTGACGAGGGCGCGCCGAAGCCGGCGTTGATCCTCGGGTTTCCCGTCGGTTTCGTCGGCGCCGCCGAGTCCAAGAACGCGCTTGCCGAGAACAGCCGCGGCGTGCCCTTCGTGGTCGTCAGTGGGCGGCGCGGCGGCAGCGCCATGGTCGCCGCAGCGGTCAATGCGTTGGCGACGGAGATCGAGTGATGCCGGCGACCGGACGTCTCCTCGGCCTCGGCGTCGGGCCGGGCGATCCCGAGCTGATCACCGTCAAGGCGCTCCGCCTCCTGCGCGCGGCGCCGGTGGTGGCCTATCTCGTCGCCAAGGGCAAGAAGGGCAACGCCTATTCGATCATCGAGGCCCATCTGCAGCCAGAGCAGACAATCGTGCCGCTGGTCTATCCGGTGACGACCGAGTTCCTGCCGCCGCCGCTCAGCTACGATGAGATCATCGCCGGCTTCTATGACGAGGCGGCGGCGACCGTCGCCGGCCATCTCGACCAGGGCCGCGACGTCGCGGTGATCTGCGAAGGCGATCCGTTCTTCTACGGCTCGTTCATGTACCTGCATGACCGCCTCGCGTCGCGATACAAGACCGAGGTCGTGCCCGGCGTCTGCTCGATCGTCGCCTGCTCATCCGCGCTCGGCGCTCCCCTCACCTATCGCAACCAGAGCCTTGCCGTGCTCTCCGGCGTGCTGCCGGAAGAGGAACTGACAAAGCGCCTCGCCGCAGCGGATGCCGCGGCGGTGATGAAGCTCGGCCGCAATTTCGAGAAGGTGCGCCGGGTCGTCACCAACCTCGGCCTCGCCGGCCGCGCGCTCTACATCGAGCGGGCGACGATGGAGAACCAGCGCTCGGCGCCGCTGGCCGAGGTCGATGCGGCCTCCGTTCCCTATTTCTCGATGATCCTGATCCCCGGCCAGAAATGGCAGGCGTAAGCACCAAGGCGCCGACCATCGTCATCCTCGGCGAGGGCAGCCTGGAAGCCGCGAGGCGCGTCCGCGGCGCACTCGACGGGGCTGCGATCTACGGGCTCGCCGGCCGCACCAGTGACACCGACTTTTCCTTCGACGAGTTCGGCGAAACCGTCCGTCGCCTGTTCCGCGAGGATGTGCCGATCGTCGCCTTCTGCGCCGCGGGCATCGTCATCAGGGCACTGGCACCGCTGCTGCAAGACAAGCACGCCGAGCCGCCGATCATCGCCGTCGCCGAGGATGGCAGCGCCGTGGTGCCGCTGCTCGGCGGGCTTCGCGGGGTCAACGATCTCGCGCGCCGCATCGGCCAGGCGCTGGACACCGTGCCCGCGATCACGACCACCGGCGAGGTCCGCTTCGGCGCGACGCTGGAGCATCCACCCGCTGGCTACGTCGTCCGCAATCCCGGCGCCGGCAAGCGCTTCATGTCCGATCTGCTCGCCGGCGAGAAGGTCCGCCTCTCCGGCGACGCACCGTGGCTTGCCGAGACACGCCTCCCCTTCGATCCCGCCGGCCAGCTCACGATCACCGTCACCGTGCGCGACGTCGAGCCCAGAGAACGCGAGCTGGTGTTCCATCCGCGCTCGGTCGTCGTCGCCGTCGCTGCCGGGCAACCGGATCTGTCGACGCACGTCGTCGAAGCGCTACGACAAGCCGGCATCGCACCGCAATCGGTTGCGGCCGTCCTCGCCGCGGAGCGCCACGCCGATAAGCCGGAGATCCACGCGGTCGCCGCCGCTCTCGCCAAGCCGCTGCGCTTCTTCGGCATCGACGGATCGCCGGCCGAGATCGCGCGAGCCGCGATACCCGTGCCGATCGAGCAGAGCCCCGCCGACGCCTCGGCCGCCATCGCCGTCGCCGCCGCGCCGCTCGACATCGCCTCGACCGGGCGAGCTCGCGGCCGGCTCGCCGTCATCGGGCTCGGACCCGGCACACTCGACTGGCGCACGCCCGAGGCCGTCCGCGCGCTGGCAGAGGCCCAGGACATCGTCGGCTACGAGACCTATGTGCGCATGGCGGGACCGTTCCGGCCGGACCAAGCGATCCATGCCTCCGATAACCGCGAGGAGCTCGAACGCGCCCGGCATGCGCTGTCTCTCGCCGCGCAGGGCCGGCGCGTCGCCGTGGTCTCTTCAGGCGATCCCGGCATCTTCGCCATGGCCGCGGCGGTGATGGAGGCGCTCGATGGAGCCGAGAGCCCCGCCTGGCGCGGCGTCGAGATCGTCGTCATGCCCGGCATCTCGGCAGCGCAGGCGGCGGCAGCCCGCGCCGGAGCGCCGCTCGGCCACGATTTCTGCGTCCTCTCCCTTTCCGACAATCTGAAGCCCTGGGAGATCATCGAGCGCCGGCTGGAGCTCGCCGCGTCCGCCGATCTCGTGCTCGCGCTCTACAACCCGATCTCGCGCGCGCGTCCCTGGCAGCTCGGCCGCGCGATCGAAATCCTCTGCGCGCATCGCAAGCCGGAGACGCCGGTGATTCTCGGACGAGATATCGGCCGGCCGGACGAGACGATGCGTCAGGTGACGCTCGCCGAGCTCACGCCGGAGATGGTGGACATGCGGACGGTGGTGCTGATCGGGTCGTCGACGACGCGCACTATCGATCTTACCCCCTGGGTCTACACGCCCCGCTGGTACGGAGAACCCAAGCGCTAGTCGACGACCGCTTCCGCCTCGATCTCGACCAAGTAGTCGCCGACGAGACGACCGATCTCGTACAGAGTATTGGCCGGCAAGACATCGCGGAAGTAGCGGCCATGCGCGCGCGAAGCTGGCTCCCATTGGCCGGCATCTGCGAGGTAGATGCGCGTCCGCACCACGTCTTCGAGGCTGCCGCCGAGCGCGGCGAGGCTGGCGGCGAGCTTGTCGAGGATGAACACGGTCTGGCCGCCAACATCGCCGGGGCAGACCACCTTGCCGGCGCCGGCGGTCGCCGTCGTGCCGCTGACCAGGATGCGGTTGCCGACGCGGACCGCGCGCGAATAGCCGGCGATGGGCTCCCATTCGCTGCCGGAGAAAACGCGCATCCGGCCCGGGCGCCCGGGCACCGGCGCCGCCGCGAAGAACTTCGGGATACTCTCCAGGTGATGGCTGAGATCGCCCGAGGCGGTGAGGAAAGGCGGCTTCCGGTACTCGTCACCGCAATCGCCGGGGATCGACTTCGATCCCGACAGGCTCGTCTCGATCGCCGCCAGGTCGCCCTGGTCGAGCGCGAAGGAGAAGAGCTTGAGATTGTCGGCACGATGCTCGCGCTCACCCAGGCGGGCGCCGACGATGATCGCGGCGACCGCCGGCTGCCGCAGCACCCAGCGCGTGGCAACGTTGGCGATCGAGGCGCCATGCTTCTTGCCGATGTCCGACAGCGTCTGCAGCAGTCTCTGCAGAACCGGCCAGCCGCCGATGGCATCGATGAAACGCTTGTACTTCGACTTGCTCCAGTCGGGGATGCTCACCGGCTCCGACTTGCCGAGCCAGGCGTCGGTCAGGAAGCCACCGCCGAGCGTGCCATAGGCGAGCAGGCGTACGCCGTTCTCAAGGCAGAAATCCGTCATGTCGCCGGCGGCGCGGCGATCGAGCAGCGAGAAGGAGACCTGGTTGCTTACGATCGGGATACCGTGCTTGACCGCGACGCGCAGGTGATCCGTGTCGAAGTTGGTGAGACCGAGGTGACGGATGGCTCCGGCCTCTTTGAGCGCCTTCAGCTCCTCGAGCGCCTCGATGTAGTCGAGATGCTGGAAGGTCCACCAGTGGAACTGCAGCAAGTCGATGGCCCCAACCTGCAGACGCTCCAGAGAGCGCCCGATGCCCGCAGTGACGAGCTCGGTCGTCATAGGTCCCGGCGTCGGGCACCACTTGGTGAAGGCACGTGACCTGGGGGTCGCCCCGGCACCGCGCAGAAAATGGCCGGTGATCACTTCGGCGCTGCCGTAGTGATCCGCCATGTCGAAGGTGTCGAAACCGGCCGCCGCGTAGTCGGCCATCGCCTCGGCCGAGGCGACCGGGTCGAGGGTCTTCCCGTCGCGCTCCTGATCGGCGACCTGCCAGAGGCCGGTGACGATGCGGCTGATCTCGAGCCCGGGAGCGAGCGTCGTGCGTTCGGGAGTCTTCACATCAGGCCGCGTTCAGATTGTACTTCATGATGCGACCGTGGCGTCCGTTGCGGTCGCGCTCGAGTTCGAAGGTGTCGCCGCGCGGTCCCTGGCGGCGCGCCAGCACCTGGTCTATGGCGGCGCGATCCGCGGCATCGAGGATGACATCGAAGATCTTGAGATCAGCCGCAAGGTGGTCGGCGTAGCGCGCCCCGACGATGATGCCGGCGACGCCTGGCCGGTCGAGCATCCAGCGACCGGCGACGGCGGCGATGGTGACGCCATGCCGGCGCGCGACGGCATCAAGGACGGTGAGCAGCTCCTGAAACAGGCCCCAGCCGCCGAAATCGTCGATGATCAGCTTGTACTTGATCAGCGAACGGTTGGTCAGCGTGCCCTCGGCCGGCTCCGGCTTGTTGAGCCAGGTGTCGGTCAGGAAGCCGCCGGCCAAGGTGCCGTAGCAGAGCAGACCAAAGCCCTTCTCCCGTGCCAGCTGAACGAGCCCGTTCTCGGCGCGGGGATCCAGCAGCGAGTACTGGATCTGCATGGAGACCAGCGGCACACCGGCGTCGATCAGCGCTTTCGTGTTCGGGGTATCGAAGTTCGTGGCGCCGACGCGGTCGATCTTTCCGGCGCGCTGAAGGTCGCGGAGGATCAGCGCCGCTTCGACGGCGCCCGGCACCGCGTAGTTCCACCAGTGGAACTGAACAAGGTCGAGGCGCTCCATCTTCAGGCGTATGAGCGAACGGTCGATGATGCTCTCGACGTAGCCGCGGTCGAGCTTCCCGAGCTTGTCCCAGTCCGGCACGAACTTCGTGTGCACCTTGAGCGTCCGCAGAGCCGCCCTGCCGCGCTGGCGTTCGAAGCGGCTCCGGAAGTCGCCGATCATCTCCTCGGCGCCGGTGTAGATGTCCGCGCAGTCGAAAGTGGTTACGCCTTGGTCGACGAAAGCCGCCATGTCGTCGACCGCACGTTCGCGATCGACCCGCCCGTGGCCGCCGGCGAGCTGCCAGCCGCCGCGAAGAAGGCGCGAGATCTCGTAGCCAGGCGCCAGCTCCTGCCGTTCGACCGCCATGTCAGCCCTTCTTTCCGTCGAGAGGCACGGCGGTCACGTCTGCATGCGCGAAGCCGCGTTTCCCTAAGCGGGTGATGCGAAAGCGCGTCGGACAATTGGGATCCGGACAGGCGACCTCAGCATCCGTCGACATCCAGTCGTTTGGATGGGTCGGCCGCTGTTTCGCCGGCAGGAGCGGCAGTAGAGCCGCAAGAGAGTAGATGGAGAACCCCTGGCCCGGCGGGAGATGCAGCATCTCGCCGCGCAACTCGAAGGAGTCGCCGATCTTGGCGCCGCAATAGACACGCGAATCCGGCGGCGCCACGACCTCGACCTTGAGGTCATAGAGCTCGTAGCGATCGTCGCTCACGGGAGTCCTCTTAAAGCAAGGAGACCGGCCGGCATCGCTGCCGGCCGGTCGCTCGGCGTCAGCCGTCGATCCGCTTGAACAGCGCCTGCATCTGGTCGATCGAGATGACGTGATCGGTGACGATCTCGCCGTTCACGATCTTCCACACCAGCGCCGGTCCGGTGACATCGCCATTGACGTCGAACTCGATCGGCCCGGTGGCGCCATGATACTTGATCGGCTTGCCGGCCTTGATCAGCTCAAGCGCCTTCTTGTACTCCTCAGGCCCAGTGCCGACGGTGGCGCCGCCCGCGGCGTGGATCTGGCGGACGGCATCCTTGATCGACGGCCCGGTCAGATCCTTGGCGATGTTCATCGCCAGGGCAATCGCCATCATGGCGTCGTATTGGGTATGCACTCCAGGGCCCTTGCTGTCGTATTTGTACTTCTCCTCGAAGGCCTTGTTGAACGCATCGACGGTCGGTCCCTGGACCTGGGCGTTATCCATGCCGAACGACTCGTTGAGGAAGCGTCCGCCGACGCCGTCGACGAAGTCCTTCACCCGCATCGAGTTGTTGAGCGCGATCTTCTGCGTGCCGCCGAGCGACAGCCATTCGCGCACGATGGTGACGGCATCCTTGGGGAAGCCGATCAGCAGCAGCGACTCCGGCTTCTCGGCCAACGCCTTGGTGACCTCGGCGCGATAGCTCGGCTGGTTGTCGGTGTAGGGCACCTCGGCGACGATGTCGCCGCCGAGCTTCGGCAGCGCCAGCTTGACGAAGCGCGTCATGTCCTGGCCGAAGTCGGTGTTGACGTAGATGATCGCCGTCCGCTTGAGGCCGCGGCGCGCCATCTCGCTGGCAGTCGCGACGGCCTGCGTCTTGCTGGTCGGGAGCGTGCGGAAGAAATAGCCCTGGCTGCGGCCATCGAGCGTGAACGGCGTCGCGGTCGAGCAGCAGCTGATCTGCACGACCTTCGACGGCGCGGTGATCGAGGAGATGATCGGGCCGGTGACGCCCGAGGAGATCGTGCCGGTGAAAGCCTGCACGCGCTCGACCTCGACCAGGTACTTGGCGGCGTCGACGCCGACAGTCGGCTGGCCCTGATCGTCGCGCAGGATGAACTGCACCGGGCAGCCCTTGACGCCGCCACCCGCATTGATGTGCTCGACCGCGAGCTGCGCGCTCTCGGCGATCTTCTTGGTGATCGGGCCCATCGATCCGGTCAGCGGCAGCACGCCGCCGATCTTCACCGGGCAATTCGCCTGCGCCGCCGCATCGGACGGTGCCAGCGCGACCGCCGCAACCAGCGCGGCCGAAAGCGCAATCCACTTCTTCATGACGCGAGTCTCCCTCTAGGACGCCGCTCTTATGGGGGAAGCTTAGTCATCGGCGTGGCGCGAGACCACTGGAACCTCGCCGATCAGCCCGCGCGGCCGGAACAGCAGGGAGGCGACCAGAAGGAGACCGATCAGGATCACCTGGACGGCGCCGCCCTGCGCGGCATAGGCGGGCGGCACCAGCTTGGCGATCAGGACGCCGGAGGCGGCCCAGATGCCCCAGATGGTCAGCGCGCCGAGCAGGGCTCCCTTGTTGTTGCCGCTGCCGCCGACGATCAGCATGGCCCAAATCTGGAATGTGAGAATCGGCAGGAAGTCGAAGGGGCTGACGAAGCCGATGAAGCTGACATAGAGCGCCCCGGCCAGCCCCATCAGCGTCGAGCCGAGCACGAAGGCCTGGAGGCGGAAGCTCTGCGCGCTCTTGCCGAGGGCGATCGCCGCGGTCTCGTCCTCGCGGATCGCCTTCAGCACCCGGCCCCAGGGCGACCTCAAGATGCGCTCGAGCGCCCAGTAGACCAGGCCGACGATGGCGATCAGGAGCCCCAGGTAGAAGAGGTTGAAGCCAAGCGGGCTGCCGAACCAGGTCGAGAGCGGCCGCGGGATCGCCGGCAGTCCTTGAGCGCCGCCGGTCAAGCTGTCCCAGTTCAGCGTCACCAGCTGAATGGTGGTGGCGATACCGAAGGTGGCGATGGCGAGGTAGTCGCCACGCAATCGGATGGTGGCGAGGCCAATGATCCACGCGGCGAGCGCGCTCGCCGCCATCGCGCCGGCGATGCCGACGATCCAGGGAAGGCCGAAATTGCCGATAAGATCGGGCCGCGGCGCCGTGACCAGGATCGCATGCGCATAGGCGCCGATCGCGTAGAAGCCGACGACGCCGGCGTTGAAGAGGCCTGTGTAGCCCCATTGCAGATTGAGCCCGAGCGTCATGACACCGAGGATCAGCACGATGCAGGCGAAGAAGACCAGATAGGAGAAGATACCGATCACGACTTCTCTCCGAACAGGCCTTGCGGCCGGAAGAAGAGGACGAGCAACAGGACGAGGAACGGCATCGCCGTCTTGTAGCCGGAACCGATTAAGAACACCGACAGGTTCTCGGCGAGACCGACCAGGAGGCCGCCGATCACGGCACCGGCGAGAGACCCGGTGCCGCCCAGGATCGAGGCGGCGAAGAGCGCGAGCAGAAGGCTGAAGCCCATCTCCGGGTGGAGCTGCGGCGTCAGGCCCAGGAACACGCCGGCCATCGCGGCGAGACCGCCGGAGAGGATCCAGGTCCAGCGGATCACGTTCTCGACCTCGATGCCGCAGGCGCGCGCGAGCGACGGGCTTTCCGCCATCGCCCGCATGGCCATGCCGGTTCGGCTGTAGGTCAGATAGAGGTGGAGCGCCACGACGATGACGATCGCGAGCCCAAGGATGAAGATCTGATCCGGCAGCATGCGCACGCCGGGCAGGACCTCGATCGCGATCTGCAGCTCGCGCGTATAGAAATGCGTGCCGTGCCCCCAGATCAGCACGACGACGTGCCGCATGACCAGGGCGGCGCCGAAAGCGGCGAAGACCAGCGACATCGGATGCGAGCCCATCCGCCGGAGCCGCCGGAAGATCAGGAGATCGACGAGCCAGGCGAGGCCGCCGGTCAAGAGCGCCGCCAGCAGCATCGCCGCCATCATCTGCCAGCCGAAGGAAAGCTCCGCGGTCGGCGTGCCAGGTCCGGCGAAGGCGACGAAGACCAGCGCCAGATAGGCGCCCCAGGTCAGCAGCTCCGAATGGGCGAAGTTCGCAAACTTCAGGATCTGCAGGCCGAAGGAGACGCCGATCGCGCCGAGCGCGATGATCGCGCCGGTCAGGATGCCGTCGGCGAGCGACTGCGCCAGCATCAATGCGCCTTCCTTCCGCCGAGGAAGGCCTCGGCCAGGACGGTATCGGCCAGGAGATCGGCGGCCCGGCCGCCGGCGCGGTTCCTGCCTTCGGCGAGCACGCAGCCGCGGTCGGAGATCGCGAGCGCGGCACGGGCATTTTGCTCGACCATCAGGACGGCGACACCGCTCGTCGCCAGTCGCCGGAGCTCGACGAAAACCTCGCCCACGACCTTGGGGGCAAGGCCCGCAGTCGGCTCGTCGAGAACGACCACGGACGGGTTGGTCATCAACGCTCGCCCGATTGCCAGCATCTGGCGCTGACCGCCCGAGAGCACGCGGGCGCGCTGATTGCGCTTGGCCGCCAGCTCCGGGAACATCGCGTAGGAGCGCTCGAGGCGAGACCTGAGGTCGCCTCGCACCGTGTGCCCGCCGACCACCAGGTTCTCGTGGATGGTCAGCGACGCGAAGATGTTGGCGGTCTGCGGCACGAAGGCGATCCCGTCCGCGACCAGCGCATGCGCCGGCCGCCCTGTGATATCCCGACCGCCGAGCGTCACCCGCCCGCCCGAGATTGGAAGCAGACCGACCAAAGCCTTCACGAAGGTCGATTTCCCGGCGCCGTTGGGGCCGATGATGGTGACGACCTCGCCCGGCGCGATGTCGGCGGAGACACCATGCACGATCGGCAGATCGGGCGCGTATCCAGCGACGATGTCGCGCGCAATCAGGATGGGCTCGCTCATGCGTGGCCCAGATAGGCGTCGATCACATCGGGGTGGCGCCGGATCTCCTCGGGCGCGCCTTCGAGGATCACCTTTCCCTGGGCCATCACCACGATCGGATGGCAGAGGCGCATTACCAGATCCATATTGTGCTCGATGATCAGGAAGGTGACGCCCTGCGCATGCAGCGCCTGGATCTTCTCGATCAGCGTCTCCATCAGCGAAGGGTTCACGCCGGCCGCCGGCTCGTCGAGCAGGATCATCTTCGGCTCGATCATCAGCACGCGCGCGAGCTCGAGCAGCTTCTGCTGACCGCCGGAGAGCGCGCCGGCCATATGGCCGAGATGATTGCCGAGGCCGCAGAAGCGCAAGACCTCGACGGCGCGCTCGCGCCCGGCCTTCTCCTCGCTGGCGACGCGGCCCGCCTGCCACCAATTCGCCCAGAAGCGCTCGCCTGTTTGGTTCAGCGACACCAGCATGGCGTTCTCGAGCACGGTCATCTGCGGGAACGGCCGCGGGATCTGGAAGGTCCGCGCAAGCCCGTGGCGGAAGATGCGGTCCGGCGAGACGCCGTCGATCCTCATGCCGGCGAAGCTGACCTCGCCGGCATCCGGCTTGAGCGATCCGGCGATCAGATTGAACAGCGTCGTCTTGCCGGCGCCGTTCGGCCCAATCACGCCGGTGATCCGGTTGGCCCCAATATCGAGGTCGACGCCGTCTACCGCTCTCAGATTGCCGAAGGTTTTGACGACTTGCCTGAGTTCCAGCAACCCCGCCCCCGGGCGCGTTTCATTGCGCGGAGTGAAGCACGGCTCCGCAAACGGAAAAAGCGCGTTCGTGGTCGGATGCCGGCCTCGCGCTGCCGCAGCGGGTGGAGTTCCGCTGCCCTCGCCTGAGGGCACTGGCCTGAGCGCTGGAGCAACTGCAACCCTGAGATGGTATAGTCCCGCATTTCCCAGATGAACCATTGAACTGGGCGGCGTCGAATCCATTTGAGCCATAGGACGCAACGTCTTGTCTCATTGGACCGGGGTCGCAGATGGAGCATCTGGCGGGTG
>VGEH01000003.1 GCA_016869375.1 Alphaproteobacteria bacterium | reverse complement strand
ACGTCGTTCGGGAGGTCGTACATCGCGGAAGCAGCGGGGAAACGGGGTTGCTCGCCCATGGCTTCCCCGGAACAGGCCAGACTGCTAGGGTTTGCACCGTTCCACGGGGTCATCCGGGGAATGTCGGTTCAATCCTCGTTTTCCTTTCGGAACGGCGAGAACTCCATCAGGCGCTGGATCTCGCGCGCGACATGGGCGCGCTCGCGCTTGAGCGCCTCGGCGACCGGCTGCGCCAGGCGCTGATCGAAGATGTGGTGCAGGCTGTATGTGGGTGTCGGCAGGTATCCGCGCTGGATCTTGTGCGGCCCCTGCGCGCCGGCCTCGACCTTCTTCAGTCCATGCTCGATGGCGAAGTCGATGGCGCGGTAGTAGCACGCCTCGAAGTGCAGGAATTTATAGGCGCCGTCGGCGCCCCAGTTGCGGCCGTAGAGCGTGTCGGATCCTAAGAGATTGAGCGCGCCCGCGATCATCCTCCCGCCGGCCTCGCCGATCACCATGACGACGCGATCGGAGAAGGTCTCGCCGAGGCGGAGGAAGAACGCCTCATTCAGATAGGCATGCGCCCATTTCCGGTCGACCGTGTCGAGGTAGTAGCGATGGAAGGTGCGCCAGTGCTCCTCCTTGATTTCCGATCCGGTAACCGCACGCACGGCGATGCCGCTGTCGGCGACCTCGCGGCGCTCCTTGCGCAGTGTCTTGCGCTTGCGTGAAGAGAGTGCGTTGAGGAAGTCGTCGAAGCTCCGGTAGCCCTCGTTGAGCCAGTGATACTGCTGGCCCATGCGGCGGATCCAGCCGGCCTCGCCGAGCCGGCTCCATTCGGCCTCGGTCGGAAAGGTGATGTGCACCGAGGAGGCGCGGCGCTTCTGCGCCAGGGTCAGCGAGGCGTCGGCGAGGTGCTCGACGAGATCGGGATCGGTGTCGGGATGCAGCAGGATGCGCCGGCCGGTCGCCGGCGTGAACGGCACCGCGATCTGGAGCTTCGGGTAGTAGCGACCGCCTGCCTTCATATAGGCATCGGCCCAGCCATGGTCGAAGACGTATTCGCCCTGCGAATGGCTCTTCAGATAGGCGGGGACGACGCCGAGGACGCTGCCCTTCTCGTCCTCGGCGATCAGATGCTGGGGTAGCCAGCCGGTATCGGGCGCGACGCTGCCGGACTCCTCGAGCGCGGCAAGAAAAGCATGAAGGAGAAACGGATTGTCGTTCCCCGCGCAGGCATTCCACACCGCCGCATCGATATCGGCGATGCGTTCGACGACGCGGACAGAGATCTGCGCGTCGCCGTCCATGGCGCCTAGAGCAGCTCGAAGGTGCCCTCGACCTCGGCGGCGACGCCCAGCGGCAGCGCGTTGGTGCCGACCGCAGCGCGGGCATGGCGGCCGAGATCGCCGAACACCTGCACCATGAGGTCGGAGGCGCCGTTGATCACCTTCGGCTGATCCTTGAATCCGGTCGTGCACTGGACATAGCCGACGAGCTTGAGCACACGACCGACCTTGTCGAGATTGCCGCCGCAGGCAGCCTTGGCCTGGGCGATCAGGTTGAGCCCGCAGAGCCGCGCCGCAGCCGCGCCATCCTCGATCGAGAGGTCCTGGCCGACGGTGCCGACATATTTGAGCTGGCCATTGACGATCGGGATCTGGCCGGCGACGAAGAGCAGCCGCCCGGAAATCGTATAGGGGACGTAGTTGGCCGCGGGCGCCGCTGCTTTCGGCAGCTCGATCTTGAGTTCCTTCAGCCTTTCCTCGATCCGACCAGACATCCGCGCGCTCCTCTTGCTTCGGGTGGGCGCGCACGATATCCGCTTTGAGGCGGCTGGGGAAATGAGGTGGCTTCGATGGTGGAACCCATTCTGATCGGCAAGGCGAAAGCGCCGGTGCATCTGCTGCCGGCGATGGCCAATCGCCATGGCCTCGTCGCCGGCGCGACCGGTACCGGCAAGACCGCGACCCTGCAGGGCCTGGCCGAGGGCCTGTCGGCGGCGGGCGTGCCGGTCTTCGTCGCCGATGTGAAGGGCGATCTCGCCGGGATGAGCCAGCCGGGACGCGGCGATGCCAGGCTCATGGAGCGCGCCAAGGCCACCGGCCCGGCCGGCTACCGGCCGCAGGCTTACCCTGTCCTCTTCTGGGACCTGCTGGGGACGAACGGCCATCCGCTGCGCACGACGATCTCGGAACTGGGACCGCTGCTGCTCGCGCGCCTGCTCGGACTCAACGAGGTGCAGGAAGGCGTGCTCGCGCTCGCCTTCAAGCTCGCCGACGACGAGGGCCTGCTCCTGCTCGACCTCAAGGATCTGCGCGCGCTGCTGCAGCATGTCAGCGAGCAGTCGGAGACGCTGCGCGCGACCTACGGCCAGGTCTCGCCGCAATCGGTCGGCGCCATCCAGCGCGCGCTGCTCCAGCTCGAGGAGCAGGGCGGCGAGCATTTCTTCGGCGAGCCGGCGCTCGACCTCAATGACCTCCTGATGACCGACGGACAGCAGCGTGGCGCCATCAATGTGCTCGCCGCCGACCAGCTGATCCAGCGGCCGCGCCTCTACGCCACCTTCCTGCTCTGGCTGCTGGCCGAGCTGTTCGAGGCGTTGCCGGAGGCTGGCGACCTCGACAAGCCGAAGCTCGTCTTCTTCTTCGACGAGGCGCATCTCCTGTTCAAGGACGCGAATCCCGCGCTGATCGAAAAGGTCGAGCAGGTCGTGCGGCTGATCCGCTCCAAGGGCGTCGGAATCTTCTTCGTGACGCAGAGCCCGCTCGACATCCCCGAGACCGTGCTGGGCCAGCTCGGCAATCGCGTGCAGCATGCGCTCCGCGCGTTCACCCCGCGCGATCAGAAGGCCGTGCGCGCCGTCGCCGAGACCTTCCGCGCCAGCCCCGGCCTCAACGCGGAACAGGCGATCTCGGAACTGGCCATAGGCGAGGCGCTGGTCTCCGTGCTAGACGAGCGCGGCACGCCGACGCCGGTCGTCCGCACGCTGATCCGCCCGCCGGCCTCGCGCCTTGGCGCGATCACGCCCGAGGAGCGGCGAGCGACGCTTGGCATGAGCCCGATCGGCGACCGCTACGACCAGCGGGTCGATCGCGAATCCGCCTTCGAGCAGCTCGCCAAGGCGGCCGAGCCGCCGCCATCGAGCAACCCCTGGGGCAAGGCGGCGGATGCAATCGGCATCCCCAATCCCTGGGGCCGGCCGCGCGAGACGCCCCAGGCGCCGGCGCCGACCGGCCAGCGCGTCCCGCCATCGCGGATGCCGCGCGCCCCGGCAGGACGGCCGCGGCAGACCATCGCCGAGACCGCCGCCAAGACCGTCGTGCGCTCGATCAGTTCCTCGATCGGCTCGGCCATCGGCCGGCAGATCGTGCGCGGCGTGCTCGGATCGATCCTGAAGTAGCGCTCGCCATGCGTGTCGTCCTCGCTCTCCTGCTGGCGATGCTGACCAGCCCCGCCATGGCCGAGTGGCGGATCCGCGATCCCTGGCCCTCGCTATCGGAAACCGCGGAGATCCGCTCCCTCGAGATCATCTTCCCGAGCACGAGCCCGTTCACCCCGGCCGATATCGGCGATGCCGAGCCGACCACCGCTCAGGGGCGTTTGTTCCTGCCGTCGGGGACCCTGGCGCCTCGCTCGGTGCCGGCGGTGATCATGCTGCACGGGTCCGGCGGCGTGCTGTGGGCGCGCGAGCTCACCTACGGCGCCCAGCTCGCGACCATGGGCGTCGCCGCTCTCGTCGTCGACAGCTTCGCGCCGCGCCGCGACCGCGCCACCACCTTCGTCGAGCGCCTGCTTGAGATCACCGAGTCGATGGTGCTCGCGGACGCCTATGCGGCGCTGGCCTTTCTCGCCGATCGTCCGGAGATCGATCCGACACGAGTCGTGCTCGCGGGATTCTCCTATGGCGCGATGTCGACCATGTACGCGCTACAGGCGCAGGTGGCGGAGAAGCTAGCGCCTTCGGGGCTTCGCTTCGCCGGCCATGTCGCCTTCTACGGCCCCTGCATCGCGCGCTTCGAGGACAGGCGCACGACCGGCGCGCCGCTGCTCATGCTCTATGGCACGGGCGACGAGCTGATCGATCCCGATCGCTGCCGTCAGATCGCCGAGGATATGCGCGAGGGCGGCAGCGCGGTCGAGACCATCGCCTACAACGGCGCCGTACACCAATGGGATGGCGGCACGCCGCTGCGCCCGATCGGTCGCCTGCTCAATCCTTGCCGCTTCATCGTCGAGCGGGATGGAACCGTGCGCGACGACCGCACGGGCCTGGCCATGGGCGGGCCCTTCTTGCGCAAGATCAGCCTCTTCCTCTGCGTCGAGAACCGTCCCTACATGATGGGCGCCGATGCCGAAATCCGCGCCCTCTCCAACCGCGACTTAGGCAGGTTCCTGACACGTGTGTTCGGACGACCCGGCTGACCCCATGCGCGACGCGACGCCGTTGCTGCGCCTCTATGGCTGGCACCGCCGCCGGCGCCTCGCGCGGCTCGATCCGGTCAGGACGCAGGAATGCGAGCTTCTCTCCCTCCTTCGCCGCGCACGCGACACGCGCTTCGGGCGTGCGCATGCCTTCCGATCGATCAACTCCGTCGCCGATTTCCAGCAGCAGGTGCCGCTGCGCCGTTACGAGGATTTCTGGCGCGACTGGCTGAAGCCGGTTTTCCCGGCGATCGATGACGTGACCTGGCCCGGACGCATCGGGCATTTGGCCGTCAGCTCCGGGACCTCTTCCGGCACCACCAAGTGGATCCCCGTCTCGCGCCAGATGATCGACGCCAACAAGCGCGCCGCGCTCGACGTGCTGACCTGGCATCTGAACGCCAAGCCGCAAAGCCGCATCTTCGGCGGCCCGAGCCTCGTGCTCGGCGGCTCGACCGGGCTGATCGAGCGCGCGCCCGGCGTGCGCTCCGGCGATCTCAGCGGCATCGCCGCGTGCCAGGTGCCGCTCTGGGCGCAGCGGCGCTACTTCCCGCCGCCGGGCCTGGCGTTGCTGGAGAACTGGGACGAGAAGCTCGACCGCATCGCGCGCGCGGCCCCTCCCGATATCCGCTCGATCAGCGGCACACCGAGCTGGCTGCTCATCCTCTTCGAGCGCCTCGCGGCGCTCTCGCCCAGCGACCCGCGACGGCTCGCCTCGTGGTTTCCCGATCTCGAGCTGGTCGTGCATGGCGGCGTCGGCTTTGCTCCGTATCAGACCGGCTTCGCCCGCTGGCTCGAAGGGAGCAACGCCGAGACGCGCGAAGTCTATGCCGCGAGCGAGGGCTTCATCGCCGTCGCCGATCGCGGCCCTGGCGAAGGCCTCAGGCTGATCCTCGACAACGGCCTCTTCCACGAATTCGTGCCGGTCGCCGAGCTCGGTGCCGAGAGTCCGACCCGCCACTGGATCGGCAATGCCGAGACCGGCATCGACTACGCCATCGTGCTGTCGACCAATGCCGGGCTGTTCGGCTACGTGATCGGTGACGCGGTGCGCCTGGTCGACCGCGATCCCCCTCGCCTCCTGGTCACCGGCCGCACGAGCTATTCACTCTCGGCTTTTGGCGAGCATGTGATCGGCGAGGAGCTGGAGCATGCCGTCGCCGCGGGCGCACGGGCGATCGGCGCCGCCGTATCCGACTTCAGCGTCGGTGCGATCTATCCCGATGAGCGCCGCGCGCTCGGCCGGCACCTCTACATCGTCGAGTTCGATCCGCCGCCCGACGCCGCGGCGGTTGCCCGCTTCGCCGCCGCCACCGATGCCGATCTCCGCGCGCGCAACGAGGACTACGCCGCGCATCGCTCGGGCGGCACCGGCATGGACCCGCCGGAGGTGCTGGCGGTGCGGCCGGGCTTCTTCGCCGACTGGATGCGCGCGCGCGGCAAGCTCGGCGGCCAGAACAAGGTGCCGCGCGTGGTGTCGGGCGCGCTCCTCAACGACCTCCGGACGCGCGCTTCGTCCTAGCCCCAGAACGCTCGCGCGATGCGCAGGTAGTTGCCGCCGAGGAACTTGGCGACGTCGCTCTCCGAATAGCCCCTCGACAGCATCATCCGCACCAGCTCCACGAGCTGCGAAAGCCTGGCGTACCGGAAGCCCGGCCAGTTCGGGTCGCGGGCCTGCGGCCATTCATCGGCGCGGCTGCGGGCGAAGTTCGACACCGCTTCGGCATCGAAGACGAGATCGAGGCCGATATGGTCGATGCCGACCAGCTGGGCGATGTGGTCGAGATGACGGAACAGCGCCTCGGTCGAGGCCCCCGTGTCGCCGAGATAGTCGCTAGACCCGGAAAGTCCGACGAGGCCGCCGGTCCTGGCACAGGCGCGGATCTGCTCGTCGGTCAGGTTGCGGTAATGCGGATGCACCGCGGACGCATTCGAATGCGTGAACAGCACCGGCTTGGTCGAGGCGACGAGCGCATCGAGGCTGGTGCGCGCCCCGACATGGCTGAGATCCAGCATCATGCCTACCCGTTCCATCTCGGCGATCAGCTTGCGGCCGAAGATCGTGAGCCCGCCATCCTCCTTCTCGGCGCATCCGCCGCCGGCGGAGTTCGACGCGTTGAAGGCAAGTAGCGTGTGGCGCACGCCGAGCCGGAAGAACGGCTCGATCACGTCGAGGCTGCGCTCGAAGCAGCGCGTGCCTTCGAAATGGAGCGTGATTGCGAGCTTTCCCGCTTTCCTGGCGGCGAGGATGTCGTCGACCGTCTCGACGAAAACCAAGCTCGAGTCGGCGAGGATGCGCTTGCGGGCGGCGGCGACGCGGGCGAAGGCCTGGCCGATCGAGTGGTCATCGCCCGCGATGGTCAGCGACAGGACATTCCAACCCGCAGAGGCAAAATCCGGCAGCTTGACCCAGCCATTGCCTGCCCAGGGTTCCAGCGGCCAGACATTGTCCCAGACCAGCGCGTCGCGCAGCACCGCTTCGGCACGATCCATCTTTCGCCTCCCGCCCTAGAGACGGCAGACTAGCCCGAGACACGATTCAGGACGCTCATCCCATGGCCTTCCCGAAATTCGATCCTGCCCGCCCGATCGCCGTCATCGGCATGGGCGTCATGGGCGCCAAGGTCGCCTGGACCTGCGCGCGCATGGGTATCCCGACGCGCGCCTACGACATCTCGGCGACCCAGCTCGAAGCGGTGCTGGGACAGGTCCATGGCTGGAGCGAGGAAGAGGAGCGCCGGCGTCTCGCGGAGAATCTCAGCTACACGACGGATCTGGACCGCGCGCTCGCCGATGCGCAGCTCGCCTTCGAGAACGTACCGGAAGACTTAGGCCTGAAGCAGCGCGTGCATGCCGATATCGGCATGCGGCTCGCGGCGGATGCCTATATGGGCTCCAACACCTCGTCGCTGCTGTGCTCGCCGCTCGCCGATGCCTCGGGCCGGCCGCAACACTTCTTCAACATGAACTTCACCGACCCGCGCTCGCAAGGGTTGGTGGAGATCATGGGCGGGGACAAGACGGCGCCGGAGACCATCGACTTCGCGCTCGCCTGGGCCGAGGCGATCCGGATGATCCCGGTCCTCACCCGCGTCGAGCAGATGGGTTACTCCTTCAACCGCCTCTGGCGCGCGATCAAGAAGGAGGTGCTGCAGCAATGGGGGCGCGGCGCGGGCCGTCCCGAGGATATCGACCGCGCCTGGATGCTGACCTTCGGCACGCCCTACGGGCCCTTCGGCCTGATGGACCAAGTCGGCCTCGCCACCATCCTCAAGATCGAGGAACGCTATTTCGAAGCGTCGGGTGACGAGAGCGACCGGCCACCGAAGGTCCTCTACGACATGGTCGAGCGGGGCGACCTGGGGGTCGCCACCGGCAGAGGCTTCTACACCTATCCGAATCCGGCCTATGAGCGGCCGGAATGGCTGAAGGGCGGGGCCTAGTAAGGGCTGCCGCCGCGCCTCAGCTTGCCCTTGCCCATCGCCTTCCGAGCCTTGCGCTCGGCATAGCGCGCGTCGCGCTCCGCCTGCTGCTCGGCCTCGCGCAGCTCGCGGGCGATCCGCTTCTCTTCCTCGCGCGCTTCGCGCTCGACCTTCTCAGCCGCCTCGCGGGCCTCGCGCTCGGCCTTTTCGGCGGCTTCGCGCGCGGCGCGCTCGGCCGCTTCCCTGGCCGCCTTCTCGGCCGCAAGCCTTGCCTGCTCCGCTTCGCGGGCGGCCTTCTCGGCTGCCAGTCGCGCCTCCTCGGCCTGCCGCGCCGCCTTGCGCTCGGCCTCGCGGGCCTCGCGAGCCGCGTTGATCGCCTCACGCTCGGCGCGCCTTTCGGCGACCGCGGGATCCTCCGCCTGCGCCTTGAACTTTTCCAGGGCGCGCCTGCGCGCCTCGTTCGATGCCTTCAGCCGATCGCTGAAGGTGGTTCCCTTAAATCCGTCCATGCTCTCCTTGGCCTCGTTCGCGCCTGCCACGCCTACCGCAGCAGGCCAGCGATCAGGTCTCCGTGCGGGCCTGCCGCAGGCCGACCTGACGACGAGGCACATATAGGCACGTTGGCCGCGAAAGGCGAGGCGGCAAATCGACGCCCGCCCGGCCCCTGGATGGAAATCCAGGCCTTCCGCGGAGATGCCGCGGTTCCGGCGTTGCCTTGGCCTCGCCTAGGCACTAGCCTCCGGCCTGTTCTCGCGATATTTCCGATCCGACACAAACCTACGGAGTGGGCGATGCCCGACCAGGCCCCGGCGCAGTGGCTCAGCAATTCCCTGATCGTCTCGCGCTACCGGGAGAAGACCCCGGGCTCGGAGAAGCTCTCCCGGCAGGCCTCCGACCTGTTCCCCTCCGGCCTGACGCATGATTCGCGCTATCTGGAGCCCTATGCGCTCTATGTCGAGAAGGCCCAGGGCTCGCATAAGTGGGACGTCGACGGCAACGACTATGTGGACTACTTCGGCGGCCACGGCGCGCTGCTGCTCGGCCATAACCACCCGGAAGTGACCAAGGCCGTCCAGGAGCAGATCGCCAAGGGCAGCCATTACGGCGCCAGCCACCCGCTCGAGGTACGCTGGGCCGAGCTGATCCGCGAGATGGTGCCGTCCGCCGAGCGCGTGCGCTTCACCTCCTCGGGCACAGAGGCGACGCTGATGGGCGTGCGCCTGGCTCGCGCCTTCACCGGCCGCGACAAGGTCCTGCGCTTCAAGACGCATTTCCACGGCTGGCACGACCACATGACCTCGGGCATGGCCAACCACTTCGACGGCACGCCGACCGCCGGCGTGGTCAAGGGCGTGGCCGACGCCGTGGTGCTGGCGAATGCGAATGACGAGGAAGGCACCCGGAAGGCGATCGAGGCCAATCCCGATATCGCCCTCGTCATCCTCGAGCCGACGGGCGCGAGCTTCGGGCGCGTGCCGATGAAGCCCTCCTTCCTCGCCTTCCTGCGCAAGATCACCAAGGAGAAGGGCATCCTGCTGATGTTCGACGAGGTGGTGACCGGCTTCCGCGTCTCCCCCGGCGGCGCGCAGGCCGAGTACAAGATCACGCCGGACATGACCTCGCTCGCCAAGATCGTCGCCGGCGGCCTGCCGGGCGGCGCCATCGTCGGGCGCAAGGACATCCTGGAGCTGCTCGACTTCGCCCAGACCAAGGCGAAGGGCGTCGAGAAGATCCAGCACCCCGGAACCTACAACGCCAACCCGATCTCGGCCGCGGCCGGCATCGCGGCGCTGACGATCATCAAGAACACCGACGCCTGCGCGCGCGCCAATGCCTCGGCGGCGAAGCTGCGCGGGCTGCTCAACGACGTCATCCACGCCGAAAGCGTTCCCTGGGCCGCCTTCGGCACCTTCGCCGGCTTCCACATCTTCACCAACCCGAAGAAGCGTGCGATCGACGCGAAGAATTTCGACGCCTTCGCCGTCGACCCGGACGAGCTCAAGGGCGCGTGGAGCGCCAACATCACGCACAAGATCCGGCTCGGCATGCTGGCGAACGGCGTCGACGTCAATGGCGGCCCCGGCGGCATCATGTCGGCGGTGCACAGCGATGCCGATCTGGAGAAGACGGCCGGCGCCTTGCGCGCGACGCTCAAGCTCCTCAAGGAAGAGGGCGACATCCGTTGAGCCAGAAGGATCCCGACCAGCTCGAACGCGAGCTCAAGGACGCCTTCAAAAACCGCGCGCTGATCTACTGGGAGATCTATGACGAGCTCCGCCTCGAGCTCGGACCGGATCAGGCCCAGAAGCTTCTCTCGCGCGCGATCGAGCGCCGCGGCAAGGCGGCGGGCGATGCCTTGTTCCGCAACACACACGCCGATCCGGTCGCGATCGGCGAGCGTTTCCTCGCCGTCTCGCCGGCGAACGGGCGGCTCTTCCCGACCGATGTCCGCCGCGACGACAAGGGCGGCATCCACATCCAGGTGAAGGTCTGCCCGCTGAAGGAAGCGTGGGAGGAATCGAAGCTCCCCGCCGCCGATATGGCGATGATCTGCAAGATCGCCGGGCATTTCGACAACGGCGTCTTCGGCGGCCGTGGCGTCAGCTTCTCGGCCGACACCTGGACCGAAGGCAAGTCAGGCTGCTGCCACCTGCACCTGGAACGGGCCTGAGCCCGGACTTGACGCGAGCCCTCTAAAACGCCACGTATATCCCCCTGGGATATACGCGAGGCCTGCATGGCGCGTTCGACCGTATTCATGAGCAATCGAAGCCAGGCAGTACGCCTGCCCAAGCAGGTCGCCCTTCCGGACGATGTGCATCAGGTGGAAGTCACCAAGATCGGCCGCAGCCGGCTGATAAGCCCGGCGGGAGAATCTTGGGATGCGTTCTTCGAGGGGCCGAGGGCCTCGGAGGACTTCGGAGCAAAGCGCGTACAGCCCAAGGCGGATGACCGTGAGCCGCTCTGATGCTGCGCTACATGCTCGATACAAATATTTGCATCTATGTGATCAAGAACCGTCCTTCCGGCCTGAAGGATCGCTTCAACAGCCTGGAAGATCAGCTGAGCATCTCGGCGGTCAGCGCCGGAGAGCTGATCTACGGAGCGGAAAAGTCGGCGCGCCCCGTCGAGAACTTGGCGATAGCGGAGTCGTTCATGGCGAGGCTCGATGTCCTGCCCTTCACGGAGCGCGCCGCCGCACACTACGGACAGATCAGGGCCGCCCTCGAGCAGTCCGGCCGAGCCATTGGCGCCTACGACACGATGATCGCCGCTCACGCCCGATGCGAAGGCCTGGTCCTCGTGACGAACAATCTACGGGAGTTCGAGCGCGTGCCCGGCCTACGCACCGAGAACTGGATCTGAGCCCTATCGCCGCCGCGTCGTCTCACGCACCGGGTCGACGAAGGACAGCGCGTAGTCGTCGTTGTCGAAGCCCCGGAAGCGATACGATGTCACGTTGGTGAGGTAGCGCCGGCGGTCGCTGGTGTATGTCGAGATCGCGCCGGAGCCCCGGCCTTCCTTGAACAGCGCATCGATGAAGCGGCGGACGAAGCCGATCACCGCGGCGCGAATCCCCACGAAATCGAGCACCGTCGAAAGCAGGACCTGCTCCCGGCGCCCGGTGAAGTGCTGCGTGAAGGCGAGGTTGGCGAACAGGATCGCGTTCTCGCGCGGCTCGCGACGCAGCACGGTGATCGCGTTCGGCACCTCGAACTGGTCGAGGAACTCGATGATCGCGTCCCGGTGGATGGCGTTGGAGGCGACGACGTTGGTAAGGGCGGCCTGCTCGAGGGAGCGTCGCTTTTCGTCGAGATAGTCGCTGGGCATGATGGTCGCGGCATTTCCCTGGAGGACGCGCGGAGATAGATGGAGCGTTTTTCACGTCCACGCTTAGATGGTGCTCTGCGGCGACCCTAACCCATCTCCTCCAAGAGGCAAAGATCACGCTGCCGGAGAGCAAAAGGCACGGCCTTTCGGCCGTGCCCTTTGCTGAGCGCTCCCCCGAGGAGCTGTCGGATCAGCTGCAGCCGGTGGTCGACCCGCAGCTGTCGCATTTGAGGCAGGTGCCGTTGCGCACGAGCGTGAAGTTGCCGCACTCGCCGCAGGAATCGCCTTCGTAGCCCTTGAGCTTGGCCTCGCGGCGACGCGCGAGCTTGGCATCGACCGCCGCCATCACCTCGGGCTCGACCGCAAGCGCGGTCGCCCCTTCGGCGAAGCTGTGCATGGCGACGGCCCCGTTGGCTTGGGCGGTCGCGGCATGCGCGTGCATCACCTGCGGCTGGCTTTCGATCACCGGGGCGGCACCGCCGCGGAAGACGACAAGGTTGGTGCGCACGAAGCCGCGGCTCAGCTTCTCCACCGGCATCACCGGCTTCGGCAGCGCGCTCTCGGCTTCTCCCGATCCCATGGCACCCGGCAGCAGGTCGTCCGGCTGCACATGCGCCAGGTCGGTGCGGTCGAGATAGCTGATCGCGAGCTCGCGGAAGATGTAGTCGAGGATCGAGGTCGACATCTTGATCGCCTCGTTGCCTTCGACCGGGCCTGAGGGCTCGAAGCGCGTGAAGGTGAAGGCCTCGACGAACTCCTCGAGCGGCACGCCGTACTGGAGCCCGATCGAGATCGCGATGGCGAAGTTGTTCACCCAGGAGCGGAGCGCCGCCCCTTCCTTGTGCATGTCGATGAAGATCTCGCCGACCTTGCCGTCGTCGTACTCGCCGGTGCGGAGATACACCTTGTGGCCGCCGACGGAGGCCTTCTGAGTGTAGCCCTTGCGGCGCTGCGGCAGGCGCTGGCGGGAAGCGACGCGCTCGATGATCCGCTCGACGATCTTCTCGGCGATGATCGGCGCCTTCTCGGCCGGCGCGGCATCGGCGATCTCGTCGATCGCCTCCTCGTCGTCGATCAACGCCGCGGAGAGCGGCTGCGAGAGCTTGGAGCCGTCGCGATAGAGCGCATTGGCCTTGAGGCCGAGGCGCCATGAGAGCATGTACGCATTCTTGCAGTCCTCGACCGTCGCCAGGTTCGGCATGTTGATGGTCTTGGAGATGGCGCCCGAGATGAAGGGCTGGGACGCCGCCATCATGCGGATGTGGCTCTCGACCGAGAGCGAGCGCGTGCCGATGCGACCGCAGGGATTGGCGCAGTCGAACACGGCCAGATGCTCGGCCTTGAGGTAGGGCGCGCCCTCGACCGTCATGGCGCCGCAGCAATAGGTGTTGGCGGCCTCGATGTCCGAGCGCGAGAAGCCGAGATGGCCGAGCAGATCGAAGCCCGCCTCGTCCAGCTTCTCCGCCGGGATCTTGAGGTTGACGCGGCAGAACTCCTCGCCGAGCGTCCATTTGTTGAAGGCGAACTTGATGTCGAAGGCCGAACCGAGCGAACCTTCGAGCGCGGTCAGCGCCTCTGAGGTGAAGCCCTTGGCGCGGAGCGCCCGATGGTCGATCGCCGGCGCGTCCTTCAGCGTACCGTGTCCGACGGCATAGGCGACGATCTCCTCGATCTGCGCCTCGGGGTAGCCAAGGGCCCGGAGCGCATCCGGCACCAGGCGGTTGATGATTTTGAAGTAGCCGCCGCCGGCGAGCTTCTTGAACTTCACCAGCGCGAAGTCGGGCTCGATGCCCGTGGTGTCGCAATCCATGACGAGGCCGATGGTACCGGTCGGCGCCACCACGCTCGCCTGCGCGTTGCGATAGCCATGGATCTCGCCGAGGCGGAGCGCCTCGTCCCAGGCCTTGCGCGCCGCCTTGATCAGCGCCTGATCCGGGCAGCTCTCGGAGTCGAGCGGCACCGGCTTGATGGCGAGGCCTTCGTAGCCGTCGGCCTCGCCATAGGCGGCGCGGCGATGGTTGCGCATGACGCGCAGCATGTGCTCGCGGTTCTTGGCATAGCCCGGGAAGGTACCGAGTTCGCCCGCCATCTCGGCCGAGGTCGCGTAGGCGACGCCGGTCATGGTCGCGGTCAGCGCAGCACAGATCGCGCGGCCTTCGTCTGAATCGTAGGCGATACCCGAGGCCATCAGCAGGCCGCCGATATTGGCGTAGCCGAGGCCGAGCGTGCGAAACTCGTAGGAGAGTTCGGCGATCGCCTTGGACGGGAACTGCGCCATCATCACCGAGATCTCGAGGACCATCGTCCAGAGCCGGGTGACGTGCTCATAGGCCTCGATGTCGAAGCTGCCGTCGGCATGCCGGTAGGTGAGCAGGTTCATGGACGCCAGGTTGCAGGCGGTGTCGTCCAGGAACATGTATTCGGAGCACGGGTTGGACGCGTTGATGCGCCCCGATTCCGGGCAGGTGTGCCACTCGTTGATCGTCGAGTCGTACTGCACGCCCGGATCGGCGCAGGCCCAGGCCGCCTCGCCGACGAGGTTCCAGAGTTCCCGCGCCTTCATCGTCTTCGCGATCTTGCCGTCGGTGCGGCGGACGAGCTTCCAGTCGCCGTTGGCGATGACCGCGTCGAGGAACTCGTTGTTGAGGCGGACGGAGTTGTTCGAGTTCTGGCCGGAGACGGTCAGGTAGGCGTCCGAATCCCAGTCGGTGTCGTAGGTCGGAAACTCGATCTTATCGTAGCCCTGCTTGGCGAAATGGATGACCCGCTGGACATAGTTCTCCGGGATCATCGCCTTGCGGGCGGTGAGGATCGCCTTCTTCAGCGCCTTATTCTTCTTCGGATCGAAGCGATCGTCGCTGCTGGTGCCGTCGGTGCACGCCGCCATCACCTCGTTGAGGTGCTTGGCGGCCAGGCGCGAGCCGGAGACGAGGGCAGCGACCTTCTGCTCCTCGACCATCTTCCACTTAATGTAGGTCTCGATATCCGGATGGTCGATGTCGACGGTGACCATCTTGGCGGCGCGGCGCGTGGTGCCGCCCGACTTGATCGCGCCGGCGGCACGGTCGCCGATCTTGAGGAAGCTCATCAGGCCCGACGAACGGCCGCCGCCCGAGAGCTTCTCGCCGTCGCCGCGCAGCTTCGAGAAGTTGGAGCCGGTACCTGAGCCGTACTTGAACAGGCGCGCTTCGCGGACCCAGAGGTCCATGATGCCGCCCTCGTTCACGAGGTCATCGGAGACCGACTGGATGAAGCAGGCATGCGGCTGCGGATGCTCGTAGGCCGACTCGGACTGCACGAGCTTTCCGGACTGGAAGTCGACGTAGTAGTGGCCCTGCGCCGGGCCGTCGATGCCATAGGCCCAGTGGAGCCCGGTGTTGAACCATTGCGGGCTGTTCGGCGCCACCATCTGGCGCGCGAGCATGTAGCAATGCTCGTCATGGAAGGCGCGTGCGTCGGCTTCCGTGTCGAAGTAGCCGCCCTTCCAGCCCCAATAGGTCCAGGTGCCGGCGAGCCGGTGGAAGACTTCCTTGGCCGACCGCTCATGCGTCGAGCGCTTGTCCTTGTCGAGCTTGGCGAGCGCCGCTTCGTCGGCGGTCTTGCGCCACAGCCAGGAGGGAATCGTGTTCTCCTCGACCGGCTTCAGCGCGGCCGGAATCCCGGCCTTGCGGAAATACTTCTGCGCCAGGATGTCGGCAGCGACCTGGGAGAACTCCTCAGGCACCTCGATATCGGCCAGACGAAAGACGATGGAGCCGTCAGGGTTTCGGATCTCGCTGGTCGCGTTGCGAAACGCGATGCTCGAGAACGGATCCTGTCCCTCGGTCGTGAATCGCCGCGTGACGCGCATACGCTTCGCTCCCCCGAAACCACTACATATTGCGTTAGGAGGAGAAGCCTACACTAGACCTGGGAAGAGCGGCAAGCGGTAAATCGACGAAGATAAAGAAATCACAGAACAGTATCTAAAGACTCAAATATAATAGATAAACAAGCGCCGCTAGCGCTTTGATTTGTCGTTATTTCTCTCGTATCTGGCAGGTCGAAGGCGTGCGCAAGATCCTCGTCCGCATGGCCGGTGCCAGCGACTGGGACGTCCTCGACTTCGGTGACGGCGTACGCTCAAGCCGGCCTCCCCGACGACAGCGACGCGACAGAGGCCGAAGTCTGCCACAATTGCCGGGGGAGGCAACAACATTTTGTGTGAGCGCCATCACACTGTCATAGATATGCCCGCAAATTAGGGACTCTTGAAAGATACTCACATTTTCGTCCACAGGCTGATCGCCCGTCCGTAGACGGCCGGAATCGGCAAATCACCCAGTGCGTCGACCGGCGCCCAAAGGAGGGTCCGGTGCTCGGCCGAGAGCCGAAGGGCCGCCCCGGGCGCGATCGCGCAGCCATAGCTGACGATCCGCACATGGCGTCCCGGAATCACCTCTAACACCTCCTCGGCGAGACGCGCCCCGATCCGGGCCGTGACGCCGAGCTCCTCCTCGATTTCACGCGCCAGCGCCTGGGTCTCGGATTCGCCCGGGTCGATGCGGCCGCCCGGCAGCTCCCACTCGCCGCGATCGTTGGCGAGCAGCAGGACGCGTTCGCCCTCCAGGATCACGGCCTTGACCGACACCGGCATCATGGCCCGCTCTTTACCTCGGTCCGCCGCCGGTCCATAGTCCGCGCGCTCATCAACCCGGGCACGTAACTCATGAGTCTCGGCACCCGTCTCTTCACTTGGCTCAACGGCGAGGCCGTCGGCACCGACGCCTATGGCAACCGTTACTACCGGGCCAAGGGCGGTGCCAGGCGCACCGACGGCAAGGAACGGCGCTGGGTCATGTACCAGGGCGAGCCGGAAGGCTCGAAGGTGCCGCCGGAGTGGCATGCCTGGCTGCATCACACCGCCAAGGAGCCGCCGAAGGAAGGCGCCAAGGGGCCGAGCTGGCAGAAGGAGCATGTGCCGAATCTGACCGGCACGCCGGAGGCTTACCGCCCGCCAGGCCATGTCGCGAAGGGCGGCCAACGCGCCGCGGCGACCGGCGATTACGAGCCCTGGCGGCCGAACTGAGCCACGGGGAATTCGGGCCATGACCGGCCGCAGCATGATCGAGACGGTGATGGGCGCGGTCGTCATCGTCGTAGCCGCGATGTTCCTTGCCTTCGCCTACAACAGCTCGGGCTTGCGGGCGGTGACGGGCTATGAGGTGTCGGCGCGCTTTGACCGCGTCGACGGCGTGACCACCGGCACGGACGTCCGCATTAGCGGCATCAAGGTCGGCACGGTCGTCGATCAGAGGCTCGACACCGATCGCTTTCTTGCCATCGTCCGCATGAGCATCGACCCGCGCGTCAAGCTGCCGACCGACACGGTGGCCGAGGTGGCGAGCGAAGGACTGCTGGGCGGACGCTATCTCGCGCTGATTCCGGGGGGAGACGCCGAGACGATCAAGCCGGGCGGGGAGATCAAGTTCACCCAGTCGCCGGTCGACCTGGTCCAGATGCTCGGAAAGTTCATGTTCTCCGGCCCCGATCAGAGCAAGGATGCTACGAAGAAGCCTTGAGTGCCTGGCGCTCGTTCTCCTCGTCCTGCTGCTCGCGCTTCCGGCCTCGGCTCAGCAGCTGCAGCAGCGCGCCGCCGCACTGCAGGGACTCGAAAAGGTAACGGCGCGCGTCTCCACGATTCTGATCGAGATCGACCGGCCTGTCCGTTTCGGCACGCTCGAGATCATCATGCGCGCCTGTCACAAGCGCCCGCCCGAGGAGCCACCGGAGAACGCGGCCTTCCTCGAGATTCGCGAGCTTCGCCTGGGCGAGCAGCCGCGGCAGCTCTTCTCCGGCTGGATGTTCTCCTCGAGCCCGGCGCTCAATCCGCTGCAGCACCCCGTCTATGACGTGTGGGTGCTCGAATGCCGGCGGGGGTGAGCGAGGACGTCGCCGCGCTCGCCGACACGGCAGCGCAGCTTCTGCAGGCCGGCGATTTTCCAGCGGGGCTGAGGGCCTGTCGCGCGGCGCTGGCCCTCGCGCCCGAGCAAGCCGATCTACTCCACATGCATGGGCTGGCCCTGGCGCAAAGCCAGAGTCTTCCTGCCGCCGCTATCCTGCTCGGGCGCGCGACGATGGCGACCGCCGCGCCGGTGCTCGCGGCACGCCACCTCGCCGCCGTGTTCAACGCGCTCGGGCGACGCGCCGAGGAAGCCGAGGCGCATCGCACCATCCTGCGGACCGATCCTTACGACGTCGTCGCGCTGGGCAATCTCGGCGCAGCCCTGCTCGCGACGGGCCGTGCGTCCGAGGCCGCGCTTCCGCTGCAGCGCGCCGTCGTGCTGAACCCCGGCATCGCCGAGCTCGCCCACAATCTCGCCGAGGCGCTCGCCGCGATCCGAAAGCACACGGCTGCGCTCCGCCACGAACGGCGCGCGCTTGCAATCCGCGCAGCCTTCCCCGAGGCGCTGAACGGCCTCGGCCTCCTTCTTCGTCATCTGAACCAACCCGGCGAAGCGATCGCGTGTTTCGAGCGCGCCGCCGCCCTCTCGCCGGACTACGCCGAGGCGCAGAACAATTTCGGCAATGCGCTTCACGTCGAGCGTCGGATCGCCGCGGCGGTGACGCGGTATCGGCGCTCGCTCGCGCTCAAGCCGGCGGGAAGCGCACCGCACATGAACCTCGGCAACGCACGGATGGATCGTGGCGATCCCCTCGGCGCAGTGGCGAACTATCGCCGCGCACTCGCCATCGCTCCCGACAATGCGGCGTGCGACACCGCGCTGGTCTTCGCTCTCGACTTCCGGGAGAAGCTCGGCTTCGCCGAACAGCAGGCCGAGCGGCGGCGATGGTATCGGCGCCATGCGCTGCCTTTCGCCGCGATGAAGTCGGGTCATGCCAACGACCGCACGCCGGACCGGCGCCTCAAGGTCGGCTTCGTCTCCGCCGATTTCCGGCAGCACGCGACGGCCTCGATCTTCGGGCCGGTCCTTCGCCGCCTCGACGCAACGCGGTTCGAGATCGGCTGCTACTCGGCAACCGTCCGCGCCGACTGGCTCACGGAGAGTTTCCGGCGCATCAGCAGCTTCTGGCGGGAGACGCATGACCTGTCGCCGACAGAACTCGCCGCGCAGATCCGTAGGGACGAGATCGACATCCTTGTCGATCTGTCCGGTCATACCGGCGGCCATCGCCTCCAGACCTTCGCCGCCAAGCCTGCGCCGGTCCAGATCACGGCCTGGGGCCACGGCGTCGGGACGGGCGTTCCCGAGATCGACTACTTCCTTGGCGACCCCGTCCTGCTGCCGCCGGCGATACGGCCGCTGCTCGCCGAGCAGGTCTACGATCTGCCCTGCTTCATGACGTCGGAACCGCCGGAGGATGCGCCGACGGTGGCTGCGGCCGACCCTCGGCGGCCCTTCACTCTCGGTTGCTTCAACCGCGCATCCAAGATCAGCGGCAAGACCGCGGCGGCCTGGGGACACATCCTCGCCGCCCTGCCCGCGGCGCGACTGCTGCTCAAAGATCCGAGCTTCGACGACGGCTTGGCGCGTGCGGAGATGTCAATCTTGATGGCGCGGCACGGCGTCGCCCCGGCGCGCGTCGAGATGCGCGGACGGACCCCGCGGACCGAGCACATGGGCGCCTTCGCCGATGTCGACCTCGCGCTCGATCCCTTTCCTTTCAATGGCGGCGTCAGCACCTTCGAGGCCGTTCATATGGGCGTTCCCGTGATCGCTCTGCTCGGCAGCAACGCGGCGGGCCGCGCAAGCGCCGCCATCCTCAGCGCCATCGGGCTTGCCGACTGGATCGCCGCCGATGTCGATGCATACGTCGCGCTCGCGATTGCCAAGGCCCAAGATCGCGCCGCGCTCGCCAGCCTCAGGCCGGGGTTCCGCGAGCAGCTTGCCCAGTCCGCCGTCGGCGACCTCGATCGCTACACGGCCGCCGTCGCCGACGGATTCCGCGTCATGTGGCGGCGCTGGTGCGAGTCCTGAGCGATCAGTTCTTCGGAAAGGCCGCGTCGCGGATGATCGCCTCCTCGAGCATGCGGCGATAGTCTTCACGCGGAATCTCGCGCGCCCCGAAGCGGGCAAGGTGCTCGGTCAGGAACTGCGTGTCGAGCAGCGTGAAGTGGCCACGCTTGAGCCGCTCAACCAGGGCCGCCAGCGCGACCTTGCTGGCATCGGTTTCGCGGCTGAACATGCTCTCGCCGAAGAAGGCGGCGCCGAGGGCGACGCCGTAGAGGCCGCCGACCAGCTTGCCGTCGCGCCACGTCTCGACCGAATGCGCGAAGCCGAGCCGATAGAGCTGGTTGTAGAGCCGTTCGATCTCCGGGTTGATCCAGGTGTCCTTGCGCTTCGGCGTCGATTCGGCACAGCCGACCAGCACGCCGGCGAAGTCGGTATCGCAGCGGACTTCGAAGACGCCACGCTTGATCGTCTTCTTCAGGCTCCGCGGCAGGTGGAACTCGTCCAGCGGCAGCACACCGCGGCGATCGGGGTCGACGAAGACGATGCGGGGATCGGCCCGACCCTCAGCCATCGGGAACACTCCGATGGCGTATGCCTTGAGCAGGAGTTCCGGCGAGAGCGGCGTCGTCACGTTCCGACTATGCCGCAGGCTTGGTTCCCTGGACCAGCCCTTCGAGCCAGTGGATGTCGTAGCGGCCGTCGAGGAAGGCGGGCTCCGTCATCAGGCGCTGATGCAGCGGGATCGTCGTATCGATGCCGCCGATCACGTATTCGCCGAGCGCGCGCTTGAGGCGCATCAGGCACTCGTTGCGGCTGGCGCCATGAACGATGAGCTTGGCGACCAGGCTGTCGTAGTGCGGCGGCACGGTGTAGCCGGCGAAGACGCCCGAATCGACGCGTACGCCGGCGCCGCCCGGCGCGTGGTAGTCCGAGATCTTTCCCGGCGAGGGACGGAAGGTCCGCGGGTCCTCGGCGTTGATGCGGCACTCGATCGAATGCCCGAGAAAGCGGATGTCGTCCTGGCTGAAGGAGAGCCTGGAGCCGGACGCGACGCGGATCTGCTCGCGCACGAGGTCGATACCCGTGATCGCCTCGGTGATCGGATGCTCCACCTGCAGGCGCGTGTTCATCTCGATGAAGTAGAAGCGGCCGTCCTCATAGAGGAACTCGATCGTGCCGAGGCCGCGATAGCCCAGCTTCTTCATCGCCTCGACCGCGATCGTGCCGATCTCGGCCCGCGCCGCGGCGTTCAGCGCCGGCGACGGCGCCTCTTCCAGCAGCTTCTGGTGCCGTCGCTGGATCGAGCAGTCGCGCTCGCCCAGATGCACGACATTGCCGAAGGAATCGCCCAGGATCTGGATCTCGATGTGGCGCGGCTTCCCCAGGTATTTCTCGATATAGACCGCGTCGTTGCCGAATCCAGCCTTGGCCTCGCGCCGCGCGAGACGTAGCGCCTCGTCGAGCTCGGATTCCTTCAGCGCGACCTTCATGCCGCGGCCGCCGCCGCCGGCAGCGGCCTTGACGATCACCGGGAAGCCCATGGCGGCGGCGACGCGCTTCGCCTCCGCGTCGCCTTCGGCGCCAGCCGGAATCTCGCCGTCGGATCCGGGAACGCAGGGCACGCCGGTCTCGATCATCGCCTTCTTGGCAAGGATCTTGTCTCCCATGAGCCGGATGTGATCCGGCGTCGGGCCGATGAAAGTGAATCCGTGCTCCTCGACCATCTCGCAGAAGCCGGCATTCTCGGCGAGGAAGCCGACGCCAGGATGGATCGCATCCGCATTGGTGATGGTGGCAGCGGTCAGGATCGCGGGAATGTTGAGATAGCTCTCGCGCGCCGGCGGCGGGCCGATGCACACCGCCTCGTCGGCGAGCCGGACATGCATCGCATCCGCGTCCGCGGTCGAATGCACGGCGACGGTCTGGATACCCATCTCGCGGCAGGCGCGATGGATGCGAAGCGCGATCTCGCCGCGATTGGCGATGAGGACCTTCTCGAACATTCCCCGGGTGCCGCCGTCCTACTCGACGACGGCGAGGAGCTGGCCGTACTCGACCGGCTCGCCGTTCGCGACACCGATCTCGGTCACCGTGCCGGCACGCGCCGCCGGGATCGGGTTCATGACCTTCATCGCCTCGATGATCATGATTGTCTGCCCCTCGCGCACCTTGTCGCCGACCCGGACGAAGTTGGCCGCGCCCGGCTCCGGCGCCAGATAGACGGTGCCGACCATCGGCGCCTTGATTGCGCCTGGCCGATCGGCGGAGCGGGCATCGGGTGTGACGACCGCCGCCGCCGAGGCCACGTGCACCGGCGCTGGCGTCACGATCGTCGGCGCGGCCGCCGCAGCCGTCTGCTGCCGCGCGACGCGGAGGTGCCAGTCCTTGCCGCCATACTCGATCTCGGTGAGGCCGGTTTCGGTCAAGAGCTGGGCCATCTGGCGGACCAGCCCCTCGTCGATCTCTTTCGGGTCCTTCCGGATCATGACGGTTTCACCATGCGAGCCAAGCCTTCGAGCGCAAGGGCGTAGCCATGCGGGCCGAAGCCGCACAACACGCCGCGCGCCACAGGCGAAATGTAGGATTTATGCCGAAAGGCCTCGCGCTTGTAGATGTTGGACAGGTGCACCTCGATGACCGGCAGTTCGGTCAGGCTCAGCGCGTCGAGAAGCGCGACCGAGGTATGGGTGTAGGCGCCGGCATTGATGATGATGCCGGCCATCGTGCCCCGCGCCTGCTGGATCCAGGTGACAAGCTCGCCCTCGAGGTTCGACTGGCGGAAATCGATGGCGAGGCCGAGCGCCTTGCCGGTCTTCCGGCACAGCTTCTCGACGTCGGCGAGGGTATCCTTACCGTAAATGGAAGGTTCGCGGACCCCCAGCATATTGAGGTTCGGGCCGTTCAAGATCAATACTTTGGGGGTTGCGGGCACTGGCCGGGCCATCCCTGGCGGTTTTTAGGGCGAGGGGCGGTTATAGCATGGGAGGGCTTCGCTGCAACGCGAAGCGGCCCTTTCGCGCCCTCCGCCCGTGATAAAGTCCCGCCCCTTTCCGGGAGTTGCCATGACCGCTGCCAGCCGCGCCGATTGCGAACGCCTCGACCGCGAGGACCCGATTCGGGCCTTTCGCGACCGCTTTCGGCTACCGGAGGGCCTGATCTATCTCGACGGCAATTCGCTGGGCGCCCTACCGAAGAAGGCCGCGGAGCGGGTCGCCAAGGTCGTCGACGTCGAATGGGGCGAGCACCTGGTCGATGGTTGGCTCAAGGACAACTGGATGGGCCTGTCCGAGACGCTGGGCGACAAGATCGCCAAGCTGATCGGCGCCGAGGATGGCGAGGTCATCGTCGTCGACACCACCTCGATCAACGTCCACAAGGTGATCGCCGCGGCGATGCTGATGCGGCCGGAGCGCCGCACGCTGCTCACCGACAAGGGCAACTTCCCGACCGACGTCTACATGGCGCAGGGCCTCGCCGAGTTCGTCGAGCGCCAGCATCGCGTGAAGGTGGTCGAGGAGGACGCGCTCGAAGCCTCGATCGACGAGGACACCGCCGCCGTCTTCCTGACCCAGATCAACTACCGCACCGGCCGCCTCTACGACATGGCCAAGATCACCGCCGCCGCCCATGCCAAGGGCGCGCTCGCGATCTGGGACCTGGCGCACACGGCCGGCGCTGTGCCGATCGAACTCAACAAGATTCAGGCCGATTTCGCCGTCGGCTGCGGCTACAAATATTTGAACGGCGGCCCGGGCGCGCCGGCCTTCGTCTTCGCGCCCAAGCGCCACCACGACAAGGTGCGCCAGCCGCTCACCGGCTGGCTCGGCCACGCCAACCCGTTCGAGTTCGGCCTCGACTACAAGCCGGCCCAGGGCATCCGCCAGTGGCGTGCCTCCTCGCCGCCGATCCTCGGCATCGTCGCCATGGAAGCCGGCATCGAGGACCTGATCGAGTTCGGCATCGACAAGGTGCGCGCCAAGTCGCTGGCCCTGACCGGGCTCTTCATGCAGCTGATCGAGACGCGGCTGGCCCAGCACGGATTCAGCTTCGCGACACCGCGCGACGAGATGCGCGGCAGCCAGGTGGCGCTGCGCCACAAGAACGGCTGGCCGATCATGCAGGCGCTGAAGGCGCGCAAGGTGATCGGCGATTTCCGCGAGCCCGATATCGTCCGCTTCGGCTTCGCCGCGCCCTATGTGCGCTTCGTCGATGTCTGGGACGCGGTCGAGCACCTCTCCCAGGTGATGGCCGCCGAGGAGTGGAAGAAGCCGCAGTTCCAGGCGAAGAAGTGGGTCACCTGAGCGGATGACCGGGCAGGTCGTCCTCCACGTCGGTTGCGGTCCCAATCGCAAGGAGCAGATGCCGCCGGCCTTCCACGGGCCGGAGTGGCGCGAGATCCGCTACGACATCAACCCGGCGGTGACGCCCGATATCGTCGGCACGATCACCGACATGAGCGCGGTCGCGACCGGCTCGGTCGACGCGCTCTACAATTCTCATGTCATCGAGCATCTCTACGCGCATGAGGTGCCCGTCGCGCTGCGTGAGTTCCTTCGCGTGCTCAAGGCCGACGGCTTCATGGTTCTGACCTGCCCGGACCTTCAATCCGTCGGCGAGCAGATCGCGACCGGCAAGCTGCTCGAGCCGGCCTATCAGTCGGGCGCCGGTCCGATATCCGCGATCGACATGCTCTATGGCCATCGGCTCCCGATGGCTCGCGGCAACCTGTTCATGGCGCATCGCTACGGCTTCACCGCCGCGTCGCTCGGCCAGCACCTGACGGAGGCAGAATTCGCGCGGACGATCGCGGCGCGATCGGCGACATACGATCTATGGGCAATCGCGACCAAGCAGGTGATCAGCGACGAGGAGCTATATCGGCTGGCAACGACCTATATGCCGCGTTTCTCGCCCTGGGCGGGCCCTCCGCCGGTCTAGCCGTGCCAGCGTGGTATCTCGACATCGCGGTGTATCGAGACCGAGATCAATAGGCCGGCGCCGGCGAGCAAGGTCAGCATCGCGGTTCCGCCATAGCTCACCAGCGGCAGCGGGATGCCGACCACCGGCACCAGCCCCATCACCATCGCCATATTGATGAAGACGTAGAGGAAGAGCTGGGTGGTGACGCCGATCGCGACCAGCCGGCCGAACTGGCTGCGCGAGCGAAGCGCAATGGCGAAGCCGTAGACCAGCACCAGCACGTAGAGGCCAAGCAGGACGAGGCATCCGACCATGCCGAACTCCTCGGCGAGCACGGTGAAGATGAAGTCGGTCTGCATCTCCGGCAGGAAGCGGAGCTGGCCTTGCGTGCCGTTGAGGAAGCCCTTGCCGAAGATCCCGCCGGATCCGAGGGCGATCTTGGACTGGAGGATATTGTACCCGGCGCCAAGCGGGTCCTGCGCAGGATCGAGGAAGGTGTAGACGCGCCGCTTCTGGTAGTCCTTGAGGAAGGACCAGGCGACCGGGATCGCCGCGGCGGCGGCGCCGCCGACCAGCACGAACTTCCAGATGCGGACGCCGGCGGCCAGCATCACCGCGGCCGAGCCGATGGCGAGCAGCATCGCCGTGCCGAGATTGGGCTGGCGCAGCACCAGCACGACCGGAAGCCCGATCAGCAGCAGCGCCGGGATCAGCATCAAGGGCTTGCCCACCTGCTCCAGCGTGAGCCCATGGAAATAGCGGCCGAGCGCCAGCACCACGGCGATCTTCATCAGCTCGGAGGGCTGCAGCTGGATCACGCCGAAGTCGATCCAGCGCTGGGCGCCGCCGCCGACACGGCCCATCACGTCGACGACGACCAGCATGGCGAGAGCGAGTCCGTAGATCAGATAGGCGTAGCGGAGCCAGAGCCGGATATCGACCAGGGCAACCGCCATCATCACCAGCAGGCCGACGGCCAGGCGCGCGAGCTGACGCGACGCCCAGGGCGACCATGAGCCGCCGGCGGCCGAATACAGCATCGCGATGCCGATGCCGGCGATCATCAGGACCAGCGCGATCAGCCCCCAATTCACCAGCAGGAGCTTGCGAAAGAGGCTCAGATCGGGCGCCGGCCGGCCGATCTCTTGGACCATGGGCGAGGTTTAGCCGATTCGCGCTCTGTGTTACAGATCGCTTCCGCTTCCGCACCCTCCGATACCGCCGCCCCTCCGGAAGATTCCCATGCGCATCGAGATCCTCTGCACCGGCGATGAGGTGCTGACCGGCAAGATCGTCAACTCGAACTTCAGCTATATGAGCCAGAAGCTCGAGGATGTCGGCCTCTCCGTCATCTGGGGCACCACGGTCGGCGACGACCGCGAGCGCCTGCTTGAGGCCTTCCGCCTCGCCTCGTCCCGCGCCGATGCAGTGATCGTCAATGGCGGCCTCGGTCCCACCGTCGACGACCTCTCGCAGGAGATCGCGGCCAAGGCCGCCGGCGTCGAGCTGGTTCTGAACCAGGAATGGTTCGCGAAGATGGAGGAGTTCTTCACCCGCCGCGGCCGCGCGATGCCGCCCAACAACAAGAAGCAGGCGATGCTGCCCTCGACGGCGGAGATCCTCGACAACCCGATCGGCACCGCCTGCGGCTTCGCCCTCGACATCGGCAAGGCGCGGTTCTTCTTCACGCCCGGCGTACCGCGCGAGCTCCGCCGCATGTTGGAGGAGCAGATCATCCCGCGCCTGCTGGCCAAGGTCGGCCGGTCGGTCACGATCCACCTCAAGCGCTTCCACTCCTACGGCCTCGGCGAGTCTCATGTCGACACGCTCTTGACCGGCATCGAGGAGATGGCGCCTGACGGCAGCATCAAGCTGGGCTTCCGCGCGCACTACCCGCAGCTTGAGACCAAGCTCCTGGTCCGCGGCGACGACATGGACGATGTCCGTCGCAAGCTGGCGCCGGTCGAGGCCGAGGTGCGCAAGCGCGTCGGCAATTTCATCCTCGCCGAGGACGACCAGACGCTCGAGAGCGTGGTGCTGCAGGCGCTTCTATCGTCGGGCAGCACGCTCGCCATCGCCGAGAGCTTCACCTCGGGCCAGGTCGCCGCGCGGATCGCGCATCTGGCCGGCGCCGAAACCGTTTTCCGCCGCGGCGCCGTCGCCCGCGACCTCGCGCATGTGCGCGCCGCCGTCGGCTTGGAGCCGAAGAGCGTTGCCGCGACGCCGGAGACCGCGCGCGAGATCGCCGAGGCGCTGCGCGGCCATGCCGGTGCCAGCCACGCGCTCGCTGTGCTCGTCGACCTCGACGAAGGCGCCGACCGGCTGGAATTCGGCGGCAACATCGCGATCGCGGTGGCGAGCGAAGGCGAGACCGTCACGCGCCAGTCGCGCCTGCTGGGCGGCCGCGAATGGGTGCGGCTGGGCGCGGTCGAGATGGGCCTCGACTGCCTCAGGCGCTACCTGCAGCGCCTCCCGGTCGACGAGAAGATCGACTTCGAGAAGCGGTAGGCGACGCGCTACATCGCCGCCGACTGGATGCGCCGCTCGTCGAGGCCGACCTCGCGGGCGGTGTCGACCAGCGATTGCCAGATCTCGTCGGGCAGCGGGATGCCCTCGGCGAGGCGCTTGGCGCGCATGCGCGCTTCCGGCTCGCCGGGCACCATGACCTCCTCGCCCGGGACGGGCTTCGCCGTCTTGACCCAATCGACGAAGCGCGTGAGCTCGCCCGGCAGGAAGTTCTTCGGATCGACGATCTTGGGATCGATGTAGAAGGACAGCATGCCGTTGGCGAAGCGACGACCGGGCGTCGCCGCCCCGGTGCCGGTGAGCGCGCCGCCGAGCACCTCGCACATGAAGGAGAGGCCCGAGCCCTTGTGGTCGCCGAAGGCGCGGATCGCGCCGGGCCCCTGCTTGTAGTCGCGACCGCCATTCGGATCGTAGTCGCCATAGAGCAGGTGCGGATCGCCGCTCATCTTCCCGTCGGGGCCGATCAGCGCGTGATCGGGGATCTTCTTGCCGCCCTTGCTCGCGACCAGCACCTTGCCCTCGGCGACGACCGAGGTCGCGAAGTCGAGCACCAGCGGCGGCTGCCCCGGCCGCGGCACGCCGACGCAATAGGGCGCGGTCGAGAAGCGGCGCTCGGTCGCGTTGTAGGGCGCGACCAGGATCGAGCCGGCGGCGTTAACGAAGTGGACCGAGACGAGATCCGCCGTCGCCGCCATCTCCGCCCAGTCGCCGACGCGGCCGATATGTCCGGCATTGCGCAGCGCGATCGCGGAGAGGCCGTTCTTCCGGCACTTGTCGATGCCGAGCTGAACGGCCTGCGGCGCCGCGGTCTGGCCGAAGCCGTAGCGCGCATCGACGACGGCGAGCACCGGTGTCTCGACCTCGATCGCGACCTCCTGGTCGGCGGTGATGAGACCGTCGTTCTTCATCTGCACGTAGCGGGGCACGCGGACGACGCCGTGGCTGTCATGCCCGGTCAGGTTGGCGGCGACGAGGTACTTGCCGACCCGCGCGCCTTCGGCCGGCGAACAGCCGGCCTTGATGAAGATGTCGCGGACGAACTCCTCGAGCGCCGTCGCCTTCAGCATCACCATGTCGGGGTCTCTCGGATCAGGATCAGATTTCTACGGTCGTGCCGACCTCGACGACACGGTCGGGCGGAAGCTGGAAGAAATCCATGGCGCTGGTCGCATTGCGCGACATCCAGGAGAACAGCGTCTCCCGCCAGAGCGGCATGCCTGGCCGGTTCGACGGGCGAATCGCCTCACGGCTCAGGAAGAACGAGGTGTCGAACAGATCGATCGGCATCCCCTTCTCGGCGCCGAGCTTGAGCGCGTTCGGCACGTCCGCGATGTCCATGAAGCCGAAGCGCACGACGACGCGCCAGAAGCCCGATCCCAGCTCGCGGATCTCCAGCCGGTCGGCGAGCGGCCAGGTCGGGACGTCGGCGATTGCCACCGTCAGCATGATGTTGCGATCGTGCAGGACCTTGTTGTGCTTGAGGTTGTGCAGCAGCGCATGTGGCACGGTGTCGACCGAACCGGTCATGTAGATCGCGGTGCCGCCGACGCGATGCACCGACTTCTTGCTCGAGCGCAGGAACACGTCCATCGGGATCGTGTCGCTGCGCAGCCGATCGAAGAGCAGCTGACGACCACGCTTCCAGGTCGTCAGCAGGATGAAGAAGGCGAGCCCGATGCCGAGCGGGAACCAGCCGCCATCCGGAATCTTGATCAGGTTTGCGCCGACATAGGCGAGGTCGATGATCAGGAACAAGCCGAACAGGCTCATGGACGCCGCAAGCGTCCACTGCGCGACGCGGCGTGCGTAGAGATAGGCCAGCAGCGTGTCGATCAGCATGGTGCAAGTGACGGCGACACCATAGGCGGCGGCGATGTTCGTCGTCGATCCGAAGCCTATCACCAGGCCGAGGACGAAGATCATCAGCGTCCAGTTGATGAACGGGATGTAGATCTGACCGATCTCGGAAGAGGAGGTATGGGCGATCTTCATGCGCGGCAGAAGACCAAGCTGGATGGCCTGCTGCGTCACCGAGAAGGCGCCCGAGATCACCGCCTGCGAGGCGATGACCGCCGCCAGCGTCGATAGCACGATCATCGGCAGCAAGGCCCAGTCCGGCGCCAGGCTGTAAAACGGGTTCCGAACCGCCTCCGGTTCCTCCAGCAGCAGCGCTCCCTGGCCGAGGTAGTTCAGCATCAAGGCCGGCAGCACGAAGAAGAACCAGGCGCGCCGGATCGGCTCGCGGCCGAAATGCCCCATATCGGCATAGAGCGCCTCGGCGCCGGTGACGGCGAGGACGACGGTGCCGAGTGCGAGAAAGGCGACCAGCCGATCGGTCATGAAGAACTCGATGGCGTAGGTCGGGCTCAACGCGAACAAGATCGTCGGGTGACGGGCGATGGCGACGATGCCGAGCACCGCTAGCGTGACGAACCACAACACCATGATCGGGCCGAAAAGCCTGCCAACACCGCTGGTGCCGCGGCTTTGCAGGACGAAGAGCCCGACCAGGATCAGCACCGTGAGTGGCACGACATAAGTCTCGAGCTGCGGCGCGAGGAAGGTGAGGCCCTCGACCGCACCCAGCACCGAGATGGCTGGGGTGATCATGCTGTCGCCGTAGAAAAGCGCGGCGGCGAAGACGCCGAGCACGAGCACGAGGAAGGAGGTGCGCGTCCCCTGCACAGCACGGCTGACCAGCGCCAGGAGCGCAAGGCTGCCGCCCTCGCCCTTATTGTCGGCGCGCATGATGATCATCACGTACTTGACCGAGACGAGGATCGTCACAGACCAGAAGACGAGAGACAGCACCCCGTAAACATGCGCCGTGGTCAGCGTCACCGCATGCGCGCCGACGAAGCTCTCCTTCATCGCGTAGAGCGGGCTCGTGCCGATGTCGCCGAAGACGACGCCGATTGCGCCAAGGATCAAGCGATGGACGGGATCGCCACCAGATGACGAAGGCTGCGCGTGCGACACTTATCGGCTCTTAGGGAAGTTGCGCCCAATCGAAAGACCCGCCGGGCATCCGCCCGACGGGTTGAAACGCTCCTTTACCGCAACTTGCTCCGCTCGCCCATGCCTCCGATGGTGGAGGAACGAAGCGTGACCATAAAAAGCAAATGAGGCCAAAGGCTTACGGGAAATCCGGGTTGGCCCGCAGAAAGTCGAAGTCGCAGCCTTTGTCCGCCTGGGTGATCTCCCGCGCATAGAGACGGTCATAGCCGCGCGACGGCCTCGCCTGCCGCGGCAAGGGCCGCCTCACCAGCTCTTCGTCGGCAACCAACAGATCGATGCGGCGATCCGCGACCGAGAGCCGGATGCGATCACCCGAGCGGACCTTGGCCAGCGGACCGCCCGACGCGGCGTCGGGCGTCACATGCAGGACCACCGTGCCGAACGCCGTGCCGCTCATGCGCGCATCGGAGATCCGCACCATGTCCTTGACCCCGGCGCGCGCGAGCTTCGTCGGGATCGGGAGATATCCCGCTTCCGGCATGCAGGAGGCCGAGGTCGGGCCGGCGCCCTTCATCACCAGGAAGTCGTCGGGCGTGACGTCCAGCGCCGGATCGTCGATGCGTCGCGCGAGATCCTCGAGCCCGTCGAAGACCACGGCGCGGCCCTCGCGCTCGAACAGCTTCGTGTCCGCGGCCGAGCGCTTGAAGATGGCACCACCCGGCGCCAGCGAGCCGAACAGCGCGACCAGCCCGCCATAAGGGAGATAGGGATCGTTGAGCGGCCTGACGACCTTGCGGTCGACCCAGCCATCGCCCTTGTCGAGGCGTTCGCCGAGCGTCTCGCCGGTGATGGTTAGGCAGTCGAGATGCAGCAGCGGCTTCAGCTCGCGCAGCACCGCGCCGACACCGCCGGCGGCGAACAGATCTTCCATGTAGTGCTGGCCGGTCGGCTTGAGATCGACGATCACCGGCGTGCGGTCGGAGAGCAGGTTCAGGCGATCGAGATCGAGCGCGATGCCGACGCGGCCGGCGATTGCAGCGAGATGCAGCACGGCATTGGTCGAGCCGCCGACCGCGAGCAGCACGGTCAGCGCGTTCTCGACCGATTTCGGCGTGATCAGCTTGTCCGGTGTGAGCCCATTCTTCGCCGCTTCGAGCGCGGCAATGCCGGAGGCCTCGCCGGCGCGGAGCCGGTCGGCATGGACGGCGGGGATCGCCGCGGTTCCCGGCAGCGCCAGGCCGAGCGTCTCAGCGATCGCCGCCATGGTCGACGCCGTGCCCATGACCGCGCAGGTGCCGGCGGTGGTGGCGAGCCGGCTCTCGACCGTCTGGATCTCGGCCTTGTCGATCTCGCCGGCGCGATAGCGTGCCCAGAAGCGCCGGCAATCGGTGCAGGCGCCCAGCCGCTCGCCGCGATATCCGGATGTCAGCATCGGACCAGCGAGGAGCTGCACCGCGGGTTTGCCCGCCGAGGCAAGCGCCATGAGCTGCGCCGGCACCGTCTTGTCGCAGCCGCCGACGGCGACGACCGCGTCCATCGGCTGGGCGCGTATCATCTCCTCGGTGTCTAGCGCCATCAGGTTCCGGTATTTGAGGCTGGTCGGCGTCAGGAATACTTCGCCGAGCGAGATGGTCGGGAAGACGATCGGCAGGCCGCCAGCGGCGATGACGCCGCGCTTCACCGCCTCGATCACCTCCGGCAGGTTGCGGTGGCAGTTGTTGTAGCCGCTGGAGGTATCGACGATGCCGACCACCGGCCGCGCCAGCATCGCCTCCGAGTACCCCATCGAGCGCGCGAAGGAGCGGCGCAGATAGAGCGCGAAGTCGCGGTCGCCGTAATTGGTGAGCCCGCGCGCGAGGCCCTGGCCCGAGGGATCGTTCGAGTCGGTCGACATGAGAGGGAGTCTACCCTCTTTCGACGTCGACGATCCTGGTGATCGTGTCCTTGAGGGCAGCGTTGGTGCCGAGTACCGGGCCGCCCTTCAAGAGTCCGTCATTGGCGAGGAAGTCGTTGGTCCAGCCGCCGGCCTCATTGACCATCAGGATGCCGGCAAGGCAGTCCCAGGAATTGATGTGCCGCTCGAAGTAGGCGTCGGTGCGGCCGGCGGCGACATAGGCCAGGCCCAACGCGCCGGAGGCGCAGCGGCGGAAGCTGCCGCCGGCATCGAGGATGCGGAGCGCCGTATCGGTATAGTCCTTGTTCGGACGGCGCTTCGACCAGCCGAGCTCGACCGCCGCCTCGTCGATCTGCGCCGTCGTCGTGACCTTCATGGGAGCACCGTCGAGGGTGGCACCGCGCCCGTCACGAGCCGCGAACATCTCGCGGCTCATCGGCTGGTAGATCGCGCCGAGCTTGATCTCGCCGTCCTCGACGAAAGCGATCGAGATGCAGAAATGAGCGATGCCGCGCGCGAAATTGGCGGTGCCGTCGATCGGATCGATGACCCAGGCGCGGCGGCCGGGCGAGCCGCCCGTCTCCTCGCCGAGGAAGGTGTCGCCCGGAAAGGCGGCGCCGAGCTTGCCTACGACCAGCCGCTCGACCTCGCTATCGGCCTCGGTGATGAAGTCCTGCGGTCCCTTGAACTTCACCGTGAAGCTCGAGCGGTCGGTGAAACGCCGCCGGGCGAGCTCGCCCGCCTCGCGGGCAATGGCGAGCATGGCAAGCTCGCGCTGATCGAGATCGGTCATCCGATTATCCAAGCCTGAGGTTCATGGTGAGAAGGCCGACGACGACGAGAGCGGCCGCGGCGATGCGCCGGCGCCCGAAGGTCTCGCCGAGAATAAAGGTACCCATCAGCGCCGCAAACAGCACCGAAGTCTCGCGGATCGCCGCGACATGCGCCATGGCGCCGAGGCTCAAGGCCCAGATCGCGATGCCGTAGCCGACCGTCGCGATGATGCCGCCGACGACGCCGCGCCACCAGTGCAGACGAAGATGACCGATAACGCGGCCGCGACGCTGAAACAGCGCGACGACTAACACCCAGGGTCCTTCGCAGATGTTGAGCCAGACGATGTAGGCGAGCGGATCGCCCGAGACGCGGGCACCAGTGCCGTCGATCACCGTATAGCCGGCGATGGTCAGGCCCGTGAGCACGGCGAAAGTCGTCGCCCGGAAATCGAGGCCGCGCGGAAGCCCACGGCCGAAGGCGACGCCGGCGATGCCGATCGAGACCAGGAGGACGCCGATCGCCTCGCGGAAAGAGAGATGCTCGGAGAGCAGCGTGCCGGAGAACACTGCCACGAGCAGAGGACCGAGGCCGCGCGCGATCGGGTAGACGAAGCTGAGATCCCCATGCGCGTAAGCTTGGAGGAGGAAGTAGTAGTAGAAGCAATGGATGACGACCGAGCTCAGCAGCCAAGGCCACGCCTCGGCGCGCGGGACCTCGACGAAGGGAGCGAAGGCGAGCCCGATCACCGAGCCGGCGCCCATCACCACGGCGAAGGTCACCAGCCGGTCGCTGTCGGATTTGACCAGCGCGTTCCAGGTCGCGTGGATGATCGCCGAGGTCAGGATCAGCCCGATGATCAGCGGGTCGAGCTTGGTCGCGAGATTCATGCGGCTACCGACGTCGAGATCGCCTGGCTCAGCGCGAGCCCTTCCAGTAGCCGATCTTCGATCCTCGCGCTGCCATCTCGGCCGTCTGGTAATCGGATCCGGTCTTGGGGTCGGCGTTGGCCCAGCCGTTCCTCACCTGGATGTAGCCCAGATCCTTGCCCTCGGCCTTGCAGAAGGCTGTCGGCTTCTGGTCGTCGGTAAGCCCCTTGTCGACGCACGTCACCAGCTTCCCTTCCGCCTGCTCGCGCAGGTGGTTGTAGGCCGCGTTGCCGCAGAGCCAGGGGAGCGCGCCCGCCAGGCACTTCTGGTCCTTGGACGGGCCGATGATGCCGAACAGTCGATAGCGTTTGCCGGAGACCTCGATTGTGTCGGACGACAGGACCTTCGCACGCCCACGGATCTCCTCTTGCGCGCGGGCCGGAAACACCGCGACAAGGGCGAATGCCGTTGCCAGGATGAGGCGGAAGCCGATACGCATGACACAAATCCGTAACATGGGCGGAGCCGGCGGTCGAGCGCCGGAGGGCGCCTAGAATCAATACGCCGGGGGGAGCGGACAATCCATGGACAAGGTGACGATCGAGGCAATCGGCCTGGTCGCCGTCTTCATCGGCCTCGCCTCGCTCGTGCCGCAGCTCGTCAAGACCTGGCGCACGAAGAGCGCCGGAGACCTGTCGACAGCCTGGCTCGCGCTCCAGCTCGTCGCCTATGCGTTCGGCTTCGTCTATGTCGTGCTGCTTGACGCCTGGGCCTCGATCTTCGGCCACATCGTCGGCGGCAGCCTGACCGTCGCTCTCTTCGTCCTCAAACTCCGCTTCGATGCGCGGGAGGCCGGAAGACGGCTCGGAGCAGCGTCGAATCCGCAGGGTGCTGCCTGATCTCGGCGCCGAGCGAGCGGCAGAGGGTCAGCATGCGCTTGTTCTCGGCGAGAACCTCGCCGAACACCTCGTCCAGGCCTCGGCTCCACCCGTAGTCGAGCAGCCGCGTCATCAGCACGCGGCCAAGCCCGCGCCTCTGCCGGTCGCTTCTGACACGATGAGCGCGAACTCCGCCCCCGAGGCGTCGGACGGAGTGGATAGCCGGGCGATGCCGAGAATCTCGTCGCCCTCGCCTTCGAGGGCGACGAGGGCCATCTCGCGTGCGTAGTCGATCTGGCTCAGTCGCTGCGCCATCGGCTGCGACAAGCGCTTCAGCGGCTGCAGGAAGCGCATGCGCACGTCCTCGGGTGTGAGGCGCGTGGAAAAGACATGCAGTCGCGGCTCGTCCTCGGGACGGATCGGACGGATACGGACGCGTCGCCCGCCGATCTCGATCTCGCTCTCAAGCTCGGCCGGATAGGTCACGGATACGACCTAGCCGGCGGCCGTCTCGATCACGGGAATCTGATCGACACCGAGCGGCAGGCGGATCGTCACCCGCGTCCCGAATCCGACCTCGCTGTCGATATGGATGCGCCCGCCATGCAGCTCGATCAGCTTCTTGCAGATCGACAGGCCGAGACCCGTTCCCGCGCCCTCGCGCGTGCGTGTGGTGCGGGATTCGCCGTGCCAGAAAGGCTCGAAGACGTGGCGCAGGTCTTCCGCCGAAATGCCGGTCCCGGTATCGGAAACGGTTAGGCAAAGATCGTCGCCTTCGAGCGCGGCCGAGACCGCGATGCGACCGTGAACCGACGTGAACTTGACCGCGTTCGACAGGAGATTGATCAGGATCTGCTTGATCGCGCGCGCATCGGCCCATGGCTTCGGCAGCCCGACCGGCACGTGATTGGTGACGAGAATGCCGGCGGCCCCGGCGCGGCCGGCGACCATGCGGCAGCAATCGGCGACGACGCCTGCGACGTCGACCGAGTCCTTCCTCAGCTCGTAGCGGCCGATCTCGATCCGCGAGACATCGAGGATGTCGTTGATCACCGTAAGCAGGTGATGGGCGGCGCGGCCGATCGCCTCCGCATAGTCGACATAGCGCGGCGGCACCGGCCCGACGAGCTGCGACTGGATCATCTCCGAGAAGCCGATCACGGCATTGAGCGGCGTACGAAGCTCATGGCTCATATGCGCGAGGAACTCGGTCTTCGCCCGGTTGGCCGTCTCGGCCTCCTCGCGCTGCCGGCGATAGCTCTGTGCCAGATGCTCGAGTTCCGTCGCCTGTTCGGCGAGCCGCACATTGGCCTGTTTAAGGCGCTCGGCGGATTCCGTCCGCTCGGTCATGTCGCGGGTGATGCTGACATCGTGCATTACGCCGTCTATCTCGATGATGGCAGCGTGTATGACGCAGGACATGATCCTGCCATCCTTCTTCGCACGGAATTCGAAGTCACGGACGACTCCGTTCTGCTCGAGCTCGGCGAGGAAGCGCCCGCGATCCGTCAGGTCTGCCCACCATTCGAAATCGATCATGCGCTGACCGATCAGCTCGCGCAGCGGGCGGCCGATCAGGCGGCCGAAGCCCTCGTTGGCCTCGACGATCTTCGAGTCGATCGAGCGGATGATCGCGATCGCATCCGGGCTCTCGTGGAAGACCTTGGCGAACTTTTCTTCGGTCTGGCGAAGCGCTGCCGTCGCCATCCTGACTTCGGTAATGTCGGTGCCGACGGAGCCGACCGCGACGATACGTCCGCCCGGCCCGAAGACCGGGAAGCGGGTGAAGACGAAGTGCCTCGCGCCGCCGCGGCGGCTGTCGAAGCCGCGATGAATGACCAACGGTCGACGCGTGGTCATGACGTGCCGGAATTCGAGGTTGGACGGCTCGGCGATCTCCGACGGGAAGACCTCGTCCGGCGTCCTGCCGATCAGATCGGCCTGCTTGACCCCCAGCAGCTCCTCGAAGGTGGGGTTGGCGAGGATGTAGCGGCCCTCACCGTCGCGCATGTTGATCGCCGTCGTCGAGTTGTCGACGAAGGCGCGTAGGAAGGCCGAGGTCTCAAACTGCCGACGTATCAGGCGCATGATCACGACCGAGGCGACGACGATACCGAGAATGAGCACCGCCAGCATCGCCGACTGCCTGAGTGCCTGGTCCTGCCAGCGCGCCAGCACAATGCCGGTATCCGCCTCGATCAGCATCGCGAGGGGCCGGCCGCGCAGCGGACTGGCGACTGCGGTGCGACGGTCGACGGTCCAGCGTCGGATTCCTTCGCCGGGATGGTCGACGGCGTCGACACAGATCGGAGTGCCGGGCAGACGCTGCCAGTGCGCCAGGACCCGCCCGTCGGCAGCGACAAGCGCCGCACACATCACCTCCGGCGCCGCGGCCGGCACCACCAGCTCGTCGAAGCTGCGAGCCGGCATCTCGGCGACGACGATGCCCATCATCCTGCCGCCGGCATCGACGATCCGGCGGCTGAGCCGGATGCCGCCGCCGCTTTCGCGCGAGACGGCGGAAAGGCGATACGCATGACCTTCGAGATGCAACGAAAGGAGGGTCGGATCGAGCGACGACCCGTCCTCCGCCGTACCGGCCGCGTCATAAACGCGGATCGCGTTCATCTGCGGCGCGTAGGCGAGCCAATCGAAGATGCCGACACCGAACAGGTCCTGCGGCTTGCCGCTGGCAGGCCAGGCATGGCCGAGCCCTGCCGCCAGGGTCTGCAGGACGAGGTCGGCCTTGTCGAGACCGTGACCCAGGGTCTCGGCGAAGCTCGCGGCCGAACGATCAGCGAGGCGCGAAACCTCGGCCAGCTCGTACTCCCGCTCACGTGCGAGCGAGATGCCGACCACCGCGGCGAGGCAAAGGACCAGAAGGCCGGCAAGCGTGATCGCGATGCGCAGTCCGGGCGCCATCGGATCTTCGGAATCGAGTTCCAGAAAGGCCCTCATCGGGCGGGCTCCATCTCGGCGTCCCACCAACGCCGGGATCCTGCGATCATTGCCCGGATCGTCGCATGCCGGGCGGCTTCGTGCCAGCACCCCCGGCCCATTTGGTTAATAGCGGCGGCGGCGGTCGACCGGATGCAGAAGCGGCTCACCGGCCAGAGCGCGGCGATAGTTCTCGACGATCTGCGGCACAGCCGTCTCGGCTCGCGTCAGCGCCGATACATGCGGCGTGATGACCACCTTAGGATGCTTCCAAAAGGCATGATCGGCAGCGAGCGGTTCCTGGCGGAAGACGTCGAGCGCGGCACCGCCCAGGTGACCTGAATCGAGCATCGCGATCAGGTCCTCATCCACCAGCAGGCGACCGCGGCCGGCGTTGATGACGAAGGCGCCCTTCGGCAGCCTGGACAACCGTTCGCGATTCAGCAGGTCTTCGGTCTCCGGCGTCAGCGGCAGCAGCACCACCAGGATATCGGTGCGCGCCAGGAACGGGCGCAGTCCTTCCTCGCCCGCGAAGGTTTCGACGCGATCGATCCGCTTCTTCGTCCGGCTCCAGCCGGCGAGCTTGTAACCGAAATAGCGAAGCCGCTCGAGCGCATGGCCGCCGAGCTCGCCGAGGCCCATGACGCCGACGCGTCGATCCCGCCAGGAAGGCGGCGGCAGCTCGTCCCATCGTCCTTCGGCCTGGAGCCGGCGGTAGTCCGGGTCCTGCTTGTGGAAGCGCAGCACATTCAGCATGACCCACTGAGTCATGTCCTCGGTCATGTAGGGATCGACGATGCGCGCGATCGGCAGCGCCTCGGGCAGATCCGGATCGCGGAAGACGTGATCGACGCCGGCGCCGAGCGACTGCAGGCCCTTCAGGTTGGGAAAGCCGCGAAGCGATCCCGGCGGGAAAGCCCAGCCGACGCAGAACTCGATATCGGCGGGGTCGCCGACATCCGGCCAGGTGCGGACCTCGACGCCGGGCAGCCGCCGTGCAAGCTCGGCCGTCCAGCCGCGGGTGTCGTCGGGATCGGACTTGAAAAGGAGGACCACGGCTAGCCCGCCGTCAGCTCGCGCGCTTCCAGGTCGTCCCGCCGGCGGTGTCCTCGAGCACCACGCCCTGAGCCTTGAGCTCGTCGCGGATGCGGTCGGCCTCGGCGAAGTTCTTCGCCTTCCGCGCCAGCAGGCGGCGCTGGATCATGCCGGCGATCTCGGTCTCGCCCAGGCTCTCCGCCCCCGCCGGCTGCCAGCGGAACCAGGCGACGGGATCCTCGCGCAGCAGCCCCATCAGATCGCCCGCGGAGCGAAGCTCGCTGGCGAGGCGGCTCTTGTCCGCCGGCGCCATCGCCTTGTTGAGCTCGGTCACGATCTCATGCAAATGCGAGATCGCGAGCGGCGTGTTCAGGTCGTCCTCGAGCGCCGCCATCACCGACAGCGGCACGTCCTTCGCGGCCGGCGCATCGCTCGCCTGCAGCGCCTGGTAGAGCCGGTCGAGCCCGGACCGCGCTTCCTTCAGGCCCTCGTTCGTCCACTCCAGCGGCTGGCGGTAGTGACCCGTCAGCATGTAGTAGCGCAGCGCCTCGCCCGGCGCGTCGCGCAGGAGTTCGTTGACGGTACGGAAATTGCCGAGCGATTTCGACATCTTCTCCGAGCCAAAATTCAGCATGCCGTTGTGCATCCAGTACCGAGCCATCGGCACGTCGCTCGGGAAGGCGCAGCAGCTCTGCGCGATTTCGTTCTCATGGTGCGGGAAGATCAGGTCGAGCCCGCCGCCATGGATGTCGAAGGTCTCGCCGAGCAGCGTCATCGCCATCGCCGAGCACTCGATGTGCCAGCCCGGCCGGCCGCGGCCCCAGGGGCTGTCCCAGCCCGGCTGGTCCTCGCGCGACGGCTTCCACAGCACGAAGTCGGCGGGATCGCGCTTGAACGGCGCCACGTCGACACGTGCGCCCGCGATCATCTCGTCGCGGTTGCGGCCTGAGAGCCTGCCGTAGTCCGGCATCGACGGCACGTTGAACAGCACATGGCCTTCGGCGGCGTAGGCATGGCCCTTGCCGATGAGGATCTGCGCGATCTTGATGATCTCGGCGATGAACTCGGTCGCGCGCGGCTCGTGGTCCGGCGGCAGCGCCAGGAGCTGGCCCATATCCGCGCGATACTGGGCGAGCGTGCGCTCCGTCAGATTGCGGATCGTCTCGTTGTTGGCCGCGGCGCGGTTGTTGATCTTGTCGTCGATGTCTGTGACGTTCCGGACATAGGTCACCTTCGGGTAGAGCCGCTTCAGCAGTCGGTAGAGCACGTCGAAGACGATAACCGGGCGCGCATTGCCGATATGCGAGAAGTCGTAGACCGTCGGGCCGCACACATACATGCGCACATGGTTCGGATCGAGGGGCTTGAACTCCTCCTTCTTCCGCCAGAGCGTGTTGTGCAGCTTGAGAACCATGACGATCTACGCCTCCTTTCCTGAAAGCCGCGCGAGCGTGCGCGTGCGGCCGATGAGGACTAGCAAAGACTTGAGTTCGGGTCCATGCGCGCGACCCGTGAGCGCGAGGCGCAGCGGCAGATAGAGCTCCTTGCCCTTCCGCTTCGTGGCCGCGCCCACCGCCTTGGTCCAGCTCCCCCAGCTCGTTTCATCCCAGGGCTCGGGCGGCAGCAGGGAAGCGGCTGCCTCGGCGAAGGCCGGATCGGCGATCTCGGGCTCGAGCGGCCCATGGACCACCGGCCACCACTCGGCGGCCTCGGAGACGCGCGTCAGGTTGGGCCGGACCGCGAGCCAGAAGCGCTCATCGGCGCCCGCCGGCAACCGGTCCTTCACCTCGGCGAAGGAGAGCTTCTGGATCAGGTGATGATTCAGCCGCGGCAGGTCCTCCGGGTCGAATTTCGGCGTGGCGCGGCCGAAGTGCCCGAGATCGAAGTGCCGCACCAGCTCGTCGAGCGAGAGATAGGGCTCCACCGCATCCGAGGTGCCGAGATGCGCGAGCAGGCTGTTGATCGTCATCGCCTCGATGCCGTCTTCGCGCAGGCTTGCGATCGAGAGGCTGCCGAGACGCTTCGACAGGCCCTCGCCGGCGGCATCGGCGATCAGCGTCGTATGGCCGAAGCGCGGCACCGAAGCGCCGAGCGCCTGGAACAGCTGGATCTGGATCGCGGTGTTGGCGACATGATCCTCGCCACGGATGACGTCGGTGACGCCGAGATCGATGTCGTCGACCACCGTCGCCAGCGTGTAGATCGGCCGGCCGTCGGCTCGGATCAGCACCGGATCCGACAGGTTCGCCGCCTCGAAATGGACGTGGCCGCGCACGCGGTCCTCCCACTCGATCCGGCCCGGCTCGAGCCGGAGGCGCCAGTGCGGCACGACCGACTTGGCGAGCTCGCCTTTATCGGCATCGCTCAGACGAAGCGCGGCGCGGTCATAGACGGGCGGCTTGCCGGCGTTGATCTGCGCCTTGCGCTTGAGCGACAGCTCCTCCGGCGTCTCGAAGCAGGGATAGAGTCGGCCTGAGGCCTTGAGCCGCTCGGCCGCATCGGCATAGCGATGCAGACGGTCGGACTGGCGATCGAACAGGTCCCAGCCGAGACCGAGCCAGCGCATATCCTCCTCGATGCCGCGCGCGTATTCGGGCGTCGAGCGCTCGGTGTCGGTGTCGTCGAGACGAAGCAGGAAGCGGCCGCCCTGCTGGCGCGCAAACAGCCAGTTGACCAGCGCTGTCCTGATGTTGCCGACATGCAACCGGCCGGTCGGGCTCGGCGCGAAGCGGACGAGAGTCATTACTTCTGGAACGCGTTGACGATGGGGTAGCGGCGGTCGCGGCCGAAGGCGCGGCGGGTGATCTTGACGCCGGGGGGTGCCTGGCGGCGCTTGTACTCGGCGCGGTCGAGCATGCGCCAGACCCGGCGTACGGTCGCTTCGTCATGGCCGCGCGAGACGATGTCGGCAACCTTCATCTCGCCCTCGATCAGGCACGAGAGGATGTCGTCGAGCGCGTCATAGGGCGGCAGCGTGTCCTGGTCCGTCTGGTTCGGCTTCAGCTCGGCCGAAGGCGGCTTCGTGATCACGCGCTCGGGCATCACGCGGCCGCTAGGTCCCTTCGCGCCTTCCGGCAGCGTCTGGTTGCGCCAGCGGCAGAGCTCGAACACCGTCGTCTTGTAGACGTCCTTGAGCACGGCATAGCCGCCGCACATGTCGCCATAGAGCGTGGCGTAACCGACCGACATCTCGGATTTGTTGCCGGTCGAGAGCACCATGTGGCCGAGCTTGTTCGAGAGCGCCATCAGCGTGACGCCACGTGCCCGGCTCTGCAGATTCTCCTCGGTGATATCGGGCGCGCGGCCCTCGAACAGCGGCGCCAGCATGCCGTCGAAGGCACGCATCGCCGGTTCGATCGAGATGTTGTCGAGGCGGATGCCGAGCAGGCGTGCGCATTCGGCCGCATCCTCGAGGCTCTCGCGGCTGGTATAGGGCGACGGCATCATCACCGCACGCACGCGGTCGGCGCCGATCGCATCGACGGCGACCGCAGCGGAGAGCGCGGAGTCTATGCCGCCGGAGAGGCCCAAGATCACGCCGGGGAAGCGGCTCTTCTCTACATAGTCGCGAAGGCCGATGGTCATCGCCTGGTAGATCGACTCGTGCCCGCTGGCGACCTTGGCGATCTCGCCTTCCGGCTCCCACTTCTCGCCCTTGCGCGTGAAGACGACACGGCTCACGACCTCGCGCCAGGCGGGAAGCTGCGCCCTCAAGTGGCGGTCGGATCCGACGACGAACGAGCCGCCGTCGAAGACGATCTCGTCCTGGCCACCGACCTGGTTGACATAGACCAGCGGCAGGCCGCTTTCGACGATACGCGCGACAGCGAGGTTGATTCGCTCATCCAGCTTGTCGTGCTCATAGGGCGAGCCGTTCGGGACGATCAGGAGCTCGGCGCCGGATTCCTCCAGCGTCTCCGTGACGTCCGGCTTCCACATGTCCTCGCAGATCATCACGCCGAGGCGGACGCCACGGAACGCGATCGGGCCTGGCATCGGCCCTGCGGCGAAGACACGCTTCTCGTCGAAGATGCCGTAATTGGGCAGATCGTATTTGAGCCGCGTCGCCGCGATCTTCCCGCTATCGGCGAGGAGCGCCGCGTTGTAGGTCTTGCCGTCGACGCGCCAGGGCGCGGTGATCAGCACCGCCGGGCCGCCATCAGCCGTCACTGCGGCAATCTCGTTGACGGCGACAGCGAGGGCGTCGAGGAAGGCCGGCTTCAGCACCAGGTCCTCCGGCGGATATCCGGAGAGGGCCAGCTCTCCCGGCACCACCAGGTCGGCGCCGAGCGTCTTTGCCTGCACACGCGCCGCCAGCAGCTTGTCGCGGTTGCCGGCGATATCGCCCATCGTCGGGTTGAGCTGAGCGAGCGCGAGGACGATCCGGTCGGTCATGGCTTCCTCGCGCTCCACGCCGCGCGAGCCAGGAGCTTGTCGCCGGCAAGCCAGCGCTCTTCCGCATGCGGATGATCGAGCGCCGCCTTGAGCGCGAGCCCGAGCTCGACGTCACCCTCGGAGTAGCCCGACTCGACAAGCGCTTCCTTGAGGCCATTGTCGAGGGCGATCCCGAGGAGCCACGGGATGTTCCAGGACGGAATCTCGGTGGTCGAGCCACCACCGTGGATTTGCTTCTTGCAGCTCTCGGCGTCGTAGGAGTTGAACGCCCGGCAGATGAGCGGGCGTACCGGATGCACGCTGCAGACGTTGTCGACGAGCAGCGGGCACGGAATCCGAGACAGGCTCCGCTGGCTTCGCGTCATCTTCTCGACCTTCTCCTCATAGGCGATGAGGCGCATGTCGAGCAGCATGCGATCGGCGGGGCTGAAATTCTCGCGGACATAGGTGGTGATGCGGAGCGCCGTAGCGCCGTCCGTCAGCACGGTCTGGTGGCAGCAATGCGCGCAGCCCTTCTTGCAGTCGAAGGGCTTCTCGGGCGGCGAGAGCTTCTCGATGCCGGAGATGGTCGAGGTGAAGGCGTCGAAGGTCGCATCGGCGACCGCGCGAAGCTGCTTCGGCGTCCGGTTCGCCTTCAGGTTCTCGGCCGTGGTCTTCGCCAGATGCTGCTTGAGCTCGTCGAAGAACGGCTGCAGCGGCACCAACGGATCGTTCGACTTCGTGCCGGTCATGTCCTCATCCTGGCCGGCGCAACAGGAACTCGCGCCCGACCTTCACCAGCGGCTTGCCGTCATACTGGATGATATCCGAGGTGGCGTAGGTCTCGTTCCAGTTGTCGGGCAGATAGGAGCCGGTGCCGATCGCGTCCACCGGCGCGCGCGCGACGGCCATGACCTTGCACTTCGCCGGATTGAAGCCCGACGAGGCGACGATCCGCACCCTGGGGAAACCGGCGCGGTCGAGCTGCTCGCGCATTTGCCAGATCGAGGCCGCCGAAACGCCGGGTCCGATCAGATGCCGCAGCTCCGATTCCGACCGATAGCCGCGGATCGACTCCGGCGCGTTGCGCTCGAGCACGGCGTAGGAGGCGCCGACATCGAGCCCTTCGACGTAGCGGCCGCCATGAGTGTCGATGCGGACCGAGAGATCGCCGCGCTCGGCAAGGTCGGGAAAGCGCCGGGCCACGGCGAGGGCATCGGTGATCTCGAGGCCGAAATAATCCACGAGCACGGTCATGCTCTCGGACGGATGGGTCTCGCGGAACATCTCGGCCGCGCGCAGGGTCGAGCCCGCATAGCCGATCAGAGCGTGGGGCATGGTGCCGCGCCCGCGCTCCTGTCCGAAATAGCACGCGGTCGCGTCGGTGGCATTGCCGACGAACCCAAGCGCGCCGACCTTCGCCTTCGCCTTGGCCGAGCCGACCGAGGCGCCATAGGCCATCAGCTCGGCCATCTCGGCACCGGCGCAATGGCGCGCATCGAAGGCCATGAAGGCGGTCTTCGGCAGGTCGACGCACATGGTGTAGGCGTTGTAGGCCGCAACGCAGGCAGCTCCGAGCTTCTGCAGGTAGATGGTTTCGAGATCGACTAGATGAAAGAAGGAGCCGCTGAGATAAAGCATCGGCTCGCCGGCACCGACCCAGGAACCTTCCTTGTAGCGAAGATCGATGTCGATCGTGGTGCCGCGCGCCGCTGCCATGGCCTGGATCCACTCGACCGCCAGCCTGGGCGCGGACGTGACGGGCCGGCGCATGAACACGGCGTAGACCACCTTGGTATCGCCGAAGCGTTCGACGCAGGCCTTGGTCTTGAGGAAATACGCATCGGTGTAGCGCGGCACGTCCTCGGCACGAGGCTGCATGGCGGGGCTCGCTTGCGGCCGTGGGAAGGCCGTCACGGGTGAGCGGATGGGATCCCTCTAACCGGCCAAGGCGACCTTGGGCTGGGCCAGCGCCTCGCGTTCGCGCTTCAGGAGATCGGCGATCTCGAAAGCGAGCTCGATCGACTGGCTGGCGTTCAGCCTGGGATCGCAATGCGTGTGATAGCGGTCGGCGAGCGCATGCTCGTCGATCGCCTGGGCGCCGCCGATGCACTCGGTCACGTCCTGACCGGTCATCTCGAAATGCACGCCGCCGGCATAGGTGCCCTCGGCCTGATGGATCGAGAAGAAGCCGCGCACCTCCTGCAGGATACGGTCGAAGGCGCGGGTCTTGTAGCCGGTAGAGGACTTGATCGTGTTGCCGTGCATCGGATCACAGGCCCAGACGACGCTCCGGCCCTCGCGCTTGACCGCGCGGATCAGCGGCGCCGCCTTCTCGAACTTGTCGGCGCCCATGCGGCAGATGATCGTCATCCGACCGGGCTCGTTCGCCGGGTTCAACGTGTCGAGGATGCGCAGCATCTCGTCCGGTGTCAGCGAGGGACCGGCCTTGAAGGCGAGCGGGTTCTTCACGCCGCGGAAGAATTCGACATGCGCGCCGTCGGGCTGGCGCGTGCGGTCGCCGATCCAGATCAGATGCGCCGAGCAGTCGTACCAGTCGCCCGTGGTGGAATCGACGCGGGTCAGCGCCTGCTCGTATCCGAGCAGCAGCGCCTCGTGGCTCGTGTAGAAATCGGTCTCGCGCAGCGTCGGGATCGTGTCGGGCGTCAGCCCGCAGGCCTCCATGAAGCCAAGGCACTCCTGGATGCGGTCGGCGAGCTCTTTGTAGCGCTCGCCCGCCGGGCTCTTGGCGACGAAACCCAGATTCCAGGCATGAACCTTCTGCAGATTGGCGAAGCCGCCCTGAGCGAAGGCGCGCAGCAGGTTGAGCGTCGCCGCCGACTGGTTGTAGGCGCGGAGCTGGCGCTGCGGGTCCGGCCGCCGTGCCTCGGCAGTGAACTCCATGGCATTGACGATGTCGCCGCGATAGGAGGGCAGCTCGACGCCTCCCTGCTTTTCGGTCTTGTCCGAGCGCGGCTTGGCGAACTGGCCGGCCATGCGGCCGACCTTCACCACCGGGCAGGCGGCACCAAAGGTTAGCACCACCGCCATCTGCAGCAGGACCTTGAAGGTGTCGCGGATGTTGTTGGCAGAGAACTCGGCGAAGCTCTCGGCGCAGTCGCCGCCCTGCAGCAGGAAGGCCTTGCCGTCGGCGACGCGCGCCAGCGCAGCTTTCAGGTTGCGCGCTTCGCCAGCGAAGACGAGCGGCGGCATCCGGCGCAGTTCGGCCTCGGCCTCGGTCAGCGCCTGAGGGTCGGTCCATTCCGGCTGCTGCTGGATCGGACGCGCCCGCCACGTCTCGGGCGTCCACTTGCCGGCCATGTTCGCAACTCCTCTCAACTCAAGGGCCCAAGCCTATACGAAACCGGGCTAGTCTAGGCAAGGCGCGCAGGATCTCTAAGGAGTGCGACCAATGGCTCTCAGCGACGCGATTGCCACCGTGAAGACCGATGACGAGCGGGTGCGGATCACGGAGTACCGTCTCCCGCCCGGCTCCCACACCGGCTGGCATCGGCACGGCATGGCCTATGTGGTGGTCCCGACCCAGGGCGGGCGGCTACGGATAGTATCGAAGGAGGGCGAGAGCGTGGCCGAAATGATCGTAGGTCAGCCCTATTCCCGCCCGGTCGGGATCGAGCACGACGTCGTCAACGACGGCCCGGGCGAGGTCGCCTTCATCGAGGTCGAGATCAAGGTGCTGGCGGGCTGATCATGACGGCCCTGGATTCGGCAAAGATCCATGAGATCGCCCACTGGCTGATCGAGGGAGCGCCAGGCACCTCCCGGCCGGAAAAAATCGTCAGCGAGACCTGCGAGCGGATGGCCGCCGCCGGTGTGCCGCTGAAGCGCGTGGCGCTCTTCGTCCGCACGCTGCACCCGAACATCGTCGGCGTCAGCTACATCTGGCGGCCTGGAAAGCCGGTCGAGGTCTTCCGGGCACCGCGGACCCTCATCGACGATCCGGACTATCTGAGGAGCCCGCTCTGGTACGCCTTCGAGAAGGGAAAGGGCATCCGCAGACGCCTGGCCGACCCCGATTGTCCGCGCGACTTCCCGATCCTGGCCGACTTCGACGCGGAAGGCGTCACCGACTACGTGGTGTCGCCGCTCAGGTATCTCTCCGGCGAGAACCACGTCGTGACATGGACCACTTCCGCTCCAGGCGGCTTCACCGACGACGCCGTCGCCGGGATCGAGTCCGTGGTGGCGCCGCTGACGCGGTTGTCGGAGGTCTACACGCTGCGCCGCACCGCGGCGAATCTTCTCAACCTCTATGTCGGCCACCATGCCGGCGAACGCATTCTCAAAGGCCAGATCAGTCGGGGCGACACGACGACGCTCGAGGCCGCGATCTGGGTGTCCGATCTCCGCGGCTTTACGCCGCTCTCCGAAATCCTGGCGCCGGGCGAGTTGATCGGCCTTCTGAATGCGACCTTCGGCGCCCAGGTGCCGGCGATCGAGAAGCATGGCGGCGAGGTAATGAAATTCATGGGCGACAGCCTGCTCGCGATCTTCCCGGCCTCGTCCGGCCCCGAAGCCGCCTGCGGCTCCGCGCTCGCCGCGGCGGAGGAAGCCTATGCGGCCTGCGCCGCGCTCGAGACCATCGACACGCCGACCCGGATCGGGCTCGGGCTCCATGTCGGCAAGGTGTCCTACGGCAATATCGGCGGCGAGACGCGGCTCGACTTCACCTGTATCGGGCCGGCAGTGAATCTCACTTCGCGCCTCCAAGGCCTGGCCGCGACGGAAGGCTGGCCGATGGCAATGTCCGAAGCCTTTGCCGCTGCCCTACCGCGGACCACGCGATCGCTTGGGCGCTACCAACTGAAAGGGTTGGCCGAGCCCGTGCCGGTCTTCGCGCCGAGCTAGGCCGCACCGCGGCCCCGGCACCACCGGCGCCATACGGCGCGATAGACCCGCTCGAACTGTCGCGCCCGCGCAGGCCCGTCGCAGATCGGAGAGTCGATCAGGCGATCGCGCAAGGTCGCGCGAAGCGACGCCAGTCGCGCCGGGTCCTCCGCCAAGGCGGCAGCAATGTCGACATACGCCTCCGGCGTCCTTGCGACCAAGCCATCGAGGCCGGCCGGCCGTAGGAACGTGGCGGTGAGGCGGCCGACCAGCGTATCGCCCAAGAGCGATACGACGGGAACCCCCATCCACAGCGCTTCGAAGGTTGTCGTGCAGCCGGTAAAGGGGAAGGTATCGAGCGCGATGTCGACCCCGCGATAGTTCGCGAGGTGAACCTGGATCGGCTCGTCCTCGCAGAGGAAGTCGACCCGGTCTTGATCGACGCCAAGCCCGCCGAGAACCCGCTGGCGCAGATCTGTGCTTCGATATCGCTGGAGAAACTTGAGTCGCAAGCGCGATCGGGGAAGCCGCCTCAGCAGCCGTGACCAGAGCTCCAAGGTCTCGTCGCTGAGCTTGAGCGGGCTATTGAAGCAGCCGAACGTGACGTAGCCGGATCCCAGGCTCGGCGGATCACCGACATCGGCCGCTCCGTCGATCGGGCCATGCACGTAGAGCGACGGCAGCCTGATCACACGCTCGATGAACTTTTCCCGGCGGCCAGCGGGAGGCGGCACAAGCGTCCGGTCAGCCAGCAGGTAGTCCATGTCGTCGAGACCGCTGGTTCCGACATCGAACAGGCTCACCTGCACCGGCGCCGCCCGCTCCGCGGCGACCAGCGGACGGTTTCTGTCGAGCCGGCCAGCGAGGATCACCAGGAGGTCCACGGCGTCGCCGCGAACCGCGCGTGCGACCTCCGCATCGCTCAGCCCGATCGTCGGCCGCCAGGAATCCGCCGCCGCCTGCAGGCGGCGCGACATTGAGTCGTTCCGCTCCGCATCGGAGTAGCAGATGCTGCGCAGCCCGGAGCGGTCGTGGGCTTCGAGAACCGGCACGAGGTTTCTCGCGACCGGGTGGTCGTAGAAATCCGACGACAGATAGCCCACCGTCAAACGCCGTCCCGGGTCGGGCGAATTGGGAAACTCGACCATGCGCCGCACCGGCGCATATCGACGCGCGAACTCGCGAGCCTCAGCCCACCGGGTCGCCTGGTCGACGACCATGTTGCACATGACGCCGAGCATGTTTCGAAAGGGCCCCGGCCCGCCGGCATCCGCCGCGCGCCGCAACATCGCCACCGATGCCGCGGTCTGCCCGAGGGCCGCCAGCATTCCCCCGGCATTGGTCAGGGCCTGCGCATCGTCCGGCTCGATGGCGAGCGCCCGAAGACAGTTCAGATGAGCCGGAACCAGCCGATCCTGTCGCGCCAGGACCGCCGAGCGGTCGACATGCCCGCTCGCCATGCCGGGCGAGAGCGCCAGCACCTGGCGTGCGAGCGGCTCGGCCTTCTCGACCTGCCGGAGGCGTACCAGCACGCCTGCGAGCTTGGCGATGGTCTCGACGCGACCGGCTTGCGCCTGCAGGGAGCGACGAAGGTGACGTTCGGCCGACTCGAGCACGCCCGCGCCGGTGTCGGCGACACCGACGCCGTGCAGGACATCCGGATCGCCCGGAGCCAGCCCCAGCGCGCGGCGAAACGAGAGGCCGGCTTCTCCTGGCCGCTTCAGTTCCAGCAGAAGGATCCCGAGATTGATGAGCGGGTCGGCGCTACCCCCCGAGAGCCAGGTGGCGCGCCGAAGCGGCGCAAGGGCCGCCGCATAGCCCGCTTCGGCGGCAAGGACCAGGCCGAGGCGCTGCTGGCCTGTCGGATCGGACGGAGCGGCGGCAGCGGCTCGCCGGGCCTCGAGTACCTCTGGCGTTTGTCGTCCGCTGCCCATGCGGAAGGTCATCCGGCGACGGAACGGCCGGACGGTTCGACCGACTGACACCAGCGACGCCACATGTCGCGGAACGCGTCCTCGACCAGACGTGTGTAGGTGCGGAGGTCACCGATAGGCGACTCGAGGTATCGGGTCCGAAGCGTCTGTCGAATGGCCGACAGATCGGCGATCCGGGTCGACCATGCCGTCGCGATTTCGACGTAGTCGTCGACATCCGCGGCAATCCAATCCGGGAGGCCTATTGCGGAAAGAAGCGACGCGGATGTCCGGCTGCCGGCGTCGGTTCCGAGAACCGTCACCACGGGCAGTCCCATCACGAGCGCCTCGCAAGTCGTGACACCGCCATTGACCGGAAACGGATCGAGCGCGATGTCGGCCCGGCCATGCGCGGCGAGATGCTCGAAGCGGCTTGTCCCGCCGGCGAATTCCAGCCGCTCCGAGGCAATCCCGGCGCGGTCGAATGCCTCGCAAAGGGTCGCACGTGCGTCGCCGCGATCGAATGAGCGGTCCTTGAGGAGAAGCCTTGCTTCCGGCGTCCGATGAAGGATACGGGCCCAGGCCGCGATGGTAGACGGGCCGATCTTCATCGCTCGATTGAAGCAGCCAAAGACGAGAGGACGGCCTAGCGCCGCTGGCAATGGCCCCACCGGCGGCAGAGGCTCGGGCGGCTCATACGGAAGAATGCCAGGGAGGTCATAGACGGTTTCAGCGTAATGACGGCGCTCCTTCACCGGCACCGACACGGGATCGGCAAGAAAATAGTCGATCTCGGAAAGGCCGGTGCCGGTCGAACTGCCCCAGGCCGTCACCTGGACGGGCGCAGGCTTCCTCAAGAAGGTCAGCAGATGATTCCCGGCCGTATGGCCGGAGAGATCGACGAGTATGTCGATCCGATCGGCGCGGATGTGCTCAGCCAGAGCATCGGGCGCCCGTCCGAGAGTCGATCGCCAAGCGGTCGCCAGTGTTCTGAACTTTTCTGTCTCGGCGTCCTCGCGCAGGACGCCCGAATAGAGAAAGAGATCGAAGCGAGACCGATCGTGCCGTCGCAGCACCGGGCCGAAGACGCCAGCTGTCGCATGGCTCTTGAAGTCCGAGGAGACGTAGCCAAGACGAAGCCTCCGTTCCGGATCGCGCGTGTTCGCATGGGGCATCGGAGGTGGAACGGTTCGCCGGTGAGCTGCCGACCATTTTCGCCGCTCCGCCTGATGCTCGGCGAAGCCGAACTCGGGCAGGAAAGCCAGCCAGAAGATCAGGTTGGTGTGGGCGTGAGGATAGCTCGGCCTGATCGCCAAGGCTCGCCGCGCGCCGGCGACGGCTTCGCGATGCCGGAACAGCAACGCGAGCGACACCCCACGGTTGACCCAGCAGTCGAAGGCATCGGGCTTGAGCGCCAAGGCTTGCGACAAGACGCCTACCGCCTCGCGCGGATAGCCCTTCTCGCCGATGGTGCTGCCGACGATCAGCAACTCCTCGACGGTTCTTGCCGGTAGGGCAAGAAGCTGGCCAACCAGCGCAGGAACGTCGGCGTCAAGTGCGCGCTCGATCGCGGCGGCCAAGCGGAGAATCCGGACCTCGCCATTCTCGGGCATCAGCGCGGCGGCCCTGTCGTAGCTCACTCTCGCAGCGTCGATCTCGCCGATGAGCTGGTCGTTCAATCCGCGCTTGTGATGCACCTGCCCGAATGCGGGAGCGAGCGCGAGCGTTCGGGCAAAGGCGCGTCCGGCCTCGCGTCGGCGATCGAGCCGGACGAGGATCTCGCCGTGATTGCCGTGATCATCCACATTCCCGGGCTCGATGGCGACGCTCCGCGCGCAGGCAGCCGCGGCGTCCGCGTATCGGCCGGCACCGTAGAGATCCGCGTAGAGCGCCTGCATGAGGGCGTGGCGCGCCGGCTCGATCGCCAAGCCTCGCCGGAGGGACAGCTCGTTGCTCAAGATCGGAGCCGGGACACGGCCATCTCGTGCTTCAGTCGGCCGCCTGCTTCGCCGGCTCCTTGCGCTTCTCGCGGAGCGTGACGAACTCCTCGGCGGCGGAGGGATGGATGCCGACGGTCCGATCGAACTGCCGTTTGGTCGCCCCGCATTTCACTGCAATGGCGAGGCCCTGGATGATCTCGGGCGCGTCCGGCCCGACCATGTGGCAGCCGAGCACGCGGTCCGAGCGCGCATCGACGACCAGCTTCATCATCGTGCGCTCATCGCGGCCGGAGAGCGTGTTCTTCATCGGCCGGAAGCGCGTAACGTAGATGTCGAGTTCCTTGTAGATGACGCTCGCAGCCTCCTCGGAGAGGCCGACCGACCCGATCGAAGGCTGGCTAAAGACCGCCGAGGGCACGTCCTCGTGGTCCATCCGGACCGGGTTGTCGTTGTAGAGCGTCTCGGCCACGGCGCGGGACTCGGCGATAGCGACCGGCGTCAGGTTGATGCGGTCGGTGACATCGCCGACCGCATAGATGTTCGGCACCGTCGTCCGCGACCATTCGTCGACGGCGATCGCACCCTTCTTGTTGAGCGTGACGCCGATCTTCTCAAGCCCGAGCCCGCTCGTGTTCGGCGAGCGCCCGGTCGCATAGAGCACGCGGTCGCAGGCGATACGCTCGCCCGTGTCGATGACGACGGCGAGACCCTTCCCGTCCTTCTCGATCGCGGTCACATGCGTGCGGATCTTCAGCTCGATGCCCTGCTTCCCCATCTCCTCGGTGAGCGAGGATCGGATGTCGCGATCGAAGCCGCGCAGGATCGCATCGCTGCGCAGGATCTCGGTCACCTTGGAGCCCAAGTTCCGGAAGACGCCGGCGAACTCGACGGCGATATAGCCGCCGCCGACGATGACGAGATGCTCCGGAATCTCCTTCATGTCGAGGATGTCGTCGGAGGTCATGGTGAGATCGATGCCGGGAATCTCCGGCCGCACCGGCCGGCCGCCGGTCGCGATCATGATGGTCTCGGCCGTGTGGCGCTGGCCGTTTACCTCGACCGTGTGCGCATCGACCAGGCGCGCGTGGCCATCGATGATTTGCACGCCCGAGTTCTTCAGCATGTTGATGTAGATGCCGTTGAGCCGGTCGAGCTCCTTGTCCTTGCGGGCGATCATGTTCGCCCAGTCGACCCTGGTCTCGCCGACGCTCCAGCCGTAGCCGGCGGCATCGTCGAAGGCGCGCGCGAACTCGGAGGCGTAGACCAGCAGCTTCTTCGGCACGCAGCCGCGCAGCACGCAGGTGCCGCCGACGCGCACCGATTCGGCGATCGCCGCCTTTGCGCCATAGGAGCCGGCGCGCCTGGTTCCGGCGACGCCGCCGGAGCCCGCGCCTATCGTGAAGAGGTCGAAATCGTACTTGGCCATTCAGATCCCGCCCATGCAGAGGTACTTGATCTCGACGAACTCCTCGATCCCGTATTTCGAGCCTTCGCGGCCGATGCCGGATTCCTTCATGCCGCCGAAGGGCGCGACCTCGGTCGAGATCAGGCCCTCGTTGATGCCGACGATGCCGTACTCCAGCGCCTCGGCGACGCGCCACACCCGGCCGATGTCGCGGCTATAGAAATAGGCGGCGAGACCGAACTCGGTGTCGTTGGCCAGCCGGATCGCGTCCTCCTCGGTGCGGAAGCGGAAGAGCGGCGCCACCGGGCCGAAGGTTTCCTCGCGCGCCAGCTTCATCTGCGGCGTCACCTCGGTCAGCACCGTCGGCTGGAAGAAGGTGCCGCCGAGCTCATGGCGCTTGCCGCCGGTCAGGACCTTGGCGCCTTTGGCGAGCGCATCGGCGACATGCTCCTCGACCTTCTTCAGCGCATTCGCATCGATCAGCGGCCCCTGCTGCGCGCCGGCATCGAGGCCGTTCGCGACCTTCAGCTTGGACGCGGTCTCCGCGAGCTTCTTCGAGAAGGCGTCGTAGACGCCGTCCTGCACCAGGATGCGGTTGGCGCAGACGCAGGTCTGGCCAGTATTGCGATACTTCGACGCCATCGCGCCGGCGACCGCGGCGTCGAGATCGGCATCGTCGAAGACGAGGAAGGGCGCATTGCCGCCGAGCTCGAGCGAGATCTTCTTCACCGTCGATGAGGCCTGCTTCATCAGCAGCTTGCCGATCTCGGTCGAGCCGGTGAATCCGACCTTGCGCACGATCGGGTTAGTCGTGAGCTCCTGCCCCACCTCAGGCGCCTGGTTGGTGGTGACGACGTTGAACACGCCCTTGGGGAAGCCGGCGCGCTCAGCAAGCTCGGCGAGGGCCAGCGCGGTCAGCGGCGTCTGTTCGGCCGGCTTGACCACGACGGGGCAGCCGGCGGCGAGCGCCGGCGCCACCTTGCGCGTGATCATCGCCGCGGGAAAGTTCCAGGGCGTGATCGCGGCGACGACGCCGATCGGCTCCTTGATCACGACAAGGCGCTTGTCGGGGCCGTGCTGCGGGATGGTGTCGCCATAGACGCGCTTGGCCTCCTCGGCGAACCACTCGACGAAGGAGGCGGCATAGACCGCCTCGCCCTTGGCCTCGGCCAGGGGCTTTCCCTGCTCCGAGGTCATCAGCACGCCGAGATCGTCCTGGTTCTGGACGATCAGGTCGAACCAGCGCCGGAGCGTGTTAGCGCGCTCCTTCGCGGTCTTCTTGCGCCAACCTCCCCAGGATGCTTTCGCGGCCTCGATCGCCGCGCGCGTCTCCTTGACACCGAGATCGGCGACCTCGGCGATGGTCTGGCCCGTGGCGGGGTTGGTGACCGGGAAGGTCTTGCCCGAGTCGGCCTTGCGCCAGGCGCCGTCCACATAGGCCTGATCGCGCAGCAGCTTGGCATCCTTCAGCGCCGGTGCCGGAGCTTTGGCTTGCATTGCAGGACTCCGATGGGAGGAAGCCCGCATTTGACGCCCGACAGGCGGAGCGGTCAACCGCGCCGCCGCCAGGGAGATCGCTATTCGACCGTCACCGACTTGGCGAGGTTGCGCGGCTGGTCGACGTCGTTGCCCTTGGCGACGGCGACGTAATAGGCCATCAGCTGGATCGGCAGCGTGAACAGGATCGGCGCCACCAGCGGCTCCGCCTTGGGCACGGTGAAGACATGCGCCTTGGTGCCCTTCAGCTTCTCCGCGCCCTCGGTGTCGGTGAGCACGATGGCGCGGCCGCCGCGGGCCAGCACCTCCTGCAGGTTCGAGACCGTCTTGGGAAAGAGCTCGTCCGACGGGGCGATCACGATCACCGGCACGCCGTCGGAGATCAGCGCGATCGGGCCGTGCTTCATCTCGCCGGCGGCATAGCCCTCGGCGTGGATATAGGATATCTCCTTGAGCTTGAGCGCGCCTTCCATGGCGATTGGGTACGAGGCGCCACGGCCGAGATAGAGCACGTCGCGCGCCGGCGCGATCTCCTTGGCGAGCGTCTCCATGGCACCGGCAAGCTCGAGCGTCTCCGCCGCCAGCGCCGGCAGCCGGATCAGCTGGTCGGCATAAGTCGCCAGCTGCTCGGCGCTGAGCTTGCCGTGCTCGCGCGCCAGGTGGAGCGTGAGGCAGGCGAGGACGGCGAGCTGGGTGGTGAAGGCCTTGGTCGAGGCGACGCCGATCTCAGGGCCTGCATAGGTGCGAAGGCAGAGATCGGCCTCGCGCGCCATCGAGCTGTCGGGAACGTTGACCAGGCTGACGATGGTCTGGCCCTGGGACTTGGCGTAACGCAGCGCCTCCAGCGTGTCCAAGGTCTCGCCCGACTGCGAGATGAAGAGCGCGACGCCGCCCTTCGGCATCTCGGGCTGGCGGTAGCGGAACTCGGAAGCGATATCGACCTCGACCGTGAGCCGGCCGATGCGCTCGAGCCAGTATTTGGCGAGCATGCCCGAGTAGAACGAGGTGCCGGCGGCGACGATGGTGATCCGCGGCACCTTGGCGATCTGGAACGGCAGCGGCGGCAGCACGATGCGCCGGCGCACCGGGTTGTAGTAGTAGCCGAGCGTGTCGCCGATCACCTCCGGCTGCTCATGGATCTCCTTCTCCATGTAGTGCCGGTGATTGCCCTTGCCGACGACGTCACCGGAGACCTCGGTCAGGGTCTCGGGCCGCTCGACGACGGCACCCTTGCGGTTGCGGATGGTGATGTCCTCGCGCCGCAGCGCGGCCCAGTCGCCTTCCTCGAGATAGACGATGCGGCGTGTGAGCGGCGCCAGGCCGACGGCATCCGAGCCGATATAGCACTCGCCGTCGCCGAGGCCGATCGCCAGCGCCGAACCCTGGCGCGCGACCAGCAGCAGGTCGGGACGATCCTTGATCATGGCGCAGAAGGCAAAGGCGCCGTCGAGGCGCTTCATCGCCTCGGCCATCGCCGCCTCGGCATCCAGCCCCTCGCCGAGGAGATGCGTGAGCAGATGCGCGATGACTTCGGTGTCCGTGTCGCTCTCGAAAACGCGGCCGGCCTTGGTCAGCTCCTCACGCAGCTCGGCGAAGTTCTCGATGATCCCGTTGTGCACGACGGCGACGCGCTCGGTCGCGTGCGGATGCGCGTTCTTTTCGACGGGCGGCCCATGGGTCGCCCAGCGCGTATGGCCGATCCCGACATCGCCGGCCAGCGGTTCGCTCCTCAGCAGCTCGGCGAGATTGCCGAGCTTGCCGGAGGCGCGGCGGCGATCGATCTCACCCTGGTTGATGGTGGCGATGCCGGCAGAGTCGTAGCCGCGATACTCGAGGCGCTTAAGCGCGTCGAGTATCGCGCCGGAGACCGGCCGCTTGCCGAGAATGCCGATGATGCCGCACATGACTCTAAGCCTTCGATTTCTTTTCGGCGATGCGCTCGGCGCGGAAGGTCCGGGCGCGGCCGGGCTTGGCGACCTGGCGGGAACGACCGAAAGCCATCGCGTCGGACTCGACGTTTTCGGTGATCACGCTGCCCGCGGTGACATAGGCACCGGCACCCAGCCTGACGGGGGCGACCAGCGTCGAGTTCGATCCGGTGAACGCGCCGGCACCGATCTCGGTCTGGTGTTTGTTGATGCCGTCATAGTTGCAGGTGATGGTGCCGGCACCGATGTTAGCCTTGGCCCCGACCGAGGCGTCGCCGATATAGGCGAGGTGGTTGGCCTTGGCACCGGCGCCCATCGATGTCGCCTTGAGCTCGACGAAATTGCCGATATGAGCGGCGGCGCCGATGCGCGTTCCGGGTCGAAGACGCGCGAAGGGGCCGATGACGGCGCCCTCGCCGATCTGCGTTCCTTCGAGATGGCTAAAGGAGCGGATCTCGGTGTTGTCGGCGATGACGACGCCCGGTCCGAAGACCACATGGGGGTGCACGACCACGTCGCGCCCGAGCCTGGTGTCGGCAGCGAAGAAGACCGTCTCGGGCGCAACCAGCGTCACGCCCTCTTCCATCGCGCGGACGCGGAGCTGCGACTGCATCAGCGCCTCGGCCGCGGCCAAATCGGCGCGGCTGTCGATACCGTGGAAACCGTCGACGGGAGCCTCGGTCGCCGCCACCTCGTAGCCGAGGCCCTGCGCGATCTCGACCAGGTCGGTCAGGTAGAACTCGCCCTTGGCGTTCTTATTGGAGATGCGGTCGAGCATGGGGAACAGCCGCTTGCCGTCGACGACCATGACGCCGGAATTGCAGAGACCGATCTTTCGCTCGTCCTCGTTCGCCTCCGCCCATTCGACGATGCGCTCGAGGCGGCCGTTGCGGTCGACGACCAGACGCCCGTAGCGCGCGGGATCGTCGGGGCGGAAGCCCATGACGACGACCGCCGGCGGCTTCTTCCCGCTGCGCCGGCGCCTGATCATCTTCTTCAGCGTCGCAGGCGCCAGAAACAGGGAGTCGCCGAAGATGATCAGCACGTCGCCGGTGAAGCCTTTGAGCTGGGCGCGCGCCGCCTTCACGGCATCGCCGGTTCCGCGGCGCTCGTGCTGGATCGCCGTCGGCGTCGGCGCCACCGCCTTGGCGACGGACTCGCCGTCCGGGCCGATCACCACCACGATGCGGTCGGGTCTCAGCGGCTTCACCGACTCCATCACATGCGCGACCATGGGAAGGCCGGCGACCCGGTGCAGTACCTTGGGCAGCTCGGATTTCATGCGGGTGCCCTTGCCGGCCGCAAGGATCACGACGGCGAGCGATTTGGAGGCAGTCATCGTGGGGATCGATGGCTTTTCGGAAAATTACCGCGCATCTTTGCCATGGCCTCTCCCTTCGGACGAAGTCACGTTTTGTAACCAAGTATAAGGTCTGTCGCCATGGGATGGCCGCAAGCCGTGGTGTTCGACCTGGACGGCACGTTGATCGACAGCAATCCGGACCTGGCCCGGCTCCTCAATAAAGTGCTCACCGAGCATGGCCGTTCCACGGTCGACGAGGCACGCGTCCGCGACTTCGTAGGTGACGGCGTGGCCAAGCTGGTGGAGCGGGGCTTCGCCACGACCGGCGACGCCAGTCCCGAGCTGTGCCGGGCCGCCACCCGGCGCTTCCTCGACTGCTACGAAGCGGAACCGGCGATGCTGACCCGACCCTATCGCGGCGTGGCCGAGACCCTGGCCCGCCTCAAGGACGAGGGGCGGCATCTCGCCATCTGCACCAACAAGGCCGATCGCGTCACCCATGCGGTCTTGAAGGCGCTCGGTCTCGACGGTTTCTTCGGCGCCGTCATCGGCGGCGACACCTTGCCGGTCAAGAAGCCCGACCCGGCACCTCTGCGTGCCGCGATCGAGCGGCTGGAAGTCGCATCCGCCGAGGCGATCATGGTCGGCGACAACGAGCACGACGCCGCCGCGGCGGCGGCGGCGGGGATGCCCTGCGTGTTGGTCGCCTATGGCTATGCACGGGCGCCGCTGGCTTCTCTGCCCTCGGCGGCGACGATCGAGCGCTTCGAGGATCTCGTTCCCGTGCTCGGCCGTCTCGCCTCGGCGCGTTCCTAATCGTTGGCCGGCATCCCGGTGCCGGCAGGCGCGCGCCGCAGCACGCGTGACGCCGGCAGCATCAGGGTGACGATCGTCCCGGCCCCCAGCGTGCTGTCGATGAAGAGCGAGCCGCCATGGAGCTCCATGAGCGACTTGGCGAGCGAGAGGCCGAGGCCGGTTCCCTGGTGCTGCCGGCTGAAGGCCGATTCAATCTGCCCGAAGGGCGAGAGCGCGACCTCGATCTGGTCCGGCGCGATCCCGATGCCGGTGTCGCTGACCGAGATCGCCAAGCTGCCGCCGCCGTCGACGGCGGCGGCGAGCATCACGCGCCCACCCGGCGGGGTGAATTTGAGGGCGTTCGACAGCAGGTTGACCAGCGCCTGGGTCAGCTTCCGCTCGTCGGCGAGGATGCGGATGGGCGGCGCCGGAAGGGCTACCTGAAGCAGCAGCTCTGCGCGCTCGAAACGATCACCGAACAGCGTGCGTGTCGCCGCGACGATCTCGTCGAGCGTCGTCTCGGCTTCGATCAGCTCGGCATGGCCGGCTTCGACCTTCGAGAGGTCGAGGATGTCGTCGATGATCGAGAGCAGGTGCCGGCCCGACTGGTTGATGTCGCTGGCATATGTGGCGTAGCGATCGACGGCGTCGCGCCCTAACACGCGGTTGGCGATCATCTCGGAGAAGCCCAGGATGGCGTTGAGCGGCGTCCGCAGCTCGTGGCTCATATTGGCGAGGAACTCCGACTTGGCGCGGTTGGCCTCCTCGGCGCGGGTCTTCGCCTCGCGCAGCATCAGCGCATCCTTCAACGTGGCGGAGATATCGGCCCCGGCACCGCGATAGCCCAGGAACCGACCCGTCGCATCGTGATGCGGCTTGCCCGAGAGCGACCAGTAGACGATGCCGCCATCGGCGGCGGCCGAGCGCAGGCGAACGCCGCGGAACGGGCGGTTCTCGGCGATCGCGGCCAGAAACCTCTGGTTCTCGCCGCGCTCGGAGTAAGCGCGGATGAAATCCTCGACGGCGTGGCCGAGCGCCGCCTCGCGCGGAATGCCGGTGCCGGCGAAGAAGCGCTCCGACAGATAGGTGACGCGATGCGCGGCATCGGTCTCCCAGTACCAGTCGGAGGCAACATCGGCGTAGTCGCGAAAGCGTTGCTCGCTCGACCCGAGCTGACGGTCGAGCGCGATTTGCCGGCGCAGCAGGCGGGAGGCGAAGGCCATGCCGATCGCCCACAGGATCACGGTGGTGACGCCGAGCCCGATCAGCACGAGCTGCGTGGCGCCGCGCGCCGCCTCGCCCATATGGCTCGAGAAGGTGTTTTCGAGCTCGGTCAGCCGGTGGTCGATGCGATCGATCGCCTGTAGCATCTCGGCGCGCATCTGCGAATCCAGCCGGCGCTGGGCGACGGCGAGATTGAGGCGCTCCCCCTGCGCCAGCAGCTCCTCGACCAGCCGGTCGCCTTCACGCCAGTCCTCGACAGCCGCCGCGAAGGGCTGCCACCAGCGAAACCAGCGGAAGAGGAAGATGATGCCGGCGATGTCGTCGGCATGGTTCTCGCCTTCGAGGAAGCCCTTGGTCGCCACCGCGATGTCCGGCGGCGAGGATTCGAGCGCGATGCGCGCCATGCGATCGCCGCGCGGGACGGCCGTCGCCTGGATGAAGTTCGCGTAGTCCTCGGGGTCGAGCGAATAGGCGTAGCGATAGAGATCGAGCACCGCGATCTTCTGCGCCTTCGAGTAGCGGCCCTCGCCGGTCGCGTAAGCGCGGGTCGCGTTGACGATCTCGAGTGCAGCCCAGCTCGCGCCGAGCGAGATCACCAGCAGCACGACGAAGATCGCGGCGATAATCGCAAAGCTGCGCACCTCCTCGCGCGCGATGTCGGAGGCTGCGGCGCCCGCGGAGCGGGATCCGGCCGTCGGTTCAGGCGCGACTGCAGTCACCCGCGTCGGGCCTGTAACAGGCAAACGGCAGTCAGGAGCAAGTCACGTCTCGCGAAGGCGCCCGGATGGCAGATCAGGATGGCATCGACCGGCAATCATGCCGGCACGACACAAAATGGACCCTAAGAGCGCTTCTTAAATTTACATCGCTCACGTCTCCGTGAGGTCCGTGACTTCACGCAATTGGCGAGGCCTGGGCTTGAAGTAGTTCGGGAAATTTCGCGCTCTAGGATTACGACCTGCCCGGCGTGCGCTGCGGGCATCGATGTTGACGGCCGCGCCCCCGGCACCCTATACGGACGCCAACCCCTCGGGTCCGGGCGCGTAGCTCAGCGGGAGAGCACTGCTTTCACACGGCAGGGGTCACAGGTTCAATCCCTGTCGCGCCCACCATTTCCTGCACCCTTGGATGAAGACACGCCGGACGCGCGCGCCGTCGCGCCAGACTTTCGAGGCGGCGAAGCCCGCTCGCTAATTCACCGAGGCGCGGTAGCGGCCGAAGAAGGTCTCGAGCGACAGCGAGCGCTCGGCCTCGGAGACGCGCCCCGATGGGAGAGCGAAGGTGACGGTGAAGCGCACATGCGGGATGCCGTAGGCATCGACGCGCGTTGCAACCACCGTCGCGGTCTCGGTCACGCGATCATCCCGGTCATGCCGGAAACGATCCCCCGCGTGCAGATCGCCTTCGTGCTGGATCGAACGCATGGCTGTCAGTCCACCCTAAAGTGAAGCCACCTCTCGGTGACCTGCATCACAGTATTTACCTCGTTCTTAATTCCACGTTAAGAGATGCCCTTGATTTTATTGAATTTTAGGTGAAATCGTGGTTTCGCAGCGGCTCCAAACTGAAGCCGTGTTAAGCATATTCAACAACGAAACCGGGCAAGGCCATCCGGCGCTCCGATGGAACCAAATAAGAACGATCCCTACCTCCGCCTCTGGCAGAACATCTGCCAGATGCATCGCCAGAACCTCGGCTATCCGGTCGAGGAGTCATGGTTTCTCTTTCCGGCTGCCGGCATCGGCGACCAGGTCCTGCTGCTCAGCCTGCTTCCCGCCTTCCGACAGCACCACGGGGGCAAGATCACCATCTGTGCCGATCCGCGCATGGAGTCGCTGATCCAGCTCTACCGCGGCTATTTCGACGGCCTGATCTCGGTCGATGGCGTCAATGTCTGGGCCTTCCGGCCGCATATGCGCTTCGCTCTCGGCCAGCCCTATGTGCCGTGGAACGCGGTTCATGGCGAAGGCCGCCTCTACGACTTCTGCCTCGACCATGACATCAGCCTGGCAGACCTGACGCGCCATCTGCTGCACCTGCCGAGAAGCGCTGCGACCGCGCCGCCGATCGTCCCCGACGTCGTTCGCGGCGAGGCGGAGCGACGCTTCCGCGCCTTGGGCCTGGTTCCCGGTCGCACGGTGATCCTGGCCCCCGTCGCCAACAGCATTCCGGCAAGGATGCCGAAGGAATGGTGGGCGAGGCTGGTGCAGCTGCTCGCGGAAAAGGGCTTTACGGTCGCCGTCAATCAGCGCAACGCCGCGCGCGGCTTCGACATGATCACCGGCGCCGACGACGGACCGATCCCGGGGGCGATCCCGTTCGACTGCCCGCTGGCCGAGACCCTGCCTCTCGCCGATCTCGCCGGCTATCACCTGAGCGCGCGCAGCGGCATCAGCGAGATCCTCGCCTTTTCGACCGCCAAAGGAAAAATCCTCTACCCGATCGGCCCGTCGCCCTCTCCGGGCCCGGATGGGCTCGACTGGCGCATCAGCCATCTCGGCGCCGGCGGCACGGTCTCGATCCCGCGCCTCTACGGACGGGCCTGCGAGGAAATCAACATGCTGCCGCAGACGACGCCGGACGAGGTGCTGAAGGGCTGGCTCTAGGCGTCCGGCGCCCTTTCATCGCCATCCGATGGCGCTGGACGGAATCACCGCACCCCGCATCATCGGCCAAGCATGATCTTCGACTATGTCATCGTCGGCGCTGGCTCGGCCGGGTGCGTGCTCGCGGCACGCCTTTCGGAGGATCCCTGCGTGCAGGTCCTCCTTCTCGAAGCCGGGCCGGAGGACCGTCATCCCTGGTTGCACATCCCGATCGGCTATGGGCGCACCTTCCGCAATCCGACCTATTCCTGGCAGTTCCAGACCGAGCCGGAAGAAGCGACCGGCGGCCGCAGCCTCACCATCCCGCGCGGCAAGGTCCTCGGCGGCTCGAGCGCGATCAACGGGCTCGGCTTCACCCGCGGCCAAGCCGAGGATTACGACTCCTGGGCGCAGATGGGGAACCGCGGCTGGTCCTTCGCCGAGGTGCTGCCCTACTTCAAGCGCATGGAGCGCTTCGAGGGCGGCGGCAACGAGTTCCGCGGCGGCGACGGCCCCATGGCCGTCAGCTACGCGCGCGACCGCTGGGAGCTCTGCGAGACCTTCATCAAGGCCGCCGAGCGGAACGGCATCCCCTACAACCCCGATCCCAACGGCGCCAAGCAGGACGGCATCAACTACTTCCAGATGAACACGCGGAACGGCCTCCGGCAATCGACCGCGAAATCCTATCTGAACCCCGTCCGCTCGCGTCCGAACCTGACGGTCGAGACCTATGCCGAGGCGCGCCGCCTGCTGTTCGAAGGGAAGCGCTGCGTCGGCCTCGCCTATGAAGTGCAGGGCCAGCCGCGCGAGGTCCGCGCGCGCGAGGTCATCCTCGCCGGCGGCGCGATCGGCTCGCCGCAGCTCCTCGAGCTTTCCGGTATCGGCCAGGCTCAGCGCCTGAAGTCGCTCGGCATCGAGGTCGTCCACGACCTGCCAGGCGTCGGCGAGAACCTGCACGATCACTATCTCGCGCGCTCGGTCTGGCGCGTGACGCAGAAGGTCACCTTCAACGAGCGCATGCGCGGGCCGCGCCTGATGCTGGAGGTCGCGAAATACGCGCTGTTCCGCCGCGGCCTTCTCGCTATCTGCGCCGCCCAGCTCTGCGCTTTCGTACGCTCGCGGCCGGAACTCGACCTGCCCGACCTCGAGCTCACGATCACGCCCTGGTCCTTCGATGCCGGCAAGGTCGGCGTGCTCGAACGCGAGCCCGGCATGTCGATCGTCGCCTTCCAGCTCCGCCCCGAAAGCCGCGGTTCGATCCACGTCAAAGAGACCGATCCGAAGGCGCCTCCCGCGATCCGGCCGAACTACCTCGCCACCGAGACCGACCGCCGCGTGCTGATCGACGGGCTGCGCCTCGCGCGCAAGATCGTCGCCTCACCTGAACTTGATCCCTATCGCGGCGAGCAGATCTGGCCGGCGCCGCATCTCGACTCCGACGAGGAGCTGCTGCGCCATGCGCGCGAGACCGGCGCTTCCGTCGGCCATCTCGCCGGCACCTGCAAGATGGGACCGGCTTCGGACGTGAATGCCGTGGTCGGCCCCGACCTCAAGGTGCATGGGCTCGCGGGATTGCGCGTCGCCGACGCGTCGATCCTGCCGAACATGATCTCTGGACACACCAATGCGCCGGTCATCATGATCGGCGAGAAGGCGTCGGATCTGGTCCGCGCCGCCGCGTAACGCCTATTCGAAGAACCACATCAGGAGGCAGTCATGTCACGTCGTTGGAGTCTTCTCGCGGGCGTCGCCGCCGCGGCGCTCGTCGCAACGGGAGCGGAGGCGCAGACCACTCTCCGTTACATCCCGCAGGCCAAGCTCTCGGTCTTCGACACGACGATTAACCAGTCGTCGATCTCGCATCAGCACGCCTACATGGTCTGGGACACTCTGTTCGGCGCCGACAGCGAGCAGCGCCCGCAGCCGCAGATGGTCGAGAGCTTCACGCTCTCCGCCGACGGCCTCGTCTACACGATGAAGCTCCGTCCCGGCCTTAAGTTCCATGACGGCTCGCCAGTGACGGCCAAGGACGCGGTGGCCTCGATCAAGCGCTGGGCGCCGAAGGACACCAACGGCCTGATCATGCTGAAGCAAGGCATGACCGTCGCCGCGGTCGACGACCGCACCTTTACGCTAATGCTGAAGGAAGCCTGGGGCTCGACCATCGACTCGATGGCGAAGATGAGCGCCAAGGCGCTCTACGTCTATCCGGAGAAGGATGCCTCGATCGACGGCGGCACGCCGATCACCTCGAACATCGGCTCCGGCCCGTTCAAGTTCGTCGCCAACGAGTTCGTGCCGGACTCGAAGGTGGTCTACGCCAAGAACGCCGACTACGTGCCGCGCAGCGAGCCGGCGAGCTGGTATGCCGGCGGCAAGGTGGTCAAGGTCGACCGTGTCGAATGGTTGATCATCACCGACCCAGCCACCGCGACCGCCGCGCTCGATCGCGGCGAGGTCGACTGGTACGAGACGCCGCCGCTCGACCTGCTCCCGACCCTGAAGCGCAACCCGAACCTGACCGCGAAGGTGCACAACCCGAACGGCGCGATCGGCATCATGCGCCCGAACCACCTGCATCCGCCCTTCAACAACGTGAAGGCGCGCCATGCCTTCATGCATGCGGTCAGCCAGAGCGACTTCATGCAGGCGGCGGTCGGCAGCGATCCGGCCAACTGGAAGACGTGCTGGGCTTTCATGGCCTGCGGCACGCCGACCGGCACCGAGAAGTTCGCCGAGGCGTTCCAGAAGAAGGACCTCGCCAAGGCGAAGGAGCTGCTGAAGGAGTCGGGCTACAAGGGCGAAAAGGTGGTCGTGCTGATCCCGTCGGACCAGCAGATCATCCGCGACATGAGCATCGTCACGGTGGCGACGCTGCGCGAGATCGGCTTCAACGTCGAGGACGTGAACACCGATTGGGGTGGCCTCCTCGCCCGCCGCGCCAAGCAGGACCCGCCCGAGGCCGGCGGCTGGAGCGTCGTGCACACCTGGGGCTTCGGCTTCGAGCTCGGCAGCGCCATCTCGAACTACGGCCTTACCACCGCCTGCGACCGCTCCGGCTGGCCGGGCTGGCCCTGCGACGAGGAGATGACCAAGCTCCGCAACGACTGGGCCAAGGAAGGCGACATCACCAAGCGCAAGGCGATCGGCGAAGCAATCCAGAAGCGCGCGGTCGAGCAGGCCTACTTCATCCCGCTCGGCACCTTCTTCCAGCCCATGGCCTATAAGAAGAGCCTCGTCGGCATCGTCGAGGTTGCGATCCCGGTGTTCTGGAACGTCGAGAAGAAGTCGTAACTCTCTGAAGTCGTCAGAGAAGGCCGGCGACGGAAGCGTCGCCGGCCTTTTTCTTTAGGTAATTCCTAACGGAATCGGACCAGCCTTAGGCTGGTCAGAGAATGAGACGATGTCCTGATTGCGGTCATGTTCGAGCGTGGCGACTGGGCGATGGACGG
>VGEH01000002.1 GCA_016869375.1 Alphaproteobacteria bacterium | reverse complement strand
TCCGCAAGGTCGACGTGCCGGTGCTCGGCATCGTCGAGAACATGAGCTACTTCCTCTGCCCGCATTGCGGCGAGCGCAGCGACATCTTCGCCCATGGCGGCGCGCGGCGCGAAGCCGCCCGCCTCGGCACCGAGTTCCTGGGCGAGGTCCCGCTCGACATCGCGATCCGCGAGACCTCCGACCAGGGCTTCCCGATCGTGATCTCGAAACCCGATCACCCGCAAGCCAAGGTCTATCGCGAGATCGCCGACCGCGTCTGGGCCAAGCTCACCGGCGAGGCACCGACCAACCGGCCGGCGCCGAGGATCGTGGTGAGCTGAGAGAAAGCCGGGCGGATCGGACACGGTGACCTCCATCCAGCGCAAGCTGACGGCCATCTTCGCCGCCGACGTTCATCAGTTCTCGGCGCTGATGGGCGCCGACGAGGCCGGCACCTTGGCGAGCCTGCGCGCCTGCCGCGAAATCATCGACGGCCTCATCGCCGAGCATGGCGGCCGCGTCTTCGGCTCGGCCGGAGACTCGGTGCTGGCGGAGTTCGCGAGCGTCGTTTCGGCGGTGCTTTGCGCCGTCGACTGCCAGCGCATGATCGGCGAACGCAACATTCTTCCCGGCATCAAGCCGCTGCAGTTCCGCATCGGCGTCAATCTCGGCGACGTCATCGTCGAGGGTGAGAACCTCTATGGGGACGGTGTCAACGTCGCGGTGCGGCTCGAGTCGGTCGCAGCACCCGGGTCGATCTGCGTCTCCGCCAAGGTCCATGACGAGGTGCGCCGCAAGCTGTCCGACGTCCGCTTCGTCGAGGGCGGCGTCCAGAAGCTGAAGAACATCGAGGACCCGGTCGCGATCTTTCACATTGGTTCCAGGCCGGTCGCCGCGGAGGCGCCAGCGACCGCGACACCCGAGAAGCCGGTGATCGCGGTCCAGCCGATCCGGCTCATCAGCGGCGACGACGAGGCGAGGGCACTCGCGGAAGGCCTGGACGATGCGGTGCGCAACGCGCTCGCTCACCACACGGCGCTGGCGGTGACGGTCGGCGACTCCGCAAAGGCCGACTACCAGCTCAAAGGCGCTCTCCAGACGGCCGGCAAGCGCCTTAGGCTGTCCTTCGCGCTCGAGGACGGCGCGATGCGCCAAGTCTGGACCCAGCGCTACGACCGTCAGCTCGATGACGTCTTCGGACTCCAGGACGAGATCGTCCTGCACGTGGCCGCCGCAATCCGCTTTCACGTCAAGAACGAGCTGTTCGAACGCCTGCGCAGCACCGACAGCACGACGCTCGCGGTGCCGCAGCTTCTCGACAAGGCTGCCGGGATCTTCATGCGGGGCCTCGACCGCGACGGTGCCGCGGTGCCGACTCTCAGGCTCGCAGTCGAGCGGGCACCGGACAATTCCATGGCGCGCGCCATGCTCGGATTCGCCCTGTTCCGGGTCGCCGAATACGAGGCCAGCGCGATCCAGCCAGCGACCCGCAACGAGATTCTCGATCTGGTCGACCGCGCCGTCGCGCTCGACGGACGCAGCTACTTCGCCCGAACCATCAAGGCCCTGGCGATGCACGATCTCATGGGCGATCCTCGCGCCGCCCGCGACCAGGCAATCGAGGCGTTGGAGCGCAACGCCAATTTCATTGCCGCACGCGCGATGCTGGGCATCGCCGAGATCCATCTCGGCGAGCTGGATGCCGGTCGACGTCGTCTGCAGGAGGCGATGGCGGCAAGCCCGGAGGATGCCAGCCATCACCGCCATCGCCGCGAGCTGGCGATTGCGCATCTGCTTGCCGGTGATGTCGCCGAGGGCGTGCGCGTAGCCTCCAGGCTGGTCGAGGACGCGCCGGACATGAAGCGGAATGCGTTGGTGCTCATCGGCCTGCAGGCCGCGGCCGGGGAACTCGACGAAGCGCGCCTGCGCGCCGCGGCGGCGAAGGCTGCGACGCCGGAGCTGACGCCGGACAACGCCAGGCTGCCGCATTTCGGCGACGGGGCCGCGGGCCTTCGTTTCCGCTCCCTGCTCCGCGATGCCGGGCTCTGAGCCTTCGGCCGGCGCGCCGCGACGGCGCTTGCCTCGATATCGAGGAGCCGGGGATACTCCGGCTGCCGGAACAGCGATCGGATGCAGATGGATAGCCCACCCACCGTCGACTGGCGCCGCGAGATCCATCCGATCCTGCGCGCGGCGAACGTCCGCCAGGTCGCCTATGTGCCGGATGCCGGGCACATCAGGCTGATCGAGGCGTGCCATGCCGATCCGTCGATGCGCGCGATCGTCCTGACCAACGAAGCGGAAGGGATGGGCGTGCTCGCCGGCGCCTGGCTCGGCGGGCAGAAGGGCGTGATGCTGATGCAGTCCTCGGGCGTCGGGAACTGCATCAACGCGCTGTCGCTGATGCAGATCTGCCGCTTCCCTTTCCTCGCGCTGGTGACGATGCGCGGCGAGTGGGGCGAGTTCAACGGCTGGCAGGTGCCGATGGGCCAGAACACCGAAGCGGCGCTCAAGGGTGCGGGCGTCATCGTGCAGCGCTGCGATCATCCCGAGGACGTGGCGCCGACGATCGACGCGGCGCTGGCGCTCGCCTTCGACAGCGAGGTCGCGGTCGCCGTGCTGCTTTCGCAGCGGCTCATCGGAAGGAAGAAGTTCTGATGTCGCTCGACCGACGCGAGGCCGTGAGGCGCCTCCTTGCCGATCGCGGCAACATGCTGGTGGTCTCCGGCCTGGGCTCGCCGACCTACGACGTCGCCGCCGCCGGGGACGACGATCGCAACTTCTATCTCTGGGGCGCGATGGGCTCCGCCGCGCCGATCGGGCTCGGCCTCGCGATCGCGCAGCCCGAAAGGCGCGTGCTCGTCATCACCGGCGACGGCGAGCTGCTGATGGGTCTCGGCGGGCTTGCCTCGATCGCCGCCCAGCGGCCGACCAATCTCGTCATCGTCGTCCTCGACAACGAGCGCTACGGCGAGACCGGCATGCAGAAGAGCCACACGGCGCACGGCACCGACCTCGCCGCCGTCGCGCAAGGCTGCGGCTTCTCGCGCGCCGCAACCGTGCATGACGAGTCCGAGCTCGACCGCACCATCCGCGACATCCGCGCCGGCGAAGGGCCGATGCTGGTCGCGATCAAGGTCACGGCCGGCGAAGCCGGCCGCGTGCTGCCGAGCCGCGACGGCGTCGAGATCAAGAACCGGTTTCGCCGCGCGATCGGCGTCTAGGCGTCGCTATTCGCGGATGAGCAGACCGAGATTTCCGTTCATCTGGCGATAGACGACGGCGCGGCGCATGGCGTCGTCGAGGTATGAGAACTGCGCCCAGTTCAGGTTCGAGTTCACGATACGCAACTCCCGCTCCGAGAGGGAGGCATGACCGGCATCGCGCGCGATGCGCCTGATGATCGAGGGACGCTGGTCCCATTGGAAGTCGAAGCTGCCGGGTGAGGCGGTGACCCGTAGCGATATCTCGTCCTCGCCTGCGAGGAAGGATGCCGTGCCTCGGGTCGCCCTGACCTGCGCCAGCAGCGACGCCGCGATGCGGTAGGGGTCTTCGAGCCCGTCCGGGCGATACTTCTCGATGCTGCCCGCCAGGGCCTGCAGCTTCCGCCAGTCGACAAGCTCCGAATACCTGCCGTCGAAGGCGTCTGCCGCCATCCGCTCAGCGCGCTCCGTGGCGGGGGATGTCGCCTCGTCCTGAAAGGCATAGGCAAAGGCCGGCAGCGAGCCGTCGCGGAAGGCCCAGCCGAGGCCGAAGGCGCTCGTCGCAAGCGCGGCCGTCAGCCCTCCGACAAGAAGCCAGGATGCGATCGTCAAGCGACGGGCCAGCGTGAGGAGCAACGCGGGTGTGAGCTTCGTCCACGCCGTAAGGTCTACCGGGCCCGATAGCTGTGCCCCATTCGCCGCAGAACCGCTCATGAGTCCCCCCAATCGGCCCTTCGTCGCACGAACAGCGTCTCGGAGCCCCTAACCCCTAGTAGAAAAAATAATGCATCGCTCCCGCGAAACTCTCAAGAGGCCGCCTTCATGCCGGCTGCAGCTTCGGCTCCGCCGGCTGGCGGTTCTCGCGGATGGAGAAGGCCATGAATCCCGCCGCGACGGCGACGCCGATCGAGGCGATCCACACCGTGTCGTACTGCGCATAGAGGTCGTAGAGGATGCCGGCCATGAAGGCGCCGGCGGCGCCGCCGAGCGCATGGCCGGCCGAGAGCAGGCCCATGGCGAGCCCCATGATGCGCTTGCCGAGATGGGAGGCGACCAGGCTCGCCGTCGGCGGCACGGTCGAGTAGTCGAAGACGCCGAAGGCGACGGCGAAGATGAACAGCATCTGGATGTCGCCGGCGATACGCATGAGCAGCAGGAAGCAGAGGCCGCGGCCGATATAGATGATGCCGAGCAGGAGCGGCCGGTTCATGCGGTCGGTCAGGTAGCCCGACAGCGTCATCCCCAGCATGTTGACGCCGGCGAGCACGCCATAGGCCGTCGCACTGGTCAGCGGCGGGAAGCCGCAGGAGATGGCGTAGGGAATCAGATGCACCTCGACCGTGCCCGAGGTGGTGAAGCCGCAGATGACGAAGCTCCAGAAAAGCGCGTGGAAGACCGGGCTGGTAGCCAGGAACTTCAGCCGTTGGCCGATCGGCGCGTCGGGCTCCTGCGGCGCCTTCGACTGCGCCATGATCGCGTCGCGGCCGGGGATCAGGAAGAAGAGGATCGGCGCCACCACCAGGGCCGCGATCGCCAGATACACATATCCCACGCGCCAGCCCGAGGACTGCAGCAGGAGCGCCAGCAGCGGCACGATCACCAGCTGTCCCGCGGTCAGGCCGGCCGTCGCGATGCCGGTGGCGAGCCCGCGGTTCTTCTCGAAGAACCAGGCGAGCGTCGGCACGATCGTGTGATTGCCGAAGAAGCCGAATCCCAGCGCCGTGACGATGCCGAAGGTGATGAAAAAAGCCGTCTGCGATTCGATCATCGCGGTGAGCGCGGTGCCGATGGCGATCAGCAGCATGCCGGCGACCAGCAGCGGCCGCGGGCCGAAGCGGTCCTGGAAATTGCCGGCGAGCGGCGCCACGCAGGCGACCGAGATCAGCATCATCGCGCCGACGAAGGAGACGAAGCCGCGCGTCCAGCCGAGCTCGGCCTCCCAGGTCGGCATGACCAGGCCGATGGTGCCGCGCGCGGAGGCGGTCAGCGCGAGACCGAGAAAGCAGAGTGCGACGATGGTCCAGCCGCGGGAGTCGCGGTCGGTCGAGGCGGCCATGATTCGATCTTTCTACGGCAAGCGGGCTTGGGGGCGGCGCGAGTGGACACCGGGGCAAGCCCGCCCGGCAAGCGAGAATTCGGCATGCCGGGCATGAGCGGAGGTAATGGGTAGGACTATTGGTGGACGGCTTCCAGCTTGTAGCCGTCGGGGTCGATGACGAAGGCGGCGTAATAGGTCGGGCTGTAGTGCGGGCGCGGGCCCGGCGCCCCGGCATCGGTGCCGCCGGCGGCGATGGCCGCGGCATGAAAGGCGTCGACCGCGGCGCGATCCGGCGCATCGAAGGCGAGATGGAAGCCCGATCCGGGCGCCCTTGCCTCGCCGGGCCGGGCGAAGAGGGCGAGCTTGTCGCCCTTCCCCGGCGGGCCGAAGCCGACGCCTTTCGCGTTCGACCAGACTTTGACGAAGCCGACCGGCGCCAGGATTTGTTCGTAGAACGCGGCCGAGCGCGCGAGGTCCTGCACGCCGAAGGACAGGTGGCCGAGCATCAGCGTTCCGCCGGGCCGAAGGGACGGATCGGCGGCCCCAGCTCCTGGAAGTCGGTGGCGCCCTCGTCGCCATGGATCACGTAGCTCTTGCCAAGCTCGGGATAGTCGATGATGTCCATGTCCGGCCGGCTGCCGCCGACGAGGTATTTGCAGTCGGCCTCGAACGGGTTCTTGAGGAGGTGCGGCACGCCCGGCACCGGGAAGCCGACGAAATCGCCAGCGGCCAAAGTCACCTCCTTGCCATCGATGCGGCACACGGCCTTGCCTTCGAGGATATAGAGCCACTCCTCCTCGGCGCGATGCGCGTGATAGGCGAAGCTCTCCTCGCCGGGCGCGAGCCAGACGATGCTGACGCCGGTGCGCGCGAGGCCGCTGCGGAGCCCGAGCCGGAAGATCGAGAAGGCCGAGCGGGGGTTGAGGCGCTGGGTGAAGGGCTGCGCCTTCTCGCGCATCTCGGTAGGCCTGAACACGGTTGCGGGCTTCCGTTCCATCGATGCTTTCAAGCGTAGAGGGTCGGCGACAGGAGGCGATCGGCGGCAAGCAGGTCGGCCTTCACCTTCGCTACAGCCGGCCGCGCTTCGACGCGCGCATACCATGCCGCAAGCTTCGGATGCGCGTCGAGACGTGGCCCCTTCAGACGTAGCGAGAAGGTGAGTCCCATGAACACGCTGATGTCGGCGTACGAATAGTCGCCGCAGAGGAAGCCGGTCGCATCAAGATGGGCATCGAGCGCGGCGTAGTGCTGCAGGAGCACGAGCTCGCCCTGCCTGCCCGCTTCCTCCTCCTTGAGCCGCGTCTCGGCATCGGTCGGCGGCACGCTCCGGTGCATGATCGGGCGGACCGCCGGCAGCAGGATCTCGTCGCCGAAGAGCTCCATCATGCGGCAGCGCGCGCGGTCCTTCGGATCCTTCGGCCACAGCGCCGGCTCGGGATGGGCCTCTTCGAGATACTCGAAGATCAGCGTCGAATCGAACATCGTCAGGTCGCCGTCGATCAGCACCGGTACCTGCGCCTTGGGATTCGCAGCAAGCACGTTGGGATGCTTCGGCTGATAGCCGTTCGCCTGGGTGAAGGGCACCATGATGCGCTCGAATTCGAGGCCCTTCTCGCCCAGCGCGATCTCCGCCTTGCGCGCGAAGAGGCTGATCGGCCCCGAATAGAGAGTGATGCTCACAAGGTTCTCCTGCGCCAGCCGGGCGGATAGTTCTCGACCAGGCCTTCGGCATCGAAGGCCACGTCGGAGGTAAAGCCCGGACTCGCATAGTTGAAGCGCCGCGGCGGCTCGGCCGGATCGAGGCGCGTGTAATCCTGGTCCATGGCGCTCACCGCCAGCTCCGGCACGCGCACATAGACGGTGAGGAAGGTACGCTTCTCGCCCGGGGCGACCCCGAGCTGCCTGACCGCCATGGTGTTGGTGAGCGGCGTCGCCGAGATGTCGATGTCCGCGGCACCGGCAAGGTCGTCGCGCGGCTTGCCGTCGACGACCCATCCTGCGCCGTCGCGCCTTACATCGAGAGAGCGACTGGTAGTCCCTTGGTCCAGGTGGAATGACGCGGTCCGCGTGCGCCATGCCGTATCGATGTCGAGGCGATAGCGGAGACGGACCAGGCCGGCTTCGAGATCGAGCAGCACCAGGCTCTCGACGCGGATGCCATTGGCATCGGCGTCGAGAGCCAGATGCTCGAGGCCCGGACGGTCGAGCCTTTCCCAGACGATGTCGCGTCTCATGACGGAGGTTTCCAGAAAGGCTTCTCGACCTCGAAGGCGAGCTCGGTCTGCGTCAGCCCGATGTCGCGGGCAAAGCGCGGGTCGAGCCGCTGGTTGAGATCGAGCGCTTGGCGCGCCGAATGGTTCCTTCGCCAATCGGCGAGCCGCGCCCGCCAGCCGCGCCGAGGCGCGACCGGCGGACGGGCGAAGAAGCCGCCATCGAACGGCATGGCCTACTCGGCCGCTTCGCAGTGCGCCTCGATCCGATAGCCGTCCGGATCGATGACGAAGGCGGCGTAGTAGGTCGGCCCATAATTGGGACGGAGACCCGGCTTGCCGTTGTCGCGGCCGCCGGCCTTGAGGCCCGCAGCGTGAAACTGGTCGACGGATTTTCGCGTCGGCGCGACGAAGGAGAAGTGCAGGCCGGAGGCCATGTCTTCCTTCACCGGGGTCGCCGTCTGGCCCAGCCAGAGCTGGATCGCATCCTTGCCGTAGCCGGCGTCCGTGCCTTTGGCGTATTTGCAGGTGTAGCCGAGCGGCTTGAGCGTCGCGTCGTAGAACCTCTTCGCGGCTTCGATGTCCTTCACGCCGATCGAAACATGGTCGAGCATTGGATTCTTCCTTGGTTGGGGATTTCGAGTAAGGCGGATCAGCCCCGCCAGAACGGCTTCTGCGATTCTGCGCTCGCCTCGCTGCGTGCGATGCCGAGGTCCTTCAGCATGTGAGGCGACATCTCGGCCAGCATGCGGCGCTCGCGTGCCCGGCGCTCCCAGGTGGCGAGGAGCTCGGAGAGACGGGTGAGCACCTGGATCGGGCTCAGGAGCGACGGGCGGGAGCTCAGGCGCAGGCGCCTGGCCGAGGCTTGGTTCTGCATGAAAGTCTCCTTGGGAGAGAGGGACGTCAGAGATCGGCGTCGGTGCGACGGCTGAGATAGCGGTCGAGATCGGGGCCGGCGGGGTTAGCGAGCACGTCCTTGGGCAGCCACTGGCGCGCGAGGTCGACCGTTGCATCGACCAGCCCCGGCCTTGCGTCATGACCGGGCCTCGCAGCGATGCCGTAGACCTTCATGCGCCAGTCGCCGAGGTCCTGGCGGCGAATGAAGCGACAGGAATGCGGCGAATAGGGCCGGCGGGCCAGCTGCGCCAGCCCGGTCGGCAATGTCCCGGAAGCGGTCAGGGTCATGAGGGTCATCCTTTCGATAACGCGAATGTAAGGCCTCTGCCCTGACAGCATCGTGTCAGGTATCGCCAAAAAATCGCACGAGACCGGCGATTTTTTGCGACAACTCTGTCATCATTCAAAAATGACGAGGATCGAGAGGGGCTTCGCCATCCTGCTGCTCCTGAGCGACGGTCGCCTGGTCACGGCGCCGGAGCTGGCGGAGCGTTTCGAGGTCTCGGTCCGCACCATCTATCGCGACATGGAGATGCTGAGCGCGACCGGCGTGCCGGTGTATGCCGAGCGCGGCGTCGAGGGCGGCTATCGCCTCATGGAAGGCTTCTTCCTGCCGCCGGTCTCCTTCTCGCGCGACGAGGCGGTCGCCGTGCTGATGGGCCTGGCGCTCGCGCGCGGGCTCCGCGTCCCGCCTTTCCCCGAGAAGCTCGAAAGCGCCGAGCAGAAGCTGGTCTCCGTTTTGCCTGAGCGCATGCGCGCGCTGCTGACCGAGACGCGTCGCCTGATCGGCTTCGAAGGTCGGCCGCTGGATGCCTTCCATCCGGAGGAGAAGCCGGAGGGCGATCCCGAGACCGCGCGCGCAACCGAGACCCGCGCGGTCGAGATCTTCATCAAGGCCGTGCTCGACGGCACGCAGGTGCGCTTCGGCTACCGCTCCACCTATCGGCGCGGCAACAACGCGCCGCCGGTCGAGGCCGAGCCGCAGGGCGTGCTGTGGGATCGCGACCGCTGGTACCTGATCGGCCGCAAGATCGGCTCGACCCGCTCTGGCGGCCAGCGCTTCTGGCGGGCCGATCGCATCATCGATATCGAGGCGACGACACTGCGCGCCCAACCCAGCCCCGATTTCGACGTTCGGAAGCATCTCGGACGCCGCTGGCTCGCCGATGCGATGGCCGCCTGGGCCAAATCCTCCCCGGTCCGCATCCGCATGACGCCGGTCCAGGCGGAACGGCTCAGGCTCGACTGGTTCTTCGGATTGTCGAGTTTCGAGCGCGTGGGCGAAAACGAGGTCATCATGACCTATGGCGAGGTCGATGCGCCCTATGTGATGCAGCTCGTGCGCTGGCTCGGGCCGGGAGCCGAGATCCTGGAACCGTCAGAGTGGCGCGAGCAGATGAAGAACGAGCTGGAACGCATGCGCGCGGCCTATGCCTAGGCGATGGCCGCAACGCCGCGCAGGAGCATGTAGGCAGCGACGACGAAGATCACCGCGGCGAAGACCAGGTTCAGCGCTCCCTTGTACGCCGACAGGCGCTCGGCCGCACGCCTGCCCAGGAATCCGGCGGCGCCGCCGCCAATGACAAAGAGAGCGGCCGTCTTCCACTCCACGAGATCGGAAAGCGCGTAGGTGAAGGCCGTCGCAGCGCCAAAGACGCCGACCGAGAACAGCGACGATCCGACGGCATTGAGAACCGGCATGCCGCTGCCCAGCATGATGCCCGGGACGATCAGGAAGCCTCCACCGATCCCGAAGAAGCCGGCAAGCAATCCCGTGACGAATCCGATCGCAACAAGGCGGCGCGCGATCGGCCAGTCGATGCGGACCGAAGGGTCGCCGCCTGCCGCTTTCGGCCTCAGCATCGAGATGCCGACCGCGACCATGACCACGGCAAACGCCAGAAGCAGATAGTCGCCGTCGACGCGCTTGCCGACGAATGCTCCGATCAGCGCGCCGGTCAGGCCGGCGACGGCGAAGGTTGCCGCGCAAGGCCACTTCACCGTGCCGGCGCGCGCGTGAAGCGCGAGATTGGCGAATGCGGTCGCAGCGACCGCAAGCGCGCTGGTGCCTATCGCTGTGTGCGGATCGGCCAGGCCGACTACATACATCAGGAGAGGCACCGCCAGGATCGAGCCGCCGCCGCCGACCAGGCCGAGCGAGAAGCCGACCAGCACGCCCGAGAGGATCGCGAGAAGCTCGTGCATCGCCGCAGGACTAGGCCGAGCGCGGAGGATGCCGCTGCATGAGCAGGGATTCGCTCAGCGAGAACACGCCCATGCCGGCCAGCATGGCGGCGACGAACAGCGCTAGGCTGCCGGGTGCCAGGCCGAATCCGGCAATCGCCGGACCGGGGCAGAGGCCGACCAGACCCCAGCCGACTCCAAACAGCGCCGAGCCTGCGATCAGGCGCAGGTCGATGGCGCGCGACGTCGGACTCCGGAACGCCTCCGCGAAGAGGGGGGTGGCCGTGAGCCGGCCCGCCAGGCCGAATCCGATGGTCGCGGCAACGACAGCGCCGCCGAGGACGAAGAGAAGGCTTGGATCCCAGGCTCCGGCGACATCGAGGAAGCCGATCACTTTGGCGGGATTGACCATCTGAGAGACGGCAAGGCCGACGCCCAGCAAGAGACCGGCGGCAAAGGCGGAGGAAAGGGGGCGCATTTCAGGCTCCAAGGGCGTGGCGGGCTATGAAGACAGTGACCAGGCCTGCGACAAGGAAGGTCACGGTCGCGGCAAGAGAGCGAGGCGACAGCCGCGCCAGCCCGCAGACGCCGTGGCCGCTCGTGCATCCGCCGCCGAGCCGCGTGCCGTAGCCGACCAGGAGGCCGCCGGCGACCAGCAACGGGATCGAGGGCGTCACCTCGACGGCCGGCACCGCTCCGCCGAGGCCGGCATAAAGCAGAGGTCCGGCGGCAAGGCCGAGAATGAAGGCGAAGCGCCAGGCGAGATCGCCGCGCTGGGGAGTCATCAATCCGCCGACGATGCCGCTGATGCCAGCGATGCGACCGTTCGCAAGCCAGAGCAGCACGGCGGCCAGACCGACAAGCACGCCGCCGACGATTGCCGCGACAGGGGTGAAGTTCGCCATCGATTCCTCTCAGCTGGATTTGTCGGGAGCGCAGAAGAGCCGATAGAGCTCCTGCAGAATGGGCCGCACGCGCTCGGAGGCGATGCGGTAGTAGATCGTCGTTCGCTCGCGGCGCGTCGCGACCAGCCCCTCCTCGCGTAGCGTCGAGAGATGGCGGGAGAGGTTTGACTGGGTGAGGCCGAGAGCGCGGCCGAGTTCGCCGGCCGATACTTCGCCGTCAAGCAAGCTGCACAGCACCATCAGGCGGTGGCGGCTGGCGATCGAGCGCAGGAAAGCCTCGGCCTCGGTGGCGCTCGCCTCCATGCGCGCGGGATCGAGCTTTAATTTCATACTTGACTCATATATGAAATAATACCACATCGTCAATACCCGGCGGCCTTCCGCCGAACAGAAAACCCGGAGAGTCCCCTATGAAGCCCGATGTCGCCGCCTTCTTCGACAAGGCCACCTACACCGTCAGCTACATCGTGACCGACCCTTCCTCGTCGCGGGCGGCCATCATCGATTCCGTTCTCGACTACGACCCGAATTCAGGCCGCACTTCGACGGCTTCTGCCGATCGCCTGATCACGGCGGTTCGCGAGCGGGGCATCGAGGTCGAATGGATCCTGGAGACCCATGTGCATGCCGATCACCTGTCGGCGGCGCCCTATCTCAAAGGGAAACTCGGTGGCCGCATCGGCATCGGGGAACATGTCTGTCGGGTCCAGAAGGTGTTCAAGTCGCTGTTCAACGCCGAGCCGGCCTTCGCCGTCGACGGGCGTCAGTTCGACCATCTTTTCCGCGACGGCGAGACCTTTCGCATCGGCTCGCTCGAATCACGCGTCCTGCACACTCCCGGCCATACGCCGGCCGATCTCACCTATGTCATCGGCGATGCCGCTTTCGTCGGCGACACGCTCTTCATGCCCGATTTCGGCACGGCCCGTACCGACTTCCCCGGCGGCGACGCGCGAATGCTCTTCAAGTCGATCCGGCGCATCCTCGAACTGCCTCCGGCGACGCGACTGTTCACCGGACACGACTACGCGCCGGGCGGTCGCGACTATGCCTGGGAAAGCACGGTCGCCGATCAGCGCGCACGCAACGTGCATATGCATGACGGGGTTCTCGAAGACGAGTTCGTCGCAGCGCGAAATGCGCGTGACGCGACACTGGACATGCCCCGCCTGATCCTGCCATCCGTACAGGTGAACATGCGGGCCGGCCAGTTGCCGCCCCCGGAGGACAACGGAGTCCGCTACCTCAAGATTCCAATCGACCGTGTCTGATTCCCAGGAGTGTCGACGATGCCCCGTACCACCGAGATCGCCCCCGGCCTGTTCGTCGCTGCTCAGCTCAACGCGGCCGACGTGCCTCAGCTCGCGGAAGAAGGCTTCCGCACCATCATCAACAACCGGCCGGATGGAGAGGAATCGGCGCAGCCGCCGGCCTCGGTGGTCCGCGACGAAGCCAAGCACCACGACATCGCCTATATCTATCAACCAGTGTCGACGAGCGCGATAGCGGCCAAGGACGTCGCGGAGCTCGAGCGCAACATTGCGAGTGCCGCGAAGCCAATCGTCGCGCATTGCCGCTCCGGCACCCGCACCTACCTGATGTGGGCAACCGGCCAAGCGCTGAAGGGCAAGGATCCGGCCGCGCTTGTCGCCGAGGCCGCGACCAAGGGCTACGATCTCAGATCGCTTCCGGCGCTCGTCGAGCGCGTGAAGGCTGGCTAGAGCGTTTTCTGCAGATGGACGCGCGACGCGCCGGGAGGCGGGACCTCGACGGTGCCGAAGCGCGTGTAGCCGTGCCGTTCGCAATAGGCGGGCGCCTGGAAGGTGATGGTGTAGACCACGGCCTTCGTGCAGCCACGGCTGCGCGCCTCGTCCTCGGCCATCCGCATGATGCGATCGCCGAGGCCCCGGCGGCGCATGTCCGCGGGTATGTGGAACAGGTCGAGGAAGAAGACGCCGTAGGAGGTCCAGCCGGTGAGCCCGCCGACCACCTTGCCGGTCGCCGGGTCGGAGATCAGGATCGAGAGACCGCGGCCATCGGTGAAGCCCGCCTGCTCGCGATTATAGTCTCGAAGCCCCTCGCTGATCGCCGCCTTGGCCTCCGCATCCGCCGCATCGGTGAGCGTCAGGACCGGATCCATCGGCAGGCGCCTACTCGGCGCGGCCGAGCAGCGCCATGAGCTCGCGCCATTCGCGCTTGGAGAGGCCGGAGGATTCCTGCGTCGTCTGCCGGCCCTCTATCAGGCCCTTCACCACATCCCAGCCCTTGGCCGAGAGGCTGACGCCCTTGAGCCGATACTGCTCGAACGCCTCGTAGGTCCAGGGCACCCAGCGCCTGACGATGTCGAGCATCGCCTCCGCATAGACGCGGATCTCGTACTGCGCATGCGGATCGGCGCGCAGCGAAAGGAAGTTGAGCAGGTTCAGGAGATCCGTCTTCCAGTACCACTGGGTGTAGTAGTTGAGCGTGAGGTTCATGCGCGCGAGCTCGCGCGCGAGGCCCCGGCGGGACTCGTCGATGGCCGCGCCCGCGTCGTCGACATTCATCATCTTCTGGTAATGCGCATAGACCTGCTCGGCATCGTCCTTGAGCAGCTTCATCACCTCGGCCGCCTCGGCGCCTTCGAGCACGTCGCCGCGGCCCTGGCGGTTGATCTCAGACTGCACGCCGAGCTGCGCCGGCGCCGGCATGTAGAACTCACGGTCGAGGATCGAGTAGCGCGCCGAGTACTCGTTGACGTTCGCCGTGCGGTGTCGGATCCACTGGCGCGCGACGAAGATTGGCAGCTTCACGTGGAACTTGATCTCGCACATCTCGAAAGGCGTCGAGTGGCGATGGCGCATCAGGTACTGGATGAGGCCGCGATCCTCGCTGACCTTCTTGGTGCCGCGTCCGTAGGAGACGCGCGCCGCCTGCACCACCGCCGCGTCGTCGCCCATGTAGTCGATGACGCGCAACAGGCCGTGATCGAGAATCGGGACCGCCGTGTAGAGGATCTCCTCGAGCGCCGGCACGGTCGGCCGGAGCGTCGGCTGCGACTGGGAGCGAAGCTGTTCGATCTCGCGGGCCTGGTCGGCGGAAAGCGGCATCAAGCACGTCCTAGGGACCTGAAGGGGCGCGGAGAGTAGCCGGGCGCCGCACCTCGCGCGACAGCGGCGAGAAGGCACGCACCATCAAAGCTCTAGTCAGCCGCGGGGAGGGAATGCCGCGACGAAGGATCGGCGATTCGATCCTCTGGCCTTGAAAGCCAGCGATTGATAACTATAGTCATGACCATGGTCATAAAAAAGACTCTTGGCCCGAAGACCGTCGCCGCCGGTGAGTTCAAGGCGAAGTGTCTTGCCTTGATGGACGAGGTCGAACGCACAGGTCAGCCGCTGGTGATCACCAAACGCGGTCGACCGGTCGCACGCCTGGTCCCGGAGATCGCCGCGTCGCAAAGCCTGTTCGGCTCGATGCGCGGCTCGGCCGTCATTCTCGGCGACATCATCTCGCCGCTCGATGAGCCCTGGGAGGCGTTGAGCGACGAAGCGTGATCCTTCTCGACACCCACGCGCTGATTTGGCTCGTCCTAGGGAGCGAACGTCTTGGGCCTGTCGCACAGCGGCGATGCCAGGAACTCGTACGACACCGAGGCGTGCTGGTATCCGCGATCAGCTTCTGGGAAGTCGCAACGCTTGTGCGAAAGAATCGATTTCGGCTTGCGACTTCTCCCACCGCATGGCGCGATGACGTGCTGCGCCAAGGAATCATCGAAATCCCTCTCGATGGCGTAGCGGCTACCGAAGCGTCGACGCTCCCGGATTTTCACGCCGATCCCGCCGATCAGCTCATCGTCGCATCCGCAATCAGGAGCGGCGCGACGCTCCTGACCGCGGACGAGCGAATCCTGGAGTGGCGAGGACAACTTCTGCGCCAGGACGCGCGGCGCTAGAAACAGAAACGGCGCCCGAAGGCGCCGTTTCCATAATCGGTCGACGATGTCTTACGCGACGCCCCGGCTCTTGAAGTAGGCGATCATCTTCTCCCAGGCTTCCTTCGCCTTGTCGGCGCGATAGCTCGGCCGGTAATCGGCATGGAAGCCGTGCGGCGTGTCCGGGTAGAGGATGATCTCGGACGAGGCGACGCCCTTGGCCTTGAGCTCGGCCCGCATCTTCTCGACCGTGTCGTTCGGGATGCCCTGATCGGCGGCGCCGTAGAAGGCGAGCACCGGGATCTTGATCTGGGCGGCGACGTCGATCGGATTCTTCGGCTGCAGCTCGGTCGCGGGCCGGATCAGCGGGCCGTAGAAGGGCGAGGCCGCCTTCACGTTCGGATTGTGCGCCGTGTACATCCAGCTCATGCGGCCGCCCCAGCAAAAGCCGGTGACACCGAGCCGGTTGGTGTCGCCCTTGCCGGTAGCCTTGGCCCAGGCGACCGCCGCGTCGATATCGGCATAGACCTGGGCGTCCGGCACCCTGTTGACGATCGCCAGGATCGCCTGGATGTCGGGCGCCTTGGTAGTGTCACCCTGGCGGCCGTGCAGATCGGGCGCGACCGCGAAGTAGCCGGCCTTGGCGAAGCGGCGGACCACATCCTTGATGTGCTCATGCACGCCGAAGATCTCCTGGATCACGACGACGGTGGCGAAAGGGCCGCCGGCGGTCGGATGCGCGTAGTAGCCGTAGATATCGCCGGTCGGCGTCGGGATCTTCGCATCGCCGGAGGTCAGGCCGGCGGTGTCGGTGGTGATTACCGTCTGCGCCTGGATCGGCTGCACCGCCAGCGCGAAGCCGGCGCCGACCGTCGTGGCAGCGACGAAACCGCGGCGCGAGACATGGGTCTTGGGAAAAAGGCTCTTGATGTCGTTGCTGTCGTCCATAGTCGATCCTCCTCGGATTTCTTGGCTCGCGGACGCCCCCACGATGGCTGCGATTGTCGCTTCCGCCCCGGAGCCTCGCAAGCGCGGGGACCATGACATCTGCGCGAGCGGGAACGGCGGGAATCCTGTAGCCTGATCTCCTCCCCCCTCTGAACCTGAGCTCGGCTTCGTGACCATGACCGGCGATCGCTCCCCCGTGCCTGAGGGCCACAACTACGCCGGCATGACGACGCCCTTGCGGCGTTCGCTCGCCGAGGCGCCGTCCTCGCTCAAGCTCTGGCAGGACTACACCGCCGCCGCCTGCGAGGCCGGCCGCTATCGCGAAGCCAGGTGGACGGTGCAGCGCGTCAAGACCTTGAACCCTTCGCCGGCCGTCGAGCGGCCGGTACGCAGCATCGTCATCCCGGTCCTCGACTACTCGCCGAACTCGCCCTACGACATCGTCTCGCTTCTCGCCGACCTCCAGGACTTCGACGGCGAGGTGATCTGCGTCTTCAACAGCGCCGAGATGTTCGCCGACCTCAGCGAGCACCCGCGCATCGACAAGTTCAGCTTCAACAAGCACAACATCGGCGTCTCCCGCTCCTGGAACACGGGCATCAACCAGGCGGAAGGCGACGTCATCTTCGTGCTGAACGCCGACCTCAAGGTGTCGCTCGACGCGCTCGCAGCGCTCGAGCGATACGTCCTGACGCTGCCCCGCGCGTTGGCAGTCGGCATCAACGGGAACTTCATGAGCTTCGATCCGCTGAGGCCCAGCCGGCGCATCGAGGTGGGCAGCTTCGCGGAGCCCTTCGTCGTCGACACGCTCAGCGGCTTCGCCTTCGCCCTTCACGCCGCGCGTCTCCACGACGCCGGGATCAGCTTCGATCCGCGCCTCTCGCCGCACTTCTTCGAGGAGGTCGATCTCGTCCTCAAGGCACGACGCGCGGGCTATGACATCTATGCCGCGCCGGTGACCGGCATCGAGCACGTGGCCGGCATCTCGCTCCATGTGCAGCCGCTCACCTGCTTCGGCAAGCCGGTCGACCGGATCGATGTCCTGATCCGCAACGGCAACATCATCCTCGATCGGTACGAGAACGAGCCCGGAGCAGTCCGGGCCGGCGACGGTCAGGTGCTGAGCTCGACCGCGCCCTTGAAGCGCGAATAGACCCGACGGCCTGCGGGGCCGAACAGGATCACGTCGTACTCGTCCGGCGGCGCGCCTTCGACCTCCATGCCTGGCGAGCCGATCGGCATGCCCGGCACGGCGAGGCCCTTGGCCTGGGGCCGCTCCCTGATCAGCCGCAGGATCGCCGGCGCCGGCACGTGGCCCTCGATCGCATAGCCCGCGATCTCGGCGGTGTGGCAGGCGGCGAGGTCGTCGGGAACGCCGAGCCACATCTTCACGCGGCGGATATCGGCCGCGTCGAACACGGTCGCGACGAAGCCGCTGGCCCGCAGATGCGCGATCCAGCCGTCGCAGCAGCCGCAATTCGGATCGCGGTTGACGTGGATGGCGGGCGCCTGGGCGATAGCGGCAGCAGGAAGCCAGGCGAGCGCTGCCGCACCGACAAGCGCGTGGCGACGAGGAAGGCCCGGCTCGTTCCTGCCGGCGAGGATCCGACGCATCGCGCCTCTCCTTGAAGGGACGGCTAGTTTAGCACCGCAATGCCGGCACCGCGCGGCACAAGTGCTGTCAGACGATCTACGGGCCTTGGGACGCAGGCGGTAGCGGCTTCGCCAGTAGCCGCGCCCGGCGACCGAGCCGCTGACAGATACGATGCAGATCGGCCTGGTCCGTACCGATGATCTCGCGCAAACGCTCAGTCAGATCGCCGTGCAGGGCCAGGACCGAGTCCTCGGGTGGCGACCGCCCGAGCGCATGCGCGTCGAGCCAAGCCGGATCGACGGCATCCGCCAGGGCGGCGGCGGCCAGGCGCCGCGCCTCGGCCTCGCTGACGAAGCCGCCGATGTGAAGCTGCAGCTTGAGCGTCGCGACGAGACTCTTGAGAAAGCGGATATTGAGCCCGAGAGGGCGCACCAGAGGCCCGATCGTCTCGCCGACGATAGCGCTCAGCTTGGCTTCCTCGAGCTTGATCTCGGGTGCCGGAGACGACTCGGCGACTGGTCCCGCGGGCCTGGGGCGGGCGCCTGCGGACGCTGTGCCCGCTTCCGTTGCGGAGTCAGGCGCCGCCGATGCCGGGAACAGCACCGATCGCGCGCCAGCCTCGTCGACCATCGGGACGCGGAACGGGACCTGCACGATCTTGCCAAGGAAGCCGCGCCCGAAGCCTTTGCCGTCGCGATGATGGACGACAATTTCCCTGTACTTGGCATTGAGGGCGGCCGCGACATACTCGTCGTCGCAGGCGACGAAGACGATGCAGCCCGCCGCTGTCAGGCTGTGGACGGACTCGATGAACTCCGAGACCCGAGACGGCGTGCAGCGATCGAGATCGTCGATGAAGAAGACGAGGGTGCGGGCCTCCGAGCGCGCCATCTTGGCTAGGTCTCGGTAGAGCTTCTGCAGATCCTCGGTGCTGCCGGAGACGAAGTTAATCCGCGCACCAAGATGCCGGACAAGGTGCGGGCCGGCCTTGATCAGGAAAGGCACGCAGGCGGCAAGCCAGGGGACGAGCTGCGCCATGAGCCCGACCGGATACCACTCCATGATGTAGCGGACGTCCTTGAGCTCATCGCCCGGCTTCGCCGTGCGCCAGGCATGGTAGAGGTCGTTGACCATCTGCCAGCTCAGACTGGTGTCGATCAGGAAAGCCGCGGCGAACAGCGCGATGACAATCGCCGAGCCGTAGAGCCACGGGTGGGTTCGAGATCAGAGCAGCGCCCGGATCAGCGTGCGCGAGCGGATGCGAAGGAAGCGCGGCGCGAGCTGGTCGAGGGTGCGGCCATGGAAGAGGCCGAAGAGGCTGTCTTTCTCCGTCGACTTCCACGGATTGATCGCGATCGGCAAGTACGCATCCGCCGGGAGCGCATCCTGTACCGCCCGCATCAGCGTCGACTTGCCCGAACCCCACGGGCCGTAGATGCCGACCGTGATCAGGCTGTCGTCCCTCGCCTCGCGGTCCCGCGCTTCGGCGACGACGCCATCGAGCAGCCTAACGAACGCGGAGGCGATCCGGTCGAAGCCGAGACCCGGTTTCGCCGGAAGCCCGTCTGACACCGCCGACAAGTCATCGACGATCGTCCGCAGCTTGGGCTGTTCTTTGAGCGGAGCCTCTCCCGCTTTAGCTGGATGGGAGTATTTCTCTGCTCGATCCCGAGCGACGACGAGTTTGCTCAAGAGGACTTCTGAGAGATCGTCGAGACGGGACGTCGCCGACACTGTCTGACCCCGGAATACCAAGCCGAGCGCGAACCGCTCCCGGTCGCTCGGTTTCAGCGAACCTAATGCGGCACCGATGCCGCGATCGGCAGCTCGTGCAGCGAGAAGACGCCGCGCTTCTTCGTTTGGGGTTCCTACGGAATCGACGGCGAGAACAAGAACATCAACTGGCGGCGGCATTGAGGGATGGCGTAGTTCGAGGAGCAGACCCAGAGGCCCACCGAACTCCTCTTTGTCGGCGACCACCCAGCCACCCTTGTCCAGCCAATCGACGATCTCATTGGGGTCGCGATAGAACCCTTCGCTGGACGCATCTGCCAAACTCGCCGCCATGTCATCCCCCCGGGCGTCGGCAGCCCGTTCGGCCCACCTCAGATCGAAGCAAAGCATGCGCGCGCGGCAACGCCTCAGCCATCTTTGCCTTGAGAGGCACAAAACAACTAGTAATACGACTAGGGCCTGTTAACACTATGTGTTAGACTGCTCGCATGGAAATCACACCCGAGCAGTTCAGTTTGATTGAGCCCTCGTTGCCTGTGCAACGCGGCAACGTTCGGCTTGAGAATTTGCAGGTTATCAACGCGATCCTGTATGTGGCGGAGCATGGCTGCAAGTGGCGAGGGTTGCCCAAGCGCTTCGGCAATTGGCACACGATCTACACGCGCATGAGCCGCTGGGCGAAGGCGGGCGTGCTGGATCGGTTGTTCGAGGCGTTGCAGCATCATCAGCTCATCCGCATCAAGATCGAGGCGGTCAGCCTCGACAGTACGATCGTGAAGGTGCACCCCGACGGCACCGGGGCTTTAAAAAAAGCGGCCCGCAAGCGATCGGCAAATCCCGCGGCGGATGGACAACCAAAGTTCATATGGTTGCCGCGGATGCTCGATGCGCCATCGCGTTCTCCCTGACCGCCGGACAGGACCACGACGCGCCGGCCGGCCGCGACCTGCTGCGCACGCTTCCGCAACTGCCCAGGCGCTGCCGACTGATCATGGATCGGGCATATGAAGGCAACGAAACTCGCCAGCTTGCACTCGATCTCGGCTTCATCCCGGTCGTTCCGCCGCTCTCAACTCGCGTCCAACCTTGGTCCTACAGCAAGGCTTGGTACCGCCGACGCAACGAGATCGAGCGGCTGTTCCGCAGGCTCAAGGGCTTCCGCCGCATCTTCAGCCGCTTCGACAAGCTCGACACAATGTTCAGAGCTTTCCTTTGCTTCGCACTATCCGTCGAAGCTCTGAGACAGTGTTAACAGGCCCTAGTCTGCTCAAGGCCGGCGGCGCGCCCAGGTGCGCCGCCGGTCTCACGTCAGGAGACATCTGCACATGGCTTCGCCCGCCCTCTACCCGTCGATCGAGCCGCATACGACCGGCATGCTCAAGGTCGACAATCTTCATGAGATCTACTGGGAGCGGTCGGGCAATCCGAAGGGCGTGCCGGTTGTATTCACCCATGGCGGGCCGGGCGGGCGCACCGTGCCGGACAACCGCCGCAACTACGATCCGGATTTCTTCGACATCATCGTCTTCGACCAGCGCGGCACCGGCAAATCGACCAACAACGGCGAGCTGAAGAACAACACGACCGCCCACATCCTCGCCGACTACGAGAAGATCCGGAAGGAGATGGGCGTCGAGAAATGGCTGGTGACCGGCGGCTCGTGGTCGAGCTTCATGTCGCTGCACTACAGCCAGAACCACCCCGACCGCTGCCACGGCATCGTCATCCGCGGCATCTTCACCGGCGGCGACGACGAGGTCGACTGGTGGTGGAACCACCAGAAGAACATGTTCCCCGAGCGCTGGCACGAGCTCGCGACCTTCATCCCGGAGGCCGAGCGCGGCGATCTGCTCAAGGCCTATCACAAGCGCGCCCTCGATCCCGATCCGGCCGTGCACCTGCCGGCAGCGCGGGCGCTTGCCACGTACAGCTGCTTCACCATTCCGTTCCGCGAGGATCCGGGCGCTCTCCTGGGCGGCCTCGCGCCTGAGGCCTGCATCCCGCTGGCGCGCTTCTGGACCGACTACTGCATCAACAAGTTCTATCTGAAGCCGAACCAGCTCATCGACGGCGTCTCGAAGATTCGCCATATCCCGGGCGCGATCATCCAGGGCCGCTACGACCAGACGACGCGCCCCTATATCGCCTGGAAGCTGAAGCAGGCCTGGCCCGAGGCCGAGTTCACCTGGGTGCTCGAAGCCGGCCACAAGAGCGTCGAGCCGGCGATCGCCGCCGCGATCACCGCGGCGACGGACCGCATGAAGGAGCGGCTCTCCGCGCAGGGCATCCGTCCGAAGAGCTAACCTCGTGCATCGCCGCTTCAATCCACCGGATGTCGCGGCGCCGCTCGGCGCTTACAGTCATGGGCTCGAGGTGGCGAAGGATTGCCGCTGGGTCTTCGTCTCTGGGCAGCTCGGCATCGGACCCGATGGCGTGCTCGCCGAGAGCGCCGAGGCGCAGGCCGATCTCGCCTGGTCGAACGTGCTCAAGGTGCTGGCGGCGGCCGGCATGGGCGTGGCCGATCTGGTCAAGGTCACGACCTTCGTCGTCGACCGCGGGTTGATCCCGGCGGTCCGTGCCGCGCGACAAAAATACCTGCCGGGGCCCGGCTTCCCGTCGACTACCTTCCTTGTCGTCGCCGGGCTCGCCCGGCCCGAGTTCCTGGTCGAGATCGAGGCGGTTGCCGCGCGCGCCGCCTGAATTAAGGAGAGGGTCTCATGTCATCGCTTCGCATCGGCGTTGGCCGTACCGACATCACGCCGCCGGTCGGCATCGCCCATGTCAATTGGGGTGCCCGCATTCATGACCGCGCCGAGGGCATCGATCTCGATCTCTGGGCGACGACGATGATCATTCAGGACGACAACACCACCGCCGTGCTGGTCGATGTCGATTTCGGCTCCTTCGGCATGGACGAGTCGGACGAGCTCCGGAAGCTGATCGGCGATACCGCTGGCGTGCCGCACGAGGCCGTGCGGCTTGCCTACACGCACACCCATGCCGGCCCTCCCTGGACGGTCTCCGGCGGCTTCGGCGGCAACAGCCAGCTGCCGGGCGCCGAGCTGGTGCCGGCCTATCAGGATTATGTGCGGGCTCAGCTCGTGGGATCGGTGCGCCAGGCGATGATGGCGCCGAAGAAGGCGCGCGTGATCGGCGGCTACGGCAAGAGCGACGTCACCGTGAACCGCCGCTTCAAGGGACCGTCGGGCGCGGTGTTGGTCGCCGAGAACCGCGACGGCTATGTCGACCAGACGGTCACCGTCGTCCGCCTAGACGACCTTGACGAGAAGCCGATCGCCTCGATCGTCGGCTTCGGCACGCATCCGATCACGCTGGCGCACCAGAACCGCCTGATCAGCCCGGACTATCCGGGCACGGTCAAGCGCGTCGTCGAGCAGCTGACCGGCGCGCCGTGTCTCTTCCTGCAGGGTTGCGCCGGCGACCAGATGCCGGAGCAGGGCCTGACCGGCGACGTGCAGATCCCGCGGCGCATCGGCACGCGCCTTGGCGCCGAGGCGGCCCGCGTGCTCATGTCGCTCCGGACACGGCCGACCATTCGCCGCTTCGACAAGGTCGTGGAATCGGGCGCGCCGCTCGGTCTCTGGGCCGAGGATACGGGGCCGGAAGCCGAGACCAAGCTCGTGGTGACGACGCGGAAGGCGAAGCTGCCGGTGCGCAACTACGGCTCGGCAGCGGATGCCACCTCCGAGCAGGATCGGCTCGGCAAGGCGATGGTCGCCCTCGACAAGACCAAGGCCTCGCCGCAGGAGATCTCCGACACCAACGCCCGCTACAAGCGCGCGGCGATGAACGCGCATTGGGCGCGGCTGACTCAAGGCCAGACGCATATGAGCGTCGACCTGCACGGCATCCGCCTCGGCAATGTCGGCCTCATCGGCGCGCCGCTGGAGCCGTTCTCGCGCATCGGCGCGCGCGTGCGCGACCAGGCACCGTTGCCGGTCGTCCAGCTCGCCGGCTACTCGAACGGTTGGCAGGGCTATGTCCCCGTCGCTGACGCCTACTCCGAAGGCGGCTACGAGACCGAATGGGCGACGCCCTACGCGCCGACCGCCGCCGAGACGCTGGAAAAGGAAGCGCTGGCGCTGCTGAAGACGCTGGCCGCCTAGCGGAGCCTCACACCTTCCACGTGCCCGCGGCGATGTGGTTCTTCGGTCGCGCGGTGAACCAGTCCGGCTTTGCCGCCTCGATCTGCGCGGCGAGCTGGAGGACCATGTCGTCGCGGCCGAACTTGCCGTGGAGCTGGGCGCCGATCGGCAGGCCTTCATTGTCGAGGCCGGCCGGCACCGAGATCGCCGGCACGCCGGTCTCGTTGCCCGGCATGGTGAAGCGGCAGGCATCGGCGAGCCGGTTCATCCAGGTCTCGAGCGGCTCGTCACGCAGCAGCGAGTAGGGGCCGTTGGCCTCGGGCACGCGGATCGCGAGCGTCGGCGTCAGCAGCATGTCGTACTTGTCCATGAGCTTGCCGAAGCTGCGCGTGACCGAGTTGTTGTCGTTCATCGCGTTCATGAGGTCGACGAGCTTGTAGGTCTGCGCCGCCTCGAAATGGCGCCAGACCATCGGCACCATGAAGTCCTTGATGCGCGAGGGATCGACGTTGCGGCTGCGCGCCAGGCCCTGATGCGCCATGCGGCTCGTGATCCAGTGCGTCATGTAGCCGCGCCACATCGCCTGCCAGTCGCAGACCTGCTCGTCCTTCACCTCCTCGACCGTGTGGCCGAGGGATTCGAGCAGCTTGCCGACTTCCTTGATACGTGCCGCGACTTGGCTGTCGACCGGCGTCGAACGGCCCCAGGGGCCGGTTGAGAGACCGATCTTCCAGCCCTTCGGCACGTCCTTGAGGCAGTCGAGGAAGGAAGGCACCGCCGGCGTCAGCCGCACGAAGAAGCCGCCCTGCGGCCCTTGCCTGATCGCATCCAGCGCCGCGGCGGTGTCGCGCACGCTGCGCGTCACCACGCCTTCATTGACGTGGCGGGCCGAGTAGTCGCTGCCGGTGAGCTGGCGCGCGACGAGGCCACGTGACGACTTGAGCCCGACGAGGCCGCAATAGGAGGCCGGGATTCGGGTCGAGCCGCCGCCGTCGGAGGCCATGCTGATCGGGAGCACGCCGGCCGAGACCATCGCCGCCGAGCCGCCGGAGGAGCCGCCGGGCGTGTGCTTCAGGTTCCAGGGGTTACGCGTAGTGATGACCTTGTCGAGATAATGCGTCGTGGTGTCGAAGGTCATGCCGAATTCCGGCGTGGTCGAGCGCCCGATCGGGATGAGCCCGCCTTTCAGGAAGTTCTCGACCAGCGGATCGGTCTCGGCGACGACGAAGTCGCGCAGCAGCTTGGTGCCCGACTCCTGCTTGCGGCCCTTGAGGCCGGAGCCGATGTCCTTCAGCAGAAGCGGCACGCCGTAGAAGGCGCCGTCCTTGGACGGCTTGTCGTGATCCGGATCGGCGACGACGTCCTCGAAGATCTCGAGCACCGCTTCGAGCGCCGGGTTCGCCGCCTCGATGCCGGCCTTGGCCTGGGCCGCGACCTCCTTGGGCGTGATCTTCTTTTGGCGCACGAGCTCGGCGAGCCCCAGCGCATCGGTCGACGCCCATTCCGACCACGACAGAGCCTGCTTCGCCATCGCGTTCCCTCCAGGATTTCCCGAGGCAAGCGTGGCGAGCGCGGGCTCCGCCCGTCAAGCGAAGGCGGGCGGGACTGAAACCCTCAGACGCCGGCGGCGATGTGGTGCTTCGGCCGCGGCGAGAACCATTCGGGCCTTGTTGCTTCGAGCTGGGCCGCGAGGCGGAGCACCATGTCGTCGCGGCCGTACTTGCCGTGAAAAAGCGCGCCGATCGGCATGCCCTCGTCATCGAGGCCGGCCGGGACCGACACCGACGGCATGCCGGTCTCGTTGCCGGGGAAGGTGAAGCGTGCCGCGTCATAGAGGCGCTCGAACCAGGGCTCGAACGACTCTTCGCTATAGGGCGAGTAGGGGCCGTTGGCCTTGGGCACGCGGATCGACAGGGTCGGCGTCAGCAGCGCGTCGTACTTCGCCATGGCGCGGCCGAAGCTGCGGATCGAGGTGTTGTTGTCGGCGAAGGCCTGCTGCAGGTCGAACAGCGTCGTGTTCTGCGAGGAGAGCAGGTGCTGGTAATAGGTCGGCGACATCAGCTTGCGCAGGTCCTCAAGGCTCTTGCCTTGCTTCTGCGCCGCCTCGAACTGGCCGCGGCGGACGGCGCGTTGATGGGTGCTGTAACCGCGCCTCAGGACAGCGAAGTCGCAAAGATCGGCGTCCTTCACTTCCTCGACCGTGTGACCCAGTCCTTCGAGCGTCCGTGCGACTTCGCGGAGGCGCTCGATCACGACAGGGTCGACCGGCGCGGCGACGCCCCAGGGGCCGCAGGAGAAGCCGATCCGCCAGCCCCTCGGCGTCTCCGCGAGGGCGCCGAGGAAGGAGGGAACGGCAGGCGTTGCCCGGATGAAGAAGCCGCCTTCCGGGCCCTTGGAGAGACCGTCCAGGGCAAGCGCGGTGTCGCGCACCGTCCGCGTCACCACGCCTTCATAGACATGGCGGGTCATGTACTCGCTGGAGCCGAGGTTCCGTGGCACGAGCCCGCGCGACGGCTTGTGTCCGATCAGCCCGCAGAACGAAGCCGGGATGCGAATCGAGCCGCCGCCATCCGAAGCCATGCTGATCGGCAGAACGCCGGCCGAGACCATCGCCGACGATCCGCCGGAGGATCCGCCCGGCGTGCGCTCGAGATTCCAGGGGCTGCGCGTGACGATGAGCTCGTCGAGATAGTCGGTTGTCGTGTCGAAGGTCCAGCCGAACTCCGGCGTCGTCGAGCGACCGATCGGCACCAGGCCCATGCCGAGATAATTCTCGATCAGCGGGTCCGTCACCTGCGCGACGTTTCCGCGGAACTGCCGCGAGCCGTTCTCAAGCTTGCGCCCCTTGAGGCCGGACAGCACGTCCTTGAGCAGCATCGGCACGCCGTAGAACGAGCCGTCGCGATTGGGACCGTCCGTGTCAGGATTGGTGACGACGTCCTCGAAGACCTCCAGCACCGCCCGCAGCTTCGGATTGAGCGCGGCGATCCCTGCCGCCGCCTGCCGCAAGACCTCCGCCTTGGAGATCTCGCCGCTGCGCACGCGCTTGCCGAGCGCGATCGCGTCGAGCGCGCTCCACTCGGACCAGGAGAGGGCGAGCGTGGCCATCAGACGAGGCTCGCGGCCTTGTCGAGCTCGGTGCGCTTGAGGCCGACCTGTTCGGCGGCCTCTGCGACGCCGTCCCAGGTGTTGACGTCGACCGGAATGCCGTCGCGCTCGCGCTCGGCGCGGCGCTTGCGCTCTGGCTCGCCGGCGACCAGCACTTCGTCGACGCCGGGCAGCGGCTTGGACGACTTGACCCAGTCGACGAAGCGGTTGGCCTCGCTGCCGACCTTTTCGCCGCCGCCCAGCCGCGACGGCTCGACGATGATCGACAGCATCGAGTTCATGATCGGCCGGTTCTCGTAGTTGCCGAGATAGGTGGTGCCGCCGCCGGTGAGCGCGCCGGCGAAGAGCTCGCAGATCATCGCCAGGCCCGAGCCCTTGTGCTCGCCGAAGGTGAAGAGGGCGCCGCGCTTGCCGGGAGGCGCATACATCACCGCCGGATCGCGCGACGGCTTGCCCTCGGCGTCGATCATCGTGTTCTCGGGCACCTTATCGCCCTTGTTGAGGGCGACGCGGACCTTGCCCATGGCGATCTTCGATGTCGCGAAGTCGAGGATGATCGGCGGCCGGCCCGGGAGCGGGAAGCCGGCGGAGTAGGGGTTGGTCTGGAAGCGCGTCTCGCGCCCGCCGAAGGGCGCCACGCTGGTGACGCCGGCGAAGCCCGCGACGTAGTGCATCGAGACGAATCCGCTGGCGGCGCATTGCTCGGCCCAGTGCCCGATGCGCCCGGTGTGATGCGCATTGCGGATGCCGAGCATGCAGACGCCGACATGTTTCGCCCGCTCCATGGCGAGGTTCATCGCGTCATAGGCGATGACCTGTCCCAGGCCGAGGCCGCCATCGACGGTCAGGATCGGGCCGGAATCGACGACGATCGTATGCTTGCCGTTGATCGTCAGCTTCTTCTCCCGCCAGGCCTGGAGGTAGGCCGGGATCATGCCGACGCCATGCGAGTCGTGCCCGGTCAGGTTGGCGGCGACGAGGTGGTCGGCAGTCAGCTGTTGCTCGCGCTCATTGCTGCCGACCTGCTGGAAGACCCGCATGATCGCCCGCTTGAGGTTGGCGGGCGCGATCCGGTGATACCGCGTCGTCTCGGCCATGAACGTACTCGCTGGAGAAAGGGTGGAAGGCGGCCACCCTGCCATGGGCTCAGGGGGCCGGCAATTGCCGGGCGCAAAGCGCGGACGGGCTGCTAACATGTGGCGCGAACGGACCTAAGGACCCGAGGTTATGACCGGCTTGAGACGCTACCGACCGATCCCGAAGGGAACGCATCCGCCGAACGACTTCGCCGAGTACGGATCGAGCAAGCTCCGCCATCCGAAGGAGGCGCCGGTCTCCATTCCGCAGACCTTGTCGGAGATCACCGGGCCGGTCTCCGGCTTCGACCGTTTCGGGCCGGTCGAGATCGACCTGACCATGCAGCACGCGGCGCCTGCCCAGGGTGAGCGCATCATCGTCGAAGGCAGGGTGCTGGACGAGGACGGCAAGGCGGTAGCGAACACGCTGGTCGAGCTGTGGCAGGCGAACGCTGCCGGCCGCTACCGACACGATGCCGACCAGCACGACGCGCCGCTCGACCCGAACTTTTCGGGAGCCGGGCGCGCCGTCACCGATGCCGAGGGCCGCTATCGCTTCGTCACGATCAAGCCCGGTGCCTATCCCTGGCGCAACCACGCCAATGCGTGGCGGCCGGCACATCTGCACTTCTCGCTGTTCGGCCCGAGCTTCCTTACGCGGCTCATCACCCAGATGTACTTTCCGGGCGATCCGCTGCTGAAGCACGATCCGATCTTCAACTCGCTCAGCGACGAGGCGGCGCGAGAGCGCATGGTCTCCAGCTTCGACTTCGCGCTGACCAAGCCGGAATGGGCTTTGGGCTATCGCTTCGACATCATCTTGCGCGGCCGAAACGCGACCCCGACGGAGGCCGAGGCATGAGCGGGGCGACACCGTTCCAGACCGTCGGTCCGTTCTTCCGCTTCGGCCTCGTCTTCGACGGCTGCGACCAGCCGGTCGGCGCGAGCGACGGAACCCGCATCGTCGTCGAGGGCGTGGTCAAGGACGGCGCCGGCGCGCCAGTGCCGGATGCGCTGATCGAGACCTGGCAGGCGGATCCGGCCGGGCGCTATCGCCATCCCGAGGATGGGCGCGCCGCGAGCGATAAGCCTTTCGATGGCTTCCGCCGCACGGCCACCGATCCTGACGGCAAGTTCACGCTGACCACGGTCAAGCCCGGAGCGGTGCCGGGACCCGGCAACCGCCAGCAGGCACCGCATCTCGTCGTCGGTGTCTTCGCGCGCGGATTGCTGACGCGGCTGGTGTCGCGGATCTATTTCGACGATGAGGCTGCGAACGACCAGGACCCGATCCTCGAATGCGTGCCCTCGGCGCGCGTGAAGACCCTGGTCGCCAGGCGCATTGGCGAGGGCCGCTACCGCTTCGACCTCGTCCTGCAGGGCGAAGGCGAGACGGTCTTCTTCGCACCGTGAGCAAGCTTCACGCGCGTCTGTTCGGCGATCCCGAGGTCGAGAGCGCGCTTTCCGACGCAGCGCGGGCGCAGGCGATGCTCGATGTCGAGGTCGCGCTTGCCGAGGCGGCGCACGAGATCGGCCTCGTGCCGCGGGAGGCGCTGCCGGCGATCCAGGCCGCGGGCGAGGCCTCGCTCTACGATCTCGACGCGCTCGCCGAGGAGGCGGCGAGAGCCGGCAATGCACTCATCCCGCTGGTTCGCATGATGACGAAGCAGGTGGCCTCGACCGATGCCGATGCCGCGCGCTTCGTCCATGTCGGCGCGACCAGCCAGGACATCATCGACACCGGGCTCGTGCTTCAGCTTCGCCGCGCGGTGCCGCTGATCCTAAAGCATCTCGATCGTGCCGCGGAAGCGGCGGCGGATCTCGCGCGCAAGCACGCGACGACGCCGATGGCGGGCCGCACTTGGATGCAGCAGGCGGTGCCGGTCACCTTCGGCCTCAAGGCGGCGGGCTGGGTCTCGGCGCTTCGCCGCGTCTTTGCGCGGCTCGCCTCCGAGCTCGGCTCGGCCTGCGTGCTCCAGTTCGGCGGCGCCTCCGGCACCTTGGCATCGCTCGGCATGGAAGGCCTCGATCTCTCGGAGGAGCTCGGCAAGCGCCTCGAGCTTCCGGTGCCGGACATGCCCTGGCACAGCCAGCGCGACAGGCTCGCCGGCATCGCCGCGGCGCTCGGCATCGTTGCGGGCACGCTCGGCAAGATCGCGCATGACCTGGCGCTGATGGGACAGACCGAGATCGGCGAGGCCTATGAGGCGCCGGCGGCGGGGAAGGGCGGTTCCTCGACCATGCCGCACAAGCGGAACCCGGTTTCGGCCTCCGTCGCGCTGGCTGCGGCCGAGCGCGCGCCCGGTCTCGTCGCCACCATGCTCGGCGCGATGAAGCAGGAACATGAGCGCGGCCTCGGCGGCTGGCAGGCGGAATGGGAGACGCTGCCCGAGCTGGTGCGCCTCGTCGGCGGCGCCTCGCGCGCCATGGAAGAGGCGCTGTCGGGACTCGTCGTCGATCCGGAGCGCATGCGGGCCAATCTCGGCGCCACCAATGGCCTCGTGCTGGCCGAGTCCGTCGCGGCGACCTTGGCGAGCCGGATCGGCAAGGCCAAGGCGCATGAGCTGGTCGAAGCGGCCTGCCGCCGCGCGGTCGCGGAGAAGAGGGCGCTCGACGTGGTTCTCGCCGCCGATCCTCAGGTGACGCGATATCTCAGTCCGATCGACATCGAGACGGTGATGATGCCGGAAGCCTATCTCGGCATGGCGGCGGCGTTCGTCGACCGCGTGCTGGCGCGGGAGAGCAAGGATGGATGAAAATGAACGACACGCCGCCGGCATGGCCGTGCGCCGCAAGGTGCTCGGCAACGCCCATGTCGACCGCTCGGTGGCGAAGACAAACGACCTCACCCGCGAGTTCCAGGACCTCATCACGCGCTATGCCTGGGGCGAGATCTGGACGCGGCCCGGCCTCGACATCCGCACGCGCCGCATCCTGGTGATCGGCACGCTCCTAGCGCTCTCGCGCTGGGACGAGTTCAAGATGCACGCACGCGCCGCGCTGGGTGAAGGCAGCTTTGCGCCTGAGGACCTAAAGGAGATCGTCTTGCAGCAGGCGATCTATTGCGGCGTCCCCGCGGCCAACACCGCCTTCCATATGCTGGACGAGCTGGTGAAGGAACTCGGCTAGGCGTCGCATGACGAAAAAGCCAGTAGCGCCCGCACTGCCGCGCCTGATCGTCGCGATCACCGGCGCGTCCGGGGCGATCTTCGGCATCCGGGCGCTCGAGCGCCTGCGCGAAGGGACGGGGATCGAGACCCATCTGATCGTCTCTCCCTCGGCGCTCAGGACGATCGAGGAGGAGACGGACCGTTCGGCGGCGCAGGTGCGGAAACTCGCCTCCGTCGTCCACAGCTACAAGGACATCGGCGCCTCGATGTCGAGCGGATCGTTCCGCACGCTTGGCATGCTGGTGGCGCCCTGCTCGATCAAGACGCTGAGCGGAATCGCCAACTCCTATGACGACAACCTCGTCGTCCGCGCCGCCGATGTCTGCCTCAAGGAACGCCGCCGCGTCGTCCTGCTTCTGCGCGAGACGCCGCTGCATCTCGGCCATATCGAGCTGATCGAGCGCGCGACGCGCTACGGCGCCACGGTGATGCCGCCGGTGCCGGATTTCCGGAGCAATCCGAAGACGATCGCCGACATCGTCGACCAGGCCGTCACGCGCGCGCTCGGCGAGTTCAGCCTCGCCTAGCAGGCGAGCGTGTCGGCCAAGGCCTCCATGCTGTCGACCGCGTAGTCCCATTTCTGCGACGGCGCGAGATCGGTCGTCTGTGCCGGCCCGTATTCGGTCGGCCGATGGACGAAGGCGGTCCGCAATCCGAGCTTCGATGCGGCTGCGAGGTCGCCGTTATGCGCGGCGACCATCATGACCTTGCTCGACGGCAGGTCGAGGAGGCGGGCGGCGCCGAGATAGACCTTGGACTCGGGCTTGTAGCCCTCGAACAGCTCGCCGGAGAGGATCAGATCCCAGGGCAGCCCAGCGCGCTTGGCCATGCGGGTGAGCAGCGCCACGCCGCCGTTCGAGAGCGGGGCGAGCAGGAACTTCGCGCGGAGCCGGCGCAGGCCCGGCACCGTATCCGGCCAGGGATCGAGCCGATGCCAGACGCGATTTATGTTGGCGAGCGTGGCCTCGTCGAGGCCGGACAGGCCGAAATTCGGGGCGATGCGGTTGAGGTTCTCGCGATGGAGCGTGTCGAGCGGCGTGAAGCCGCGGCGGCCGCTCCGGATCTCCTCCATCGCGGGGTCGTAGCCCGCGCGCCAGGCATCGGCCAGGCCGGCGCCATCGATGTTGCGGGCATGCTGCCGGCTCCATCGCGCGGCTTCCCGGATGATGCTTCCGCGCCAGTCGACGCAAGTGCCGAAGACATCGAAAACCAGAGCCTCGACTTCCATGTTCTCTCCTCGTCGGCAGTGTGCCGATCCTAGCCCATTTTTTGTGCAGATCCGGCTACCGTCCGAAAGTCGCGTGCCTCGCCGTGGTCATGTCCGCTATCTTCCGATCCAAGAAAAGCCGGGGAGGGGCGGTGTATCTCGGGACCCAGGTCAAGGCCCGTGACGATGGCGATCATCGCGTCTGGGCGCAGCTCGGCGTGCGTCACATCTGCGCCGATCCCGAGGGCAATCCGCATCACTGGTCGCAGGACATCCTGAATCGCCATCGCGAGAAGGTCGAAAGCTTCGGCCTCGTCCTCGACATGGTGCAGCTGCCGATGAACTCGCTGCCGATCGAGAAGCAGGACAGCCCCGACGTCCTCACGGCCGGCCCCGATCGCGACCGCCAGCTCGACTCGATCTGCGCGCTGATCGAGAGGATCGCCAAGGCCGGCATCCCGGCGGCCAAGTACAATCTCAACATCATTGGCATCCCGCGCACCAGGCACTCGGTCGGGCGCGGCGGCTCGCGCAACGAGTCGTTCCGTTGGGTCGAGGCCGACCAGAACGCCGCTCCCGGCAAGGCTGGAATCGTCGATCCCGAGGAGAACTGGGCGCGGATCGAGTATTTCCTGAAACGCGTGGTTCCGGTCGCGACCGCGAACAAGGTCCGGCTCGCCTGCCATCCGCACGATCCCTACACGCCGCCCGGCTGGCGCGGCGTCACACGCGTGCTCGGCACGGTCGACGGCCTCAAGCGCTTCGTGCAGACCGAGGAGAGTCCTTATCACGGGCTCAATTTCTGCCAGGGAACGGTCGGCGAGATGCTCGACGATCCGGCAAAGGAAGTCGGCGACGTCATCAAGTGGTTCGGCAGCCGCGGCAAGATCTTCAACGTCCACTTCCGCAACATCCGCGGCCGCAAGCTCGACTTCATGGAGACGTTCCCGGACGAAGGCGACATGGATATGCCGGCCTCGCTCCGTCTCTATCGGGATGCCGGATACAGATACATGATCATGCCCGACCACGTGCCGATCATCGACGGCAAGGACCCCCAGGGCGTCGCCTTCGCCTATTGCTACGGCTACATCGCCGCTCTGTTGCAGACTTTGGACAGCGAGAAACGCGCGGTTTGACAGACCGCCGGAGCACGCTTCATTCTGGCTTTAAACATGCGCTTAATCGGCGCGACGAAACGGAGGAGACCATGGCACGTAAGCGTAGTGACGGACTCAAGCTGACCCGTCGTCAGCTGATGGCCGGTGCCGGCGGCATGGCCGCGACCAGCCTCGTTGCCTGGAGCGCTTCGGCGCAGGGCGCGGCGAAGGAAGCGCCGGAATTCGTGCAGGCCGTCGCCGACAAGAAGCTGCCGCCTCTCGCCGAACGCCTGCCGAAGATCCCGCTCGTCGTTCAGCCGGTCGAGCGCGTCGGCCGCTATGGCGGGCAGATCCGCCGCGGGCTCCGCGGCTCGGCGGACCACAACGGCATCCTCCGCATGGTCGGCAACCAGGGCCTGACGCGCTGGAATCTCGAATTCACCGACGTGCTGCCGGGCGTCGCGCACAAATGGGACGTGAACGCGACCTCGACCGAGTTCACCTTCCATCTCCGTCCCGGCATGAAGTGGTCGGACGGCCATCCCTTCACCGCCGACGACATCCTCTTCGTCTTCGAGGACTGCCTGGCCAACACCGAGCTCTACAAGTCGCCGCCGGCCCTTTGGACCATCAACGGCAAGATGTGCAAGGCGACGAAGGTCGACGACGTCACCGTCAAGTTCACCTTCGACGGCCCCTACGGCATGTTCCTGCAGCAGATGGCGACGCCGCTCGGCCAGCATCCGACGCTGTTCCCGAAGCACTACTGCTCGAAGTTCCACCCGAAATACACGAACAACGTCGCCGACCTCGCCAAGGCGGCGAACGTGCCGGATTGGGGCGCGCTCTTCCGGCTCCGCTGCGGCGACATCGAGATTCCGTCGCGCTGGGGCAATCCCGAGAAGCCGACGCTCGACCCGTGGACGATTGCCGAGCCCTATACCGGCGGCGCCACCCGCGTCGTGCTGAAGCGCAACCCGTATTTCTGGCAGGTCGACACCGAGGGCAACCAGCTGCCCTATATCGACGGCATCAACTTCAGCATCGCCCAGGACGTCGAGTCGCTGATGCTCGACGTGGTGTCGGGCAAGATCGACATCCAGGAGCGCCATATCGACACGCTCCAGAACAAGCCGACGGTGGCGCAGTCGGCGCAGCGCGGCAACTACCGCCTGTTCGAGCTGATCAACGCCAACAGCCAGCAGATGTCGATCTATCCGAACGTCACGCACAAGGATCCGGCGCTGCGGACGATCTTCGCCAACAAGGATTTCCGCATCGCGCTCTCCCACGCTATCAACCGCCAGGAGATCATCGACATCGTCTATCTGGGTCAGTCGGAGCCCTGGCAGTTCGGGCCGCGACCGACGCATCCCTGGTATCACGAGAAGTTCGCGCGCCAGTTCACCGAGTTCGATCAGAAGAAGGCGAACGAGCTGCTCGACAAGGTCGGCCTCAACAGGCGCGACAGCCAGAACTTCCGCCTCCGCCCCGACGGGCAGAAGCTGTTCTTCGGCATCGACGTGATCCCGACCCTCTACCCGGACCAGGTCGATGCGCTCGAGCTGGTCAAGCGCCATTGGGCTGCGGTCGGGGTCGACATGAAGGTCAACACGATCGAGCGCGCTCTCTACTACACGCGCGGCGACAACAACGACCACGACTTCGCGGTCTGGCAGGGTCCGGGCGGCCTCGAGCCGCTGATCGACGCCCGCGACTGGGTGCCGATCCATCCGCAGGGCTCGCGCTACGCGATCCCGTGGGCGGTCCATTACGCGACCAACGGCAAGGAAGGCGTGGCGCCGCCGGAGAACCACAAGCGCCGCACCAAGCTCTATGACGAGGCGCGGTCGATCTCCGATACCAAGCGCCAGGGCGAGCTGATGAAGGAGATCCTCGACCTCGCCGCCGATGCGTTCGACGCGATCGGCATTTGCCTCGCGCCGAACCTGTTCGGCATCGCCAACAACCGGCTCCGCAACGTCCCGGCGCGGATGCCCGGCGCGTGGTCCTGGCCGAACCCCGGCCCGTCTATGCCGCAGCAGTACTTCTTCACGAGCTAAAGGGTAGACCGGCGCGTCGTCATCGGGCGGCGCGTCGGTCGCGTTTCTGAATGCTGGGCTTTATCATCAAGCGTCTGTTGTGGATGGTCCCGTCGCTGTTCGCCGTCAGCTTCCTCGCCTTCGTCCTGATCCAGCTTCCGCCCGGCGACTACGTCACCACCTACATCGCGACCCTCGCGGCCTCGAACGAGATCGTCGACCGGACCGCCGCGGCGGAGCTCCGCGCGCGCTTCGGCCTCGACCAGCCTTTCATCGTTCAGTACCTGAAATGGATCTCGGGCATCGTGCTCCGGGGCGATTTCGGGCTGAGCTTCGAGTGGCAGCAGCCGGTGTCCGAGCTGATCTGGGAGCGCATGGCGTTGACCCTGGTCGTCACCAGCTCGACCCTGCTGATGACCTGGGCGATCGCCTTTCCCATTGGCGTCTTCACCGCCGTGCGCCAATACTCGATCGGCGACTACTTCTTCACCTTCCTGGGCTTCCTCGGTCTCGCCATCCCATCCTTCCTGCTGGCGCTGGTGCTGATGTATGTCGCCGTCGTGCTGTTCGGGGCGGATGTCGGCGGCCTCTTCTCCCCGGAGTACCAGACGGCGCCGTGGAGCTGGGGAAAGGTCCTGAACCTGATCGAGCATCTCTGGGTGCCGGTCCTCATCCTCGCCACCAACGGCACCGCCAGCCTGATCCGCATCATGCGCGCCAACATGCTGGACGAGTTGCACCGGCCTTACGTCACCACCGCCCGCGCCAAGGGGCTCTCCGAGTTCCGCCTGCTCCTGAAGTATCCGGTGCGGGTCGCCATCAATCCCTTCATCTCGACCATCGGCTGGCTGCTGCCGAACCTGATCTCGGGCGCGCTGATCGTCGCCGTGGTGCTGAGCCTGCCGATCGCCGGCCCCCTGCTGCTGCAGTCGCTGATGAGCCAGGACATGTATCTGGCCGGCGCCTTCGTGCTGCTGATGTGCACGCTGACGCTGGTCGGTACGCTGCTCAGCGACATCCTGCTGGCGCTGGTCGATCCGCGCATCCGGTTCGACTGATGACCGCAGCCGCCCTGCCGCCCAGCGCGCCGACGCCGGCCGTCTCGCGCTTCGCCTCGGCCTCGCAATGGCAGCTCGTCTGGTGGTCGTTCCGCAAGCACAAGCTGGCGATGCTCGGCGCTATCGTCACGCTGATGATCTACATCGTCGCGGCGATTCCGGACTTCTTCGCCACCACCGATCCGAGCCAGCAGAATGCGCGAGCCGTCTATCACCCGCCGCAAGGCCTCCACCTGTTCGTCACCGAGGCCGACGGCAGGACCTCCTTCCGCCCGCATGTGAAGCAGATGCAGCTTCGCCGCGATCCGGTGACGCTGGCGCCGATCTACCAGGTGGACCCGACGCGGACGATCGATCTCCGCTTCTTCGCCGAAGGCTACCCCTACCACCTGTTCGGGCTGATCCCGACCAGGATCCACCTGATCGGCAGCACCGATCCGCGCCAGCAGATCTTCTTCTTAGGCTCCGACCGGCTCGGCCGCGACGTCTGGAGCCGCATCCTCAAGGGCTGCCAGATCTCGATGTCGATCGGCCTCGTCGGCGTCGCCATGTCGCTCCTGATCGGCATCCTGCTCGGCAGCATCTCCGGCTATTACGGCGGGCGCATCGACTTCGTCATCCAGCGCGTGATCGAGTTCATCCTGGCGCTGCCGACGATCCCGATCTGGCTCGCGCTCGCCGCGGCGCTGCCGCAGAACTGGCCGGCGCTGCTGCACTACTTCATGATCACGCTGATCCTCTCGCTGATCGGCTGGGCCCAGCTCGCGCGCGTCGTGCGCGGCCGCTTCCTTTCGCTCCGCACCGAGGATTTCGTCACCGCCGCGCGTCTCGATGGCGCATCCGAGATGCGCATCATCTTCCGCCACATGCTGCCGAGTTTCATGAGCCACATCGTCGCCAGCGTGACGCTGGCGATCCCGGCGATGATCCTGGCGGAAACGGCGCTGTCGTTCCTGGGCCTCGGATTGCAGCCGCCGGTGATCTCCTGGGGCGTGCTGCTGCGCGAGGCGCAGAACATCCGCTCTATCGTGACCGCGCCCTGGCTGTTCGCGCCGGGAGCCGCGGTGGTGGTCGCCGTGCTCGCCCTCAACTTCCTCGGCGACGGCCTCCGCGACGCAGCCGACCCTTACAACAAATGACCGACGCCGCGACGATCCTCTCGATCCGCGACCTCCACACGCATTTCCCGGTACGCGGCGGGATCGTGAAAGCGGTCGACGGCGTGTCCTTTGATCTCGCGCGTGGCAAGACCGTCTGCGTCGTCGGCGAGTCGGGTTCCGGCAAGAGCGTGACCGCGCGCTCGATCCTGCAGATCGTCGATCCGCCGGGCCGGGTGGTGACCGGCTCGATCGTCTTCAATCGCGCGAACGGAACCTCGGTCGACCTCGCGGCCCTGAACCCGCGCGGACGCGAGATCCGCTCGGTGCGCGGCGCCGAGATCGCGATGATCTTCCAGGAGCCGATGTCGTCGCTCTCGCCGGTGCACACGATCGGCAACCAGATCACCGAGGTGCTCAGGCTCCATCTCCGGATGGGCAAGAAGGAGGCGACGGACCGCGCGGTCGATCTGCTGCGCGCGGTCGAGATCCCGAACCCCGAGCGCGCGATCGAGCGCTACACCTTCGAATACTCGGGCGGCATGCGCCAGCGTGCGATGATCGCCATGGCGCTCGCCTGCAATCCGCAGGTTCTGATCGCCGATGAGCCGACCACGGCGCTCGACGTCACAACCCAGGCCGAGATCCTCGACCTGATGAAGCGCCTGCAGTCCGAGCGCGGCATGGCGGTGATGTTCATCACCCACGACATGGGCGTCGTCGCCGAGATCGCCGACGAGGTCGTGGTCATGTACCAGGGCAAGGTGGTCGAGCGCGGGCCGGTCGAGCAGATCTTCCATGCGCCCCAGGATCCCTACACCCAGATGCTGCTCGGCAATGTGCTGAAGCTGGAGCGCCCCTCGGCGATCCGCGCCGTGCGCGCGCCGCTGCCGGCCGAGGAGCCGCCGCTGCTCGATGTGCGCGGCCTCAAGATGCATTTCCCTATCCGGAAGGGGTTCTTCAAGCGGATCGTCGATCATGTGAAGGCCGTGGACGACGTCGACATCGTCGTCCGCGCCGGCGAGACGCTCGGCATCGTCGGCGAGAGCGGCTCCGGCAAGACCACGCTCGGCCGTTGCCTGCTTCGCGTCTACGAGCCGACCGCAGGGCAGATCCTCTACCGCCGTACCGACGGCAGCATCACCGATGTCGCTGCGCTCGAGCCCGACAGGCTGCGCGAGTGCCGGCGCGAGATGCGGATGATCTTCCAGGATCCCTTCGCCTCGCTGAATCCCCGCATGACCGTCGGCCAGATCATCGGCGAGCCGCTGCTGGTCAACGGCCTCGCTGAGGGCTCGGCGCTGCACGACCGGGTCGCGGAGCTGCTCAAGCGCGTCGGGCTCAACCCCGACTGGGCCGAGCGCTACCCGCATGCGTTCTCCGGCGGCCAGCGCCAGCGCATCGGCATCGCGCGTGCCCTCGCGCTCAGCCCGCGCCTGATCGTCGCCGACGAAGCGACCTCGGCGCTCGACGTCTCGCTGCGGGCGCAGATGCTCGACCTGATGCTGCAGCTTCAGGACGAGCTTAAGCTGGCCTATGTCTTCGTCAGCCACGACATAAGCGTGATCCGCTACATCTGCGACCGCGTCGCGGTGATGTATCGCGGCAAGGTGGTCGAGACGGGCGAGGCCGAGCAGGTCTGCAACGACCCGGTCCATGGCTACACCAAGGCGCTGCTCTCCGCCGTGCCGCGCCCCGACCCGCGCGAGCGCCGTATTCATACCCGGCATCGCTACGTCTCCGACGCGGCCTAGCCGCGAGATTTGATCTGCATCAAGGACGGCTCAGGCCGTCTCGGCGATCCTCTCGACGTGAGATTGAGAGGAGAATCCGATGCATGAGCTGTTCCTGCCGATCATGGTCATGCTCTTCACGCTGGCGACCCTGTTCGGCCTGGTCCTCGTCTTCCGCGGCTGGATGGCCGAGCGCGACCGGCTGATCAACCAGGCCGAGCCCGGCGCGGCAGCGCAGATGCCGGCGGATTAGAAGCCGTCAGTCGTCGGCGGCGATGGCGAGCGTGCGGCCGCTGGCGGTCCGCCTGGGCGCCTTCGCTGCCTTCTGAGCCTTCACCGGCGCCAGCGCCAGGTCGACGAAGGCCCGGGCATCGGCCTTGGCGCCGTCCATCTGCATCGCTTCCGCCAGGATTTTCTTGGTGCGGGCGCGGCCGAGCACCGGTTCGGTCGTCATCCGGTACTTGGCAACGATGCCGTCGGCGCCGAGCGGCCGCTCGGGATCGCCCAGCGCCTCGGTCGGCTCGGAGGCGAGCACGCGGCCATCCTTGGTGGTGAGCTTCACGCGGGCGATGCGGCGCGCCGGGAACTCGGCAGTGAGCGCCAGATCCTCGGTCAGCGTCATCTCACGCGCCAGCTTGAGCACGCGCGGGTCGCGCAAGCCGGCACCGTCGACCTCGCGGGCGGTGACCTTGCCATGCACGATCGCGGCGGCGACCGGGAAGGGGAGGCTGTACTGTGCCTCCTCGGTCGTCTTCGGCGCGCGCGCGGCCAGCCGCACGGCGTTGTGGAAGGTTGAGACCTCGATATGGGCGATGTCGGCGCCCTTCACCCTGTGCTGCGCCAGCAAGCCGAGGCTCGCGGTGATCGGCGGCTGCGCCCAGCGGCAGACCGGGTAGGGTTTGAAGTACATCTCCATGATGCGCCAGCGCGTGCCGAGATCGGCCCAGAGATCGGCGACATCGTCGGCCTCGGAGACCAGCGAGGGGGCGCCGGTGAAGCCGTCGCGGGCGAGTAGCGCGGCGCTGACCCCGGCCATCGCGCCCCAGCCGGAGCCGTCCTTGACCATGGTCGGAAAGTCGATGCAGCGCATCATCTGGCTGCGCGGGCCGTGATACTCGGCGATGCCGAGCGCCTCGCGCGTCAGCGCCGGCGAGAGCTTGAGCCAGCGCGCGACGCAGGCCGCGGCGCCGAGTGCGTTCCACGAGCCGGAGGTGTGATAGTCCTTGCAGGTCCGGTGCGTGGCGATCCCGGCGCGGATCGCGATCTCGTAGCCCAGCACCAGGCTGGTCAGGAACTCGCGGCCGGAGATCTTCTCCTCGCCCTCGGCCAGGGCCAGGATGGTCGGCAGGATGGCGACGCCGGCATGGCCCTTGGTCAGCACATGGCCGTCATGGGAGTCGAAGGCATCGATGGTGATGCCGCCGGCCAGCGCCGCGCCCGGCCAGCTCGTCTTCCGGCCGTCGAGGATCATCCGGACCCCGGCCTTGCCGCCGCCGAACACCTCCGCCGCGTGCTTGCGGATGATCCGCGACATCGCGGTCTCGGTGCCGGCCGCCGCTGCCGCGATCAGGTCGATCAGGCAGAGCTTGGCCTGTTCGACCACCTCGGCCGGCAGATCCTGGAAACGGAGCTTGTGGGTGAAGGCGACGGCGCGGCTGGTGGTCATGGCTCAGCTCCAGGGGAAGGGGCTGTTGGACACCGGGTGCAGCTTGCCTTCCGGGAAGCGAGAGATCCGGAAGGGCTCCAGTAGCCGGCTCTTGGTGCCGCTGACGATCTCGCCGGCGGCGAGCTTGCCGACCGCAATCATCTTATAGCCGTGGTTCGAGTCTGCCAGGACGTAGACGTTATCGCGGAAGACGTCGAAGACCGGGAAGCTGTCGGGAGTGAAGCAGCCAAGGCCGCCCGAGGGCTCGTGCTTCCATTTATGCGCCTGACCCGAGTAGCGCTTCTGGCAGAAGGCGAGCGCCGAGGTGAACATGTGCGCGAAGTTGGCGTCGACGATGAACTCAGGCGAGTCAGGCCCGTAGGGGTCGATCTTCACCTCGTCGACCGGTGTCTCGACCTTGTACGGCATGGCGCCGCCCTGGATGCCGTCGAAGTTGAAGTCGGGCTTGTAGTAGATGCCCCAAAGCTTGTCGGTGATGAGGGAGCCATCCTCATCCGAGTAGAGCGGGGCGTCGGTGTCGACATGCATCACCGGCCCCATCTTGCCGTCGTTCATCAGCCCGTATTTCGGGTCGACGCCGAGGGTGCCTTCCTCCAGGCACCAGTACTTCCACATCCCGACGCCGGTGTGCATCTTGCCGTCGCGGCCCTTGATGTCGATGGTCTTGGGGAGATCCAGCATCCGCCAGACCTGGTTGATCCAGGGGCCGACGCCGACGACGACGAAGTCGCACTCGATCGTGCCGCGGTCGGTTTCGACCGCCGAAACCGCCTTCGAGTTCGAGCCGAACTTGAAGCCGGTGACCTTTGTCGGGGCGACGATCTGGACGCCCTTGGCCTCCGCCTTCTTGGCCAGCCCGTACATCGAGGCGCGGTTGTTGGCGTAGCCGCCCTTCTTCTCGTGCAGGACCGAGGTGATGCCCTTGGCCTGCCAGTCGTCGAACAGGCCCTTCATGTACTTGGTGCAGTCGGCCTCGCCCTCAATGAAAACAGAGTCGTAGCCGATGTCCTTCTGCTGCCGGGCAATCTGGCCGACATTCTCATGCATCACTTCAGGCGAGATCTGCATGTAGCCGACGGGGTGGTAGCTGAAGGCCTTGGGGTCGCTCTCCCAGACCGCCACGCACTCGGCCATCAGCTCGCGCATCGCCGGCTGGAAGTAGTTGTTGCGGATGACGCCGCAGGCGATGCCCGAAGCACCGGCGGCGATGCCGGTCTTGTCGAGGATGACGACGTCCTTGCCCGACCCCTTGCCGGTGGCCTCGAGGTTCAAGGCCAGGTGATAGGCGGTGCTGAGTCCGTGGACGCCGGCACCGATGACGACGTATTTGGCTTTGGCGGGAAGGGCCATCTCGAATCCTCTAGGTGGAGCGGGTCATCTCACGTCGCGGAAGGCGCCGGGTCCTGCCGCAAAGCGACGGGCATCGGTCAGAAGGCGGCCACGCCGCCCGAGCGGGCGTCGGCGGCGGGGATCAGGCTGCCATCGGCGTCACGCCAGACGGCGGAAGGACGGCCGAAGGAGGTCGGAAGGCCGGTACCGTCGACCGGCCGGACCCGGTGGCCGAGGGCCTTCAGCCGCTCAACCACTTCAGGCGCGATGCGCGTGTCGACCTCCACTTCATCGCCTTCTGTGTGAAGGCGTGGAGTGTCGATTGATGTTTGTGGATCAATTCGATAGTCGAGATAGTTCAAGCAAGAAAATAAGATCGCGGTGGGGATGCGGTAGCCGCCCGAGCCGGCGATGGCGCCGAGTGCATGCTTCCCTTCTCGGAAGATCGCGACCGGCGCGGCGTAGAGGGGCATACGTCCCGGCCCGACCGAGTTGGCGCGGCCCGGCGTCGGGTCGAACCACTGCATGGCATTGCCGAGGAAGACGCCGGTGCCCGGGATCAGCACGAGCGAGCCGAAGGCGCTGCCGAGGCTGGTGATCAGGCTCGCCATGTTGCCGTCGCCATCGGCGGCGGCGATCTGGGTCGTGCCCTCGAAAGGCGTTGGCGGCACCGAGGGCGTCGGACCCTGATGCGGCCAGGGATCGCCCGGCTCGTATTTGCCCTGCGCCCGGTCCTTCCGGATGCGCGCGGCCTGGACCGCGGCGAAGGCCTTGCTCGCCAGGCCTTCGAGCGGCGCCTTCAGGTGGCGGGGATCGGCGGCATGGGCGAAATTGTCGGCGAAGGACTGCGCCAGCGCCTCGGCGATCAGGTGAAATGACTCGGCCGTCCCCTGGCCGAGCGCCGCGAGGTCGAAGCGCTCCAGGATGTTGAGCGCCTCGGTGAAGATCAGGTCGCCGCAGGTGACGTAGCCCCGGCCGCGGTAGTCGTACCAGGGCTGCTCGAAGACGTCGGGCTTGTAGCCGGCGAGATCCTCGGCGGTCAGGAGCCCGCCGGCTTTCTTCATTTCTACATCGATCGCGGCAGCGATCGGGCCGTCATAGAAGGCGGCCGCACCTTTCGCGGCGATGGCCTCCAGCGTCTTCGCCATGTCCGAGAAGTCGAAGCGGTGCAGCGCGCCGCCGGCATTGGCCGGGCGGGGCGGGATTCCGTCGGGAAGCAGCAGCTTTGCTGCCTCAGGGTATTGGCGGATCTCGCCGGTGCGGCCGGCGATGGAGACGACCAGGCGATTGTCGGCGGCGACGCCGGCCCTGGCCAGCTCGATCGCAGGGCCGACCAGCGACCGCCAAGGCAGCCTGGCGAAGCGGCGATGCGCTTCCCAGAGCCCGGCGATGGTGCCGGGGATGCCGACCGAGAGATGGCCGGTGGTGTTGATCGCGCCCTCGACACCGCCCCAGCCGGCATTGCGCCAGCGGGTCAGGGCCGCCGAGTACATCTCCGGCGTCGCCGCCCGCGGCGCGCGGATGAAATGGTCGATGCCGATCGCCTGCTTCTTCCCGGCGAGATAGACGGACATGCGGCCATGGCCGCCGATGCCGCACATCTGCGGCTCGACGACGAAGGAGGCGAAGGCGCCGGCGATCGCCGCATCGACCGCATTGCCGCCGCGCCGGATCGCCTCGAGCCCGAGCTCTGCTGCTTCCGGGTGACCGCAGGCGACGGCCCCCTTGCGCCCGCTGATCGGCGCGCGGCCGAGGACGACGGAACCGGGCTTCAGCACGCGGCGGCCGCCGTGGCCCAGGCGGGACCGGTGCCGGCGCGCATCGTGCCGTCCTTGTCGACCGTGATGGCGTTGACGCGGGCGAAGGCGTTGAGGCCCGGCGACTCCGCCTGCACCACGACCTTGTGGCCGAGCGCGGCGAGGCCGTCGCGCACCGTCTGCGGCACACGCGCGTCGACGAAGGTCTCCTGGCCCTGGCAGTGGATGCGCGGTGCGTCGACCGCGGCCTGCGGTCCCATGCCGAAATCGGTCGCGTGCAGGAAGGCGTGCAGCACGCCGGTGGTGATGCGGTAGCCGCCGGAGCCGCAGCCGGCGAAGACGGCGCGGCCGTCCTTCTCGGCGACCAGCGAGGGCGCGGCGAAGATCGGCATCTTGCCGGGCTTGATGCAGTTCGCCTGGTCGGGGCGCGGGTCGAAATTCTGCATCGAGTTGTTCAGGATCACGCCCGTCTCCGGCACGATCATCAGCGAGCCGAAGCCGCTGGTCAGGCTGGTGATCAGCGCGCAGACATTGCCCTCGGCATCGGCAGAGGCCATCTGGCTTGTGCCCGCGAGCTTGGCGATGCCGGGCTCGCCGGATATCCGCGTCGGCCGCTCGGCCGAGTTGTCGTAAGGCCAGGGATCCGCGGCGGCGACGGGACGGGGCAAGGCGCGGTCCATGCGGAGCTGCTGGGCGCGCATCTTTCCGAATTCGGGGCTGGCGAGGCCTTCGACCGGGGCGCGCTCGAAATCCGGATCGCCGTAATGCGTCATGCTGTCGATGAAGCCGCAGGCGAGCGCTTCCGCGACCAGATGGCGGAAGGCGAGACTGTCCCTGCCGAGGCCCTTGAGGTCGAAGCATTCGAGGATGTTGAGCGCCTCGTAGGTCACCTGGTCGTAGGCGGTGTTGCAGTTGAGGCCGCGATAGCGGGTCGGCTTCTCTTCGAGGATGCGCGTCCTGTAGGCGGCGAGATCGGCGGCGGTCAGGATGCCGCCCTGGCTCGTCACGTGGCGCTCGATCGCCTCAGCGACCGGGCCTTCGTAGAAGCCTGCGGCGCCCTTTTCGGCGATGCGCCGGAGCGTCTTCGCGAGATCGGTACCGTCGAGGCGGTCGCCGCCGCCGAGCTGGCTCGCGGCTTTCGGCGGCATGTTCTTGCGCAGCAGCCAAGCGGCGGTGGCGGGCAGCGCCTGGATCGCGGCCAGCCGTTCGGAGATCGGCAAGAGAAGCTGCCAGGTGACCTCGATGCCGGCTTCGGCTTCGGCGATCGCCGGCTCCAGCACCTTGGCGAGCGGCAGCCTGCCGAACATGCGATGCGCGTCGCAGAGCCCGGCGACGGCGCCCGGCACCGCCGGCGCCAGCGGGCCTTGTTCGGCCTTCATGCCGATCGTGTAGGGGAAGCCATAGTATTTCATCGGCTTCTTCCGATCGATCTCGAACATGTCCGGCCGCGCCGCGGATGGCGCGCGGACATAGTGATCGAAGGTGACGAAGCGCTTCTCCTTGCCGAGGAAGACGGCGAGGTGGCCGTAGCCGCCGATGCCGCAGGAGGCCGGCTCGACGACGAAGCCGACGAAGGCGGCGGCGACCACGGCGTCGATGGCATTGCCGCCAGCCTCGATCATGGCGATGCCGGCCGCGACTTCGGCCGGATGCCCGCCCGCACACACGCCCTTCGATCCCGCGACTTCGGTGCGGGTGGCGATCATCTCGCTTCGGATCATGTCGTCACTTTCTCCTGGACGCGGGCCAGCTCGTCCATCGGGATATGGCAGGCCATGCGGTGGCCGGCCGGCGTCACCTGTTCGGGCGGCCGAGTCGTCTCGCAGATCGCTCCGAATTTGCGCGGACAGCGCGTATGGAACGGGCAGCCCTTCGGCGGATCGAGCGGGCTCGGTGTCTCGCCCTCGACCGGTGCGTCGAGGCCGCGATCGCCTTCGAGCTTCGGCTGCGCGGCGAGCAGGACCTCGGTGTAGGGGTGGTGCGGGGCCGAGAAAACTTGGCTCGTGGTGCCGGCCTCCATCACCTGGCCGAGATACATGACGACGACGGTGTCGGCGACGTAGCGCACCAGCGCCAGGTCGTGGCTGATCAGGATCAGCGTCGTGCCGTTGGTACGCTGGATCTCCATCAGCAGCTGCGTGACCGCGGCGCGCACCGAGACGTCGAGCGCGGAGACGGGCTCGTCGGCGACGACGATGTCCGGCCGGCCGACGAAGGCGCGCGCGATGGCGATGCGCTGCTTCTGGCCGCCGGAAAGATGGCGCGGCTTGCGGTCGGCGATGCCGGCGGGAAGCCGGATCTCGGCGAAGAGGTCGCGCACGCGCTGGGCGCGCTCCTTGCGGCCGAGATTTAGGAGCCGGCTGGCGACGCGCGCGATCTGACGGCCGACCTTGTAGCTCGGGTTCAGCGTCTCGTCGGGGTTCTGGAACACCATCTGCAGCGCGCGGAGCTGGTCGCGGCTGCGATCGATGACCGACAGGCGGGCGATGTCCTGGCCGGCGACCTCGAGGCGGCCGCCGGTGGCGCGTTCCAGCCCGGTCAGCACGCGCGCGAAGGTCGACTTGCCGCAGCCGGACTCGCCGACGATGGCGAGCGTGCGGCCCTGGTCGGCGTTGAAGGTCAGGTGATCGTTAGCGCGGATCCTGAGCGGCTCGGCGAAGGGCAGCAGGCCGCGGAAGCCGGGCGGCGTCAGGCGGTAATCCTTGCTGAGCTGATCCACAGTGACCGCGATGCCCTCGCCCGGCGCGAGCGCCTCGCTCGCAGCGGCGACGATGCGGTCCGCACCGATCTCGTCGGCGCGGAGGCAGCGCACGGTCGAGCCCTTGCCGTCAGTGACCAGAGGCGGGTGCGAGGTATTGCAGAGCCCGTCCACCGCGAAGCCGCAGCGCGGCTGGAAGAAGCAGCCGGATGCGCGCTCCCACGGCGCCGGGATCTGTCCGGGGATCGGCGAGAGCGGGCGCGCGATCTTGTCGGCGCCGGATTCCGGCAGGCAACTGATGAGGCCACGTGTGTAAGGATGGATGGGGGCCGTCAGGATGCGACGGGTCGGGCCTTCCTCGACGATCTCGCCGGCATACATGACGGCGATGCGCTCGCAGACGCGCGAGATCAGCGCGAGGTTATGCGAGATATAGAGGAGCGCGGTGCCGAAGCGCCGGCTGATCTCGGCGATCAGGCGAACGACGCTCGCCTCGACCGTGACGTCGAGGCCGGTGGTCGGCTCGTCGAGCAGCAGCACGGCCGGATTGGCGAGCAGTGCCATGGCGATCACCACGCGCTGCTGCTGGCCGCCCGAGATCTCGTGGGGGAAGGCGCGGAAGACGCGGTCGGGATCGGGGATGCGGACTTCGGCGAGCATGTCCTTCGATCGCCGCTCGGCCTCATGCCCGACGATATCTTCGTGGAACCTGAGCACCTCGGTGAGCTGCGCGCCGACGGTGAGGCAGGGATTGAGCGCCGACATGGCTTCCTGGAAGACCATGGCGATGCGCTTGCCGCGGATCCGGCGCAGCTCCTCGCGCGACATCTCGGCCATGTCGCGGCCTTCGAACAGCACGCGGCCGCCGGCGATCTGACCGCGGCCGGCGAGCCAGCGCATGATCGCGAAGGCGATGGTCGACTTGCCGCAACCGGACTCGCCGACGAGGCCGAGGCTCTCGCCACGCTTGAGCGCGAGCGAGACGTCGACGACAGCCGGCACCGCGCCGCGCCGCGTGCGGTAAGAGACCGAAAGACCGTCGAGGCGGAGGAGGGGCTCGGTCATCAGTCGGCCAGCGAGATCTCGCGAAGCCCGTCGGCGATCAGGTTGAAGGCGAGCACGAGCGACGACACGGCGAGGCAGGGGAAGATCGCCATGTGCGGGAAGACCAGCGCGAAGTGCCGGGACTCGTTGATCATGCTGCCCCAGTCCGGCGTCGGCGGTGGGATGCCGAGGCCGAGGAAGCCCAGCGTGCCGATGGTGATGGTGACGTAGCCGAGGCGGAGACAGGCATCGACGATCAGCGGCCCGCGCGCATTCGGCAAAATCTCGACGAACATGATGTAGAGCGTCGACTCCCCGCGCATCTGCGCCGCGGAGACATAGGCGCGGGTACGGAGGTCGAGTACCACGCCGCGCACCAGCCGCATGATGCCGGGACTGGAGGCGAGCGTGACCGCGATCAGGATGTTGAGCCCGGAGGCGCCGAATTTCTGGATGATCACGATGTAGAGGACGATGACCGGGAAGGCGAGGACGAGGTCGGCAAAGCGCGACAGCAGCTCGTCGATCCAGCGGCCCTTGTAGCCGGCGAGGAGCCCGAGGGTGACGCCGACGGAGTAGGCGCAGAGCGTCGCCAGCGGCGCGTAGGTCAGGACCGTGCGGCCGCCATAGATCATGCGCGAGAGTATGTCGCGGCCGAGATGGTCGGCGCCGAACAGCATGAGGCGGCCGTCCGGCACGCGTGTTCCCGGCATCGCCATCGGGATCAGGTTTTCGTTGGGCCCGAAGGGCGCGATGAAGGGCGCGAAGATCGCGACCAGCAGCCAGAAGGTCAGGATCGAAAGCCCGGCGACGAGGATCGGGCTCTCGGCGAGCAGCGAGCGTAGAGTCGGCGTGGTCTGCGTCGTGTCGGTCATTTCACAGCCGCCACGCGGATGCGCGGATTGAGCAGGCCATAGCCGATATCGGCGATGGTCTGGGTTCCGACCGCGAGCAGCACCGAGACGGCGGTGCAGGCCTGCAGCAGGAAGAGGTCGTGGGTCAGCGAGGCTTCGAGAATCAGCGAGCCGAATCCCTTGTAGGCGAAAAAGAACTCGACGACCACGACGCCGCCGATCAGCCAGTTGATCTGCAGCATGATCACGGTGAAGGGCGGGATCAGCGCGTTGCGCAGCGCGTGCCTAAGGATGATCCACCAGTTCGGCAGGCCCTTGAGCACCGCGGTGCGGATATAGGCGGTCTGCATCACGTCGGCCATCGAGGCGCGGGTGATGCGCGCGAGGTAGCCGAAGTCGTAGAGCAGCAGCACGGCGGCCGGCAGAATCAGCTCCTTCCAGCGGAAGCCGTCGACCATGCTCGATGTGCCGGGAAGCAGGCCAAGCCAGAAGACGAAGATCGCGGTCAGCAGCACGGCGCTGGCGAAGGGCGGCACCGAGGTGGTGAGGATCGAGGCGAGCGAGATGCCGCGATCGAGCAGGGAGCCTTCGCGCATGCCGGCGGCGATGCCGAGGCCTAAGGACAACGGGATCAGGAAGGAGAAGAAGAGCATGGCGAGCATCGCCGATGCCCAGAGCCTGGGGCCGAGCACTTCAGAAACCGGCCGGTTGTAGAGTCTCGACTGGCCGAACTCGCCGGTCACGCAGCGCCGGACCCAGTCGAGGAAGCGCACATGCATCGGCTCGAAATAGCCGTTGGCGGCGAGCCAGAGGTCGCGCTGCTCGCGTGTCGAGTATTGGCCGAGCGCATCGGCGGCGACGGTCTCGGGCGACATTTCGAAAATGAGAAACAAGGCGACCGAGGCCAGCGCGATCGACACGAGCGAATTGAACAGACGTTGTGCGATCAGCCGCGCCATCGCCCGGATCGAACCCCCTGAATATCGACCGGAAACCCGGCCGGATGTTACGGCAGGAGGCTCCTTCCGGTCAGCCAAATGCGACCGTCTCGGGTCGGAATCAGCGCCGCGTTTCGTGACGGAACGTTGGTCGCCCTCCGACCACTAAGCGTCGCCTTTGATCCATTTGGCGATACCGCGCGAGGCGACGCTTTCGGATCAGAAAGAAGGAGGGCGGCCGGAAGTCGGCCGTCCCCGGCTTTGCGCCCTGGGGAGACGCACCATGTCCCGTGACCGCGAACATTCTTACATCCCGAAGCTGAAGTCGCTGTTCGCCGAAGGCAAGTGCGACCGCCGCGAGTTCCTGCGCACGGCGACGCTGCTCGGCGTCAGCGCCTCGGCCGCCTATGCCTTTGCCGGCAAGATCGACAAGGGCGCGGTCGTGCCCGAGGCGCTTGCCCAGGGCACGCCCCGCCGCGGAGGCTCGCTCCGCCTCTGTGCGCGTGTGCGCGAGACGGCGCACCTGCACCGCACCGGCAACGTCCCGACCAGCAACCTGGCGCGACAGATGGTCGAGTACCTCGCCAATACCGGTCCGGACAACGTCACCCGCCCGATGCTGCTCGAAAGCTGGCAGCCGAGCGAGGACCTCAAGACCTGGACGCTCAAGATCCGCAAGGACGTGAAGTGGCGGAAAGGCGGCACGCTCAACGCCGACCAGGTGATCTGGAACATCAAGAGCGTGCTCGATCCGAAGACGGGCTCCTCGGTGCTGGGCCTGATGAAGGGCTACATGACGGTCGATGTCCCCTCGGGCGAGAACGACGCCCAGGGCAAGCCGCGCATGACATCGCAGCTCTGGGACGCGAACGCGATCGAGAAGGTCGACGACTTCACCGTCCGCATGAACCTGCGGGCCCCGCAGCTCGCGGTGCCGGAGCACTTCTTCCACTACCCGTTCTTCATCGTCGACCCCACCGAGAACGGCAGGCTCGGGGTCGGCATGAACGGCACGGGCGCCTTCGACCTCGTCGAGTACGACATCTCCAAGCGCGCGGTGATGAAGGCGCGGAAGGACTACTGGGGGAAGGGGCCCTATCTCGACGAGGTGATCTTCGTCGATCTCGGCGACGATCCGGCAGCGGAAGTCGCGGCCCAGGCCTCCAAGCAGGTGCACTCGATCGTCGCCACCAACCCTTCTCAGCTGCCGATCCTGAAGCGGCTGCCTGATCTGGACTTCTACTCGGTTGGCACGGGCGCCACGGTGCATGCGCGCGCCTACCCGAAGAAGCCCTTCGACGACAACCGCGTCCTCAAGGCCATGCGGCACGCGACCGACAACGACAAGGTGGCGGAGATCACCTTCGGTGATATCGGCTCGCGCGCCGAGCATCACCATGTCGCTCCCGTGCATCCGGAATACGCGCCGATGCCGCCTTTCAAGCACGACAAGGATCTCGCGAAGAAGCTGCTGGCCGAGGCCGGCTATCCGAATGGCATCGAAATCCCGGTCCCGCTCACGGTCTCCAACAACTGGACCAAGGACGTGGCGACGGTGATGATCCAGCAATGGGCCGAGGTCGGCATCAAGGTCCGGCTCGAAGTGCTGCCCTCGCCGGAATGGAACAAGGTCTGGAACACCGCACCCTTCGCGTGTGGCGACTGGTCCCACCGCCCGCTCGGTGTCATGTGCTTGGCGCTGGCCTACCGGACCGGCGTTCCCTGGAACGAGTCGGGCTTCTCGAACGCCGAGTTCGACAAGGTCCTCGACCAGGCCGAGGCGACCGCCGATGTCGAGAAGCGGCGCGTTCATGTGAAGCGTCTGCAGGAGATCCTGCAGAATGACGGGCCGCTGGTGCAGCCGCTCTTCCGCAAGGTCTTCACCTACTGCGACAAGAAGATGAAGGGCTTCAGGATGCACCCGACCCAGTACATCGAGTGCAACGAGATCTGGCTCGAGGCCTAAGGTCGTATTTTCGACGGGCGCGGAGGCTGGCTGCCTCCGCGCCCTTTCCCTTTCGGCCGAGAAGAGGGGATTTTCATTTCCCCTGGCCCATGCTCTCCTGTGTCGGATTTTGACCAGGGAGAGGGTGCTTGGACGGCGGCCGGGGCGAAGCCGAGATCTTCACGGTCGGCTTCTTTCTCATTCCCGATTTCTCGATGATGGCCTTCGCCGCAGCGCTGGAGCCGCTGCGCTCGGCCAACCGCATCAAGCAGTCGACGCTCTATCGCTGGCGCCTGTTCTCGCGGGACGGCGAGCGCGTGCTCGCCAGCAACAGCATCGGCTTCGATGTCCATGGCGGCCTCGAGGAGCAGGCGCAAGTCGACATGATGCTGGTCTGCGCCGGCTACAACCCGGAGGGCTATGACGACAAGCGCGTCTTCGCCTGGCTCCGGCGCCTCTCGCGCTCGGGCGTGAAGGTCGGCGCGCTTTCGACCGGCGCCTATATCCTCGGCAAGGCCGGCCTGCTCGACGGCAAGCACTGCACCGTGCACTGGGAGCATGTCGCCTCGCTCGCCGAGAAGTTCCCGGCGGCGATGACGACCTCGGGCATCTACGTCATCGACGGCAATGTGCTGACATGCTCGGGCGGCATTGCCGCGCTCGACATGATGCTGAGCGTGATCGCGGCCCAGCATGGTCGCGCGCTCGCCAACGGCGTCGCCGAGAACTTCATCCATCCGCGCATCCGCGAGCATGACGACCGCCAGCGCATGGAGCTGCAGACGCGACTCGGCGTCTCGCATCCGCGCCTGCTCACCACGATCATCCGCATGGAGAACGCGATCGAGGAGCCGCTCGACATGAACGAGCTCGCGGACTCGGTCGAGCTCAGCCCGCGCCAGCTCGAGCGGTTGTTCCGCCGCTATCTGAAGACCACGCCGCATGGCTACTACGTGAAGCTGCGCCTGGAGCGGGGCCGGAGGCTCCTGACCCAGACCAGCGCTTCGATCCTGGACGTGGCGATGGCCTGCGGCTTCGTTTCCGCCTCGCACTTCACCAAGTGCTACCGCCGCATCTTCGGCCGCACGCCCACGGACGAGCGCCGCGCCGTGCTGGCGGCGGGGGCCTAGCCACGAGTACGCCTAACGAGCGGCTGGCCGGCGATTGAGCGACTTCTTCGTCCTTGCCTTAGGTGGCCGCCGCGGCAAAGCTATGTCTTGCGTTCTGTATGGGCGGATTAGCAGGTCGGCTGGAAGCTTCCACTCCGCGTGAAGCCGGCGCACCATGTCGATTGTCAGGGGACGCTTGCGGTTGAGGATTTCCGAGGCGCGAGAGCGCGAGCCGAGCACATCAGCGAGATCGGTCTGTGTTCGCGCCTTCGCATCGATCATGAGCCTTATGGCATCCACCGGATCCGGCACATCGATCGGCCAGCGCTTGTTCTCGTAGTTACCGACAAGCCCGAGTAGAACCTTGAAACGCTTGCCGTCCGGCGAACCAATGGCTGGCTCGCTCTTGAAGTACCGAGCAATCTCCTTGAGCGCCCAGTCGTAGTCGGCTTCGGTCTCGATGGGGCGGATATTGTCCATCACCTGGTCCTTACGGTCGCCGGATCGATCTTGTCGTAGTCGGCGTGCGTTCCGACGAATTTAATCAGCACTGACTTGTAGACGTACGAGACGTGGACAATCAGCCGATACTTATTTCCCGAGATATCGTAGATCAGTCGATTGTCCGAAACGAAGTCCACGGCGGCGCCGAATTGCGCTTTCACATCGGCTGGGCCGGCCCAGTTGCTCTTCTCGACGATATGGTGCCACGCACTGAGCGAGCTCCTCGCCTGGGGGTTGCGTTCCCAGAATGCGACGAGGGTGCGCTTGGCTACGACCTGCACAGATCTAATATAGGATGTTCCCGTGTCGGGAACAGGGTGCTTTACGATTCCACCAGCCCGTCGGTCTTCGCCAGCCGCGCCAGATGGTGCTCGGCCGGGCCGAACAGCGTGTCGATCATGGTCATGCGCTTGAAGTAGTGGCCGACGCTGTATTCGTTGGTCATGCCGATGCCGCCATGGAGCTGGATCGCCTGCTGGCCGACGAACTTGCCGGAGCGGCCGATCTGCACCTTGGCGGCGGCCATCGCCTTGCTCCGCTCGGCGGCGTTCTCCTCGCTCACCATCATGGTCGCGAACATCGCCATGCTGCGCGCCTGCTCGAGCGCCACCAGCATGTCGACGGCGCGGTGCTGAAGCACCTGGAAGCTGCCGATGGTGGTGCCGAACTGCCTGCGGGTCTTCAGGTACTCGACCGTCGCCTCGTGCATGACCGCCATGACGCCGACGGACTCGGCGGCGAGGGCGGCGATGGCCTCGTCGACCACGCGCTCGATCGCTGGCAACGCCTTGCCAGGTGTGCCGAGCACGGCATCGGCGCCGAGCTTGACCGATGAGAAGGTGATCTCCGCCGCGCGCAGACCGTCGACGGTGGGGTAGGGGCGGCGGGTCACGCCCGAAGCATTGCCGTCGACGAGGAAGAGGCCGATGCCGTCGCGGTCGCGCCGCTGGCCGGAGAGACGCGCGCTGACGATGAGCGTGTCGGCGGAGTCGCCATGGAGGACCACGCCCTTCTCGCCGTCGAGGACCCAGCCGGCGCCGTCCTTCTTCGCGGTGGTCGCGATATCGGCGAGCTCGTAGCGCGCCTGGCGCTCGCCATGGGCGAAGGCGAGGATCAGGCTGCCATCGGCGATCTTCGGCACCAGCGCCGATTTCTGCGCCTCGCTGCCGGCATGACGGATGAGGCCGCCGGCGAGGATCACGGTCGCGAGGTAAGGTTCCAGCGCGAGCGCGCGGCCGAAGGCCTCCATCGCCACCATGGTCTCGACCGGGCCGGCGCCGAGGCCGCCATGCTTCTCCTCGAAGGGGAGCCCGAGCAGGCCGAGCTCGGCATAGAGGGCCCAGAGCGCGCGGCTCCAGCCATCCGGTTCGTTACGGTGCTTCTGGCGCTGCGCGAAGGAGCCGTGATCGGCGAGAAGCCGCCCGAGGCTGTCCTTGAGGAGCTGCTGCTCCTCGGAGAGATCGAAATCCACGTTGGTTCAGAGTCCCAGGATGGCCTTGGCGATGATGTTCTTCTGGATCTCGTTCGAGCCGCCATAGATCGAGATCTTGCGCCAGTTGAAATAGGTCGGCGCGACCGTGTCGGCCCAATCGGGCCCGATCGGCGGCTCGTTCGAGCCTTCATCGGGCTCGTCCGGTGCGGGCATGGCATAGGGGCCGGCGAGCTCGAGCGCGAGCTCGGTCACCGCCTGCTGGATCTCCGAGCCCTTGATCTTGAGGATCGAGGAGGCGGGATCGGGCTTCTTGTCCTTGCGGCTGCGCTCGGCGGCGACGACGCGGAGCTGCGTCATCTCCAGTGCCTTCAGGGCGACCTCGACCTCGGCGATGCGCTCGCGGAAGCGCTCGTCCTCGATCATCGGACGGTCTCCGTCGCGTTCCATCTTCGCCAGCTGCTTGATCCGGCGGATGCGCTCCTTGGAGACGCCGACGCGGGCGATGCCGACGCGCTCGTTGCCGAGCAGGAACTTGGCGTAGTCCCAGCCCTTGTTCTCCTCGCCGACGAGGTTCTCGACCGGCACGCGGACATCGTCGAAGAACACCTCGTTGATCTCGCGGCCGCCATCGATGGTGACGATCGGGCGGACGGTAACGCCCTTCGACTTCATGTCGATCAGGAGGAAGGAGATGCCTTCCTGCTTCTTCGCTTCAGGGTTGGTGCGCACCAGGCAGAAGATCCAGTCGGCGTATTGCGCCAGCGTCGTCCAGGTCTTCTGGCCGTTGACGACGTAGTGGTCGCCGTCGAGCTTGGCCGAGGTGCGGAGAGAGGCCAGGTCGGAGCCCGCGCCGGGTTCGGAGAAGCCCTGGCACCACCAATCCTCGATATTGGCGATGCGCGGCAGGAAATGGCGCTTCTGCTTCTCGTTGCCGAAAGCGATCAGCACCGGGCCCAGCATGTTGACGCCGAACTGCAGGGGCGGCGGGGCAGGGGCCTGCTGCATCTCGTCCATGAAGAGGTATTGCTGCGTCGGCGACCATCCGGTGCCGCCCCATTCGACCGGCCAGTGCGGCGTCGCCCAGCCGCGCTTGTGGAGGATGCGCTGCCATGAGACGAAGTCCTCTTTCGCCAAATGGCGGCTCTCGCTCATCTTGCGGCGGACGACCTCCGGCACCGAAGCCTTGAAGAAGGCGCGGACCTCGTCGCGGAAGGCGATCTCTTCCGGGGTGAAGCGCAGATCCATCTAGTCCCCCTTGCCCGCGTGGCGGCGGGCCTCTTCATCGACCAGGGCTTTCTTCGACAGCTTGCCGACCGCCGTCCTCGGCAGGGCCTCGCGGATCTCGAGCAGGGTCGGCATCTCGTGCTTGCCGATCTTGTCGGCGAGGAACTGGCGGAGATCCTCGATGGCGAGCGGCGTGGCGCCGGTCTTCAGCTTGACGAAGGCCTTGGCCGACTGGCCGCGATACTCGTCGGGAACGCCGATCACCACGACTTCCTCGACCGAGGGATGCTCGTAGATCGCTTCCTCGATGATGCGCGGATAGACGTTGAAGCCGCCCGACAGGATCATGTCCTTCTTGCGGTCGACCAGGAAGAAATAGCCGCGCTCGTCCATGTAGCCGATGTCGCCGGTCAGGAAGAAGCCGTCGACGAAGGCGGCCTTGGTCTCCTCCGGCTTCTTCCAGTAGCCGGACATCACGTTCGGCCCCTTGATGCGGAACTCGCCCTTCTCGTTGGGGCCGAGGATGCGGCGCGGATCCTCGAGCGCGACCACCTGCATGACGATGCCCGGAAGCGGCATGCCGATCGAGCCCGGCTTGTAGTCGCCCTTGATCGGCAGGTTGGTTCCGGCCGGCGCGGTCTCGGTCATGCCCCAGCCGCCGCCGACCTTGTAGCCGGTGATCTTCTCGAATTTCTGCTCGACCTCGATCGGCAGCGACGCGCCGCCGCAGGTGATCATGCGGAGCGAGGAGAGGTCGCGCTTGCCGATCTCGGGATGCTGCAGGAGGGCGATATACATGGTCGGCACGCCCAGCATCAGCGTCGCCTTCTTCTCGGCGATGTCCTTCAGCGTGGTGTCGGCATCGAAGCGCGTGCGGATCATGATCTCGTTCCCGAGCGCCAGGTGACGGATCAAGATCGCGGTCAGCGCGTAGATGTGGAAGAAGGGGAGGACGGCGACGACCTTGTCTTCGGCCTCGCGCAACGAGTCCTGGCCCTCGGCCCAGATGTTGTAGGTCGAGATCGCGGCGGTGAAGTTCGCGTGCGTCAGCATGGCGCCCTTGGGGCTGCCGGTGGTGCCACCGGTGTACTGGAGCGCCGCGAGATCGCCGGGGGTGACCTCTGGCCATTTCGTCGCCGGCACCTCGCCGTTCATGAGCGTGGTCAGCGTCACGGCGCCGGCGGGCGCAGGCGGCATCGGCTGCGGCAGCGGTCCCCAGGCGGCCTGCTCGGCGACGATCAGCGTGTCGACCAGGCCTGCGGTGACCAGCTTCTGCGCATTGCCGAGAAGCTGCGGGAAGTCGGGCACCACGAGGATGCGGGCGCCGCTGTCGGTCAGCTTATGCGCCAGCTCGCGCTCGGCATCGAGCGGGCTCAAGTGGACGACATGGCCGCCGGTGCGGAGCGCGCCGAGGAAGCAGATCGGATGATCCGGGGTGTTCGGCAGATAGAGCGCGATGCCTGTGCCCTTCTTGATGCCGAGCTTCATGAAGCCGGATGCGGCACGCGAGACCGCCTGGTCGAGCTCGGCGAAGGTGATCTGGCGGTCGCGGTATTCGATCGCCGAGCGGTTGCCGTGGCGCGCGACCGCGCTTTCGAACAGCGCGTTGATGGTCGTGGTCGTGATCGGCGTGTCCCAGCGCACGCCGGGCGGATAGGAGGCTTCCCAGGGATAGGGCCGTTTCATGCCGAACCGAAGCCGCGCCCTTCGCGGGCGAGGCGGTCGAGCACGGGGGCCGGGTTGAGCGAGGCGTCGCCCGACTTGCGCGCCTGCTCGGCGAGCCAGTCGCGGATCTTCTTCAATCCCACCTGGTCGGCATGGTGCATCGGGCCGCCGCGCCAGGCCGGCCAGCCATAGCCATAGACCCAGATCACGTCAATGTCGCTCGGGCGCTGCGCGATGCCTTCCTCGAGGATCTTCGCGCCCTCGTTGATCATCGGATAGTTGAGGCGCTGGATGATTTCTTCCCGGGAGATGCTGCGGCGCTTGATGCCGAGCTTCTCGGAGGCCTCGATGATGATCTTCTCGACCTCCGGGTCTGGGATGGGCTTCCGCTTGTCCGCCTCGTCATAGCGGTAATAGCCCTTGCCGTTCTTCTGGCCGTAGCGGCCGGCATCGGTGATCGCATCCGCCACTGCCGCTCGCACGCCACGCGCGCGCCTTGCGCGCATGCCGATATCGAGGCCGGCGAGATCGGAGACGGCGAGCGGACCCATGGCGAAGCCGAAGGCCGTCGCCGCCGCGTCGATCTCGTGCGGCAGGGCACCTTCGAGCAGGAGTTGCTCGGTCGCCTTGAGGCGCTGGCCCAGCATGCGGTTGCCGACGAAGCCGTCGCAGACGCCGACGATCACCGGCACCTTGCCGATCTTGCGGCCGACCGCGATCGCGGTCGCCAGCGTCACCTGCGATGTCGCCTTGCCGCGGACGATCTCGAGCAGCTTCATCACGTTCGCCGGGCTGAAGAAATGCATGCCGAGCACGTCGGCCGGCCGCTTCGTCTGTGCCGCGATCTCGTTGATGTCGAGATAGGAGGTGTTGCTGGCCAGCACGGCGCCGGGCTTGGCGATGCGGTCGAGCTTGGTGAAGATCTCCTTCTTGATCTCCATCTCCTCGAACACCGCCTCGATGACGATGTCGGCGCCGGCAGCCTTCTCGATGTCCAGGGTCGGCGAGATCAGGCTCATGCGCCGGTCGATCTCGGCCTGCGGCGTGCGGCCGCTGCGCTTGTAGTTGGCGAGGATGACGTCGAGGCCGCGCTTCAGTGCCGCCTCGGTCGTCTCGATCAGCGTCACGGGAATGCCGGCATTGGCAAACGACATGGTGATGCCGCCGCCCATGGTGCCGGCGCCGATCACAGCGGCCGAGGCGATGGGCTTCGCCTGGGTATCCGCCGGCATGTCGGCGACCTTGGCGGCGTTGCGCTCGGCGAAGAAGACGTGGCGCTGCGCCTTGGACTCGTCGCTCTGCACCAGCTCCATGAAGAGCTCGCGCTCGCGCTTGAGGCCTTGCTCGAAGGGAAGCTCGATCGCCGCCTTCACCGCCTCGACGCAGGCGGAGACCGCGCGCAGCACGCGGCCTTTTCCGGTCAGCGCCGCGGCAGCCTTGTCGAACTCGGCCTTGTCGCCGGGCACCGAGCGGTCGCGGATGCGCGGCAGCTCGCCCGACGATGCGAGGGCTTCGGCGCGCGCGACCGCGGCGTCGACCAGATCGCCGGAGGCGACCTCGTCGACGAGACCGGATGCCTGCGCATCCGCCGCCGGCACCATGTCGCCCGAGGTGATCATCTTGAGCGCCTTCTCGGCGCCCATCAGGCGCGGCGCGCGCTGCGTGCCGCCGGCGCCGGGCAGGATGCCGAGCTTGATCTCGGGCAGGCCGAGCCGCGCATCCTTTGCGGCGATTCGCGCGTGGCAGGCGAGCGCAAGCTCGAGGCCGCCGCCGAGCGTGGTGCCGTGGATCGCGGCGACCACAGGCTTCGGGCTCGCCTCGATCGCGGCGATCAGGTCGTGGAGAGTCGGCGCCTGGATAGGCTTGCCGAACTCGGTGATGTCGGCGCCGGCGGAGAAGCAGCGGCCATTGCCGGCAAGGACGATCGCGCGCACGCCGGCATCTTCTTCGGCCGCCTCCAGCGCGGAGGCGATGCCGAGCCGAAGCCCATGACCCAGCGCATTGACCGGAGGATTGTCGAGGCGAAGGACCGCGACCGAACCTTTGCGGTCGGTCGTCACGTAAGCTTTGGACACGCCCGGCGTCTCCCTACCCTTAGTTCCGCATTGCGAAATTGCGTTTCGCAGATTTGACGTGGATCGTAGGGTGGAGTGTACTCGTCTGTAAATCCCTCCGAACGAGAGGGAGCGTTTGGGCAGGGACGACCGGCAGGGAATGACCACAGGCAGCACGGAGTGGCTGACGCGCGCGCGCGAGGCAAGCAGCCACGCAGGCACGCCGACGCGCGATCGCCAGTTCGTCGAGTCCCTGGCACGCGGCCTCGAAGTGCTGCGTGCTTTCGCGCCGAACCACGCTCTGCTCGGCAATCAGGAGATCGCGCGCGCCACGGGCCTGCCGAAGCCGACGGTGTCGCGGCTCACCTACACGCTGACCAAGCTCGGCTACCTGACCTATTCGGACCGGCTCGGCAAATATCAGCTCGGCGCGCCAGCGCTGGCGCTGGGCTATGCCGTGCTTTCGAACATGGGCATCCGCCAGCTCGCGCGCCCCTCCATGCAGGAGCTCGCCGACTATTCCGGCGCCTCGGTTGCGCTCGGCAGCCGCGACCGTCTCAGCCTCATCTACATCGAGTATTGCCGCAGCAATGCCGCGGTGACGCTGCGCCTCGATCTCGGCTCGCGCGTGCCGATCGCCACCACCTCGATGGGGCGCGCGCTGCTGGCCGGCCTGCCGGCGAATGAGCGCGCGCATCTGATGGAGTTCATCGCCAAGCGCGAGCCGGAGCGCTGGCGGCAGATCCGCGCCGGCATCGAGCGGGGCCTCGATGATTACGCCAGGCGCGGCTTCACCATGTCGATCGGCGAATGGAAGGCCGATGTGAACGCCGTCGGCGTGCCGCTGATTCCGGCGGACGGCTCGCCGATCATCGCCTTCAACTGCGGCGCGCCGTCGTTCCAGCTGTCGAAGGATCGGCTGGAGAACGACATCGGTCCGCGCCTGGTCAACATGGTGCGCAGCGTGGAGGTGCTGCTCGGCCATCAGTAGCCGTCGGTCTTCAAAAAGAAAGAGTTGGGGAGGATTGGTCTTGCAAGGAGCATCCGGGTTGGTCGCCGAAGCGTCGCGACCCACGGCAATGGTGGTATCGGATGGGGCGCGACCGCTGCTTTCGGTCCGCGACGTCGTCGTTCGTTTCGGCGGCATCGTCGCGCTCGACGGCATCACCTTCGATTTGCCCACGGGGCGCATCCTCGGGCTGATCGGCCCGAACGGCGCCGGCAAGACGACGCTGTTCAATTGTCTCAGCCGCCTCTACACGCCGACATCCGGCGACATCCAGTTCGAGGGCGAGTCGATCCTCGGCCGTCCGCCGCACCGCATCGCCGAGATCGGCATCGGCCGCACCTTCCAGAACCTGGCGCTGTTCAAAGGCATGACGGTTCTCGACAACGTGCTGGTCGGCGGCCACACGCGCACGAAGAGCGACTTCCTCAGCGATGCGCTCGGCCTGCCGGCCGTGCGCGAGCGCGACCGCAACCTCAATCGCGACGCGAAGGAGATCATCGACTATCTCGGCCTCGGTTCGGTGGCTGCGCGCCCGGTCGCGGGACTGCCGTTCGGAACCCAGAAGCGCGTCGAGCTGGCCCGGGCGTTGGTGATGCGCCCGAAGCTCCTCCTGCTCGACGAGCCCGCCGGCGGCCTCAATCACGAGGAAGTCGCCGAGCTCGGCCGTCTGATCCGCCAGATCCGCGACGACCACGGCATCACCATCCTGCTGGTCGAGCATCACATGGGGCTGGTGATGTCGGTCTCCGAGATCGTCGTCGCGCTCAATTTCGGCCGCAAGATCTGCGAGGGCACGCCGGCCGCCGTGCAGCAGGACCCGGCGGTGATCGCCGCCTATCTCGGGACGGCGAAGGCATGAGCGCCAATCTCTCCGTCCGCGGCCTCAAGGCCTATTACGGGCAGACTCGCGCGCTGCACGGGCTCGACCTCGACCTCAAGGAAGGCGGCATCACCGCGCTGCTGGGCGCCAACGGCGCCGGCAAGACCACGGTGCTCCGTGCCATCTGCGGCATGATCCGGAGCGAGGGCGAGATCCTGCTCGACGGCAAGCCGATCGGCGGGCTCGCGGTTGAGGACGTGGTGCGGCTGCGCGTCGCCCATGTGCCGGAAGGGCGCGGCACCTTCGTCCGCCTCACGGTCGAGGAGAACCTTTTCCTCGGCGCCATGATCCGCACCGACCGCGCCGAGATCCAGAGCGACGTCGAGCGCGTCTATGCGCATTTCCCGCGGCTGAAGGAGCGCCGCCACCAGCAGGCCGGGACGCTCAGCGGCGGCGAGCAGCAGATGCTCGCCGTCGGCCGCGCGCTGATGCTGCGCCCACGCATCATGCTGCTGGACGAGCCGTCCTTCGGCCTTGCGCCGCTGCTGGTTGCCGAGGTCTTCGAGATCCTGAAGGCGGTCAACAAGGCCGATCGCGTCAGCGTGCTGCTCGTCGAGCAGAACGCCGCGCTGGCGCTGGCGCTGGCCGACCATGCGTATCTCATCGAAACCGGCCGCATCGTGATGTCCGGATCGACGGCCGAGATCGGCGCCGACGAAAGTATTCGTCGCGCCTATCTCGGGTATTGAGGGGGAAGGGGAGGAATGGAGCTCTTTCTGCACCAGCTCCTGGCGGGAATCGCCACCGGCGGCATCTATGCCTGCATGGCGCTCGCTGTGGTGATGATCTACCAGTCGATCGACCACTTCAATTTCGCCCAGGGCGAGATGGCGATGTTCTCGACATACATCGCCTGGCAGCTGATGGCCTGGGGCTGTCCCTACTGGATCGCCTTCATCCTCACCATCGTCATCTCCTTCATCGGCGGCGTGGTGATCGAGCGCGGCCTGTTCAAGCCGATCCGGAACGCGCCGGTGCTCAGCCACATCATCGTCTTCATCGCAATGTTCTCGATCCTGAACAGCGTCGCGGGCTTCACCTGGGAATACACGATCAAGAGCTTCCCGAGCCCGTTCCCCTCGCAGCCGCTGTTCAACAACCGCCTGATCGGCGCGCATGACCTCGGCATGATTGCGATCACGCTGATCCTGCTGGTGCTGCTCTACGTGCTGTTCCGCCACACGCGGCTGGGCCTCGCGATGCGTGCCGCCGCCGCCAATCCGGACTCGGCCCGGCTGGTCGGCATCCGCGTCGGCTGGATGGTGGCGCTGGGCTGGGGCCTTGCCGCCGCGATCGGCGCCGTCGCCGGCATGATGATCGCGCCGGTGGTCTTCCTCGAGCCCAACATGATGCTGGGCATCCTGCTCTACGGCCTTGCCGGTGCCGTCGTCGGCGGGCTCACGAGCCCGGTCGGCGCCGTGCTCGGCGGCTTCGCCGTCGGCATCGTCGAGAACCTTGCCGGCACCTTCGTCCCGGTCGTCGGCAAGGAGCTCAAGCTCACCATCGCGCTGGTGCTGATCGTCGCCGTCCTCATGGTCAAGCCGTCGGGCCTGTTCGGCCGGGCGGCGGTGAGCCGGGTGTAGCGCCATGACCACCCGCGAAGACATCGCCGATAGCGCCGTCGCCGTGCCGCGCCTCGGCGGCCTCACCTTGCGGACCTGGCAGCGCGTGCTCACGATCATCGTGCTGCTGATCGCGCTCGCGCTCCCGGCCGTCCTCAAGAACTTTCACGTCTTCCAGCTGACGCTGGTGATGATCTATGCGATCGCGATCCTCGGCCTCAACCTGCTGACCGGCATCAACGGCCAGTTCTCGCTCGGCCACAGCGCCTTCTACGCGATCGGCGCCTACACCACGGCGATCCTGATGGACCGCTTCGGGGTGCCTTACTTCCTGACGCTACCGGTCGCCGGAATCGTCTGCCTGATCGCCGGCTTCCTCTTCGGCCTGCCCGCGCTCCGTCTCGAAGGCCTCTATCTCGCGCTCGCCACCTTCGCGCTCGCGGTGGCGACGCCGCAGCTCCTCAAGCTCTCGATCCTCGAGCACTGGACCGGCGGCGTGCAGGGCATCGTCATCATCAAGCCGGACGCGCCCTTCGGCCTGCCGCTGAGCCAGGACAGGTGGCTCTATTACTTCACGCTCGCGATCCTGATCTTCATGTTCCTGGCGGCGATGCGCCTGGTCGCGAGCCGCACCGGCCGCGCGCTCAAGGCGATCCGCGACAACCCGCTCGCCGCCAAGGCGATGGGCATCGACACGGCCTTCTACAAGTCGATGGCCTTCGGCGTCAGCGCGCTCTACACCGGGGTCGCCGGATCGCTCGGGGCCATCGTGGTGCAGTTCGTCGCTCCCGACAGCTTCACCTTCTTCCTCGCCGTCAGCTTCCTTGTCGGCCTCGTCGTCGGCGGCGTCGGCTCGATTCCGGGCGCGCTGATCGGCGGGCTCTTCATCATGTACATCCCCAATCTCGCCGAGCAGGTCTCCAAGGGCCTGGCCTGGGCGGTCTACGGAGCCATCCTGATCCTGGTCATCTACGTGATGCCAACCGGGGCGGCAGGCTTCGTGCGTCTGGTGACGGGCCGTCTCACCCGTCTTATGTCGTCGAACCGGTAACCAAGGAGGAAACAATGACTTCAAGGCGAACCCTGCTGACGATGGCGGCGGCCTTGGCCGGCGCCGCGCTCGTTTCGTCGCCGTCGCTCGCGCAGAAGAAATACGATCCGGGCGCCAGCGATACCGAGATCAAGATAGGCAACATCAATCCCTATAGCGGCCCGGCTTCTGCTTACGGATTGATCGGCAAGACCATCGATGCCTACTTCAAGAAGATCAACGCCGAAGGCGGCATCAATGGCCGCAAGGTCACCTTCATCAGCTACGACGACGGCTACAGCCCGCCGAAGACGGTCGAGCAGGCGCGCAAGCTGGTCGAGAGCGACGAGGTGCTGCTTGTCTTCCAGTCGCTGGGCACGCCCGGCAACACCGCGATCCAGAAATACATGAACGGCAAGAAGGTGCCGCAGCTCTTCGTCGCCACCGGTGCCACCCAGTTCGGCAATCCCAAGGACTATCCCTGGACCATGGGCTGGCAGCCCAACTACCAGAGCGAAGGCCGCATCTACGCCAAGTACATTCTCGACAAGCATCCGAACGGCAAGATCGGCGTCCTCTACCAGAATGACGACTACGGCAAGGACTACCTCAAGGGCTTGAAGGACGGTCTCGGGGCGAAGGCGTCGATGATCATCTCCGAGCTGCCCTATGAAGTCGCCGACCCGACGGTCGACTCGCAGATTGTCTCGCTCAAGGCCAAGGGCGCCGACATCTTCTTCAACGTCGCCACGCCGAAATTCGCCGCCCAGGCGATCCGCAAGGCGGCCGAGATCGGCTGGCAGCCGGTGCATATCGTCAACAACGTCTCCGCCTCGGTCGGCTCTGTGCTGCGGCCGGCCGGACTCGAGGCTTCCAAGGGACTCCTGACCACCAACTACATCAAGGACTCGACCGACCCGACCTGGAAGGACGATGCCGGGATGAAGGAATGGGCGGCGTTCATGGACAAGTACTTCCCGGATGGCGACAAGACCTCGAGCTTCACCGTCTACGGCTATGCTGTGGCGCAGAGCTTGGTTCACGTCCTCAAGCAGGCCGGCAACGAGCTGACGCGCGAGAACGTCATGAAGCAGGCGGCCAACCTGAAGAATGTCGACATCAACGTGCTGCTGCCAGGCATCAAGCTCAACAGCGGTCCGAACGACTTCTATCCGATCGAGCAGATGCAGATGCAGCGTTTCAACGGCACGAGCTGGGAGCTGTTCGGCCCGGTCATGTCGGGCGAGATCGGCAGCTGATCTGACTTTGTGTCCCTCGGCGCGGGAGAGCGATCTCCCGCGCCGTTTCTTTTCCGTCGACTCACGAGAATGATCATGAAAGAAGCTGTCATCGTCTCCGCCGCCCGCACGCCGATCGGCAAGGCCTATCGCGGCGCTTTCAACGACACCCATGGCGCGGCCCTGGGCGGGCACGTGATCAGACATGCGGTGCAGCGTGCCGGCGTCGATCCCGGCGAGGTCGATGACGTGATCCTGGGCTGCGCAATGCCCGAGGGTGCGACGGGTGGCAACATCGCGCGCCAGGCGGCGATCGCCGGCGGCCTCAACCCGACAGCTGCGGGCATGACGATCAACCGTTTCTGCTCCTCCGGTCTGCAAGCCATCGCGTCTGCGGCGCAGCGCGTCGTCGTCGACGGCGTACCGGTCACGGTCGCGGGGGGCTTGGAGTCGATCAGCCTCGTGCAGAACGACCAGCGCAACAAGTTCCGGGTTCAGGACGAGTGGATCCTTGCCAACAAGCCGGCGATCTACATGTCGATGCTGGAGACGGCGGAAGTCGTCGCCGCGCGCTACAAGGTCTCGCGCGAGGCCCAGGACCTCTTCTCGCTGGAGAGCCAGCGCCGCACCGCGGCGGCCCAGCAGGCCGGGCGCTTCGACCAGGAGATCGTGCCGATGGAGGCGGTGAAGCTCGTCACCGACAAGGCGACAGGCAAGACCTCGCGCGAGACCGCGCGCCTGAACCGCGACGAAGGGAACCGCCCCGACACCACGCCGGAAGGCCTGGCGCAGCTCAAGCCCGTCCTCGGCGACGACAAGACTGTCACCGCCGGCAACGCCTCGCAGCTGTCCGACGGCGCCGCAGCCTGCGTGGTGATGGACGCGAAGCTGGCCGAGAAGCGCGGACTCAAGCCGCTCGGGATCTTCCGCGGCCTCGCGGTCGCCGGCTGCGAGCCGGACGAGATGGGCATCGGTCCGGTCTTCGCCGTGCCGCGCCTGCTCGAGCGCGCCGGCCTCAAAGTCCAGGACATCGATCTCTGGGAGATCAACGAGGCGTTCGCCGTCCAGGTCCTCTACTGCCGCGACCGGCTCGGCATCGACCCGGAGAAATTCAACGTCGATGGCGGGGCGATCGCCATCGGCCATCCCTACGGCATGAGCGGTGCCAGGATGACGCAGCACGCGCTGATCGAAGGCAAGCGGCGCGGCGCCAGGCGCGTCGTCGTCGGCATGTGCGTCGGCGGCGGCATGGGTGCCGCCGCGCTGTTCGAGATCGCCTGAAGACAAGTGGCCCCGCCTCGAAGGCGGGGCCAAGGCTTCCTCAACCGGAGGCGATGCTCTACTGGGTGCAGACCGTGGCGGTCTTCATCGCGCCTTCAGCCTCGGTCTTGGTCGTGTAGGTGGTGTTGCCGACGACCGTCGTCGTGGTCACGGTCGGCTTCTCGCTGACGACGGTGCACTTCTTCGTCGCCGCGTCCTGCACGATGTAGAAGCTCTGGGCCGACGCCGGCAGCGCGAACGCGGCGACCAGGGCGGCTGCAAGAACGAACTTCATGATGTCCTCTCCGTCTCAGATGCTTCGGATCGCGACGCAAGGGGACTAGGCCCGGGGCCATTCAACGTCGTCCGTCCGATCCAACGCGGCCCGCGGGATTCCAGTTCCCATGGAATCCGTGCGGTTACTCGGTAACGCAGGCCGCCATCTGCGTCATCGCCGTCTCGGCTTCGGCGCGGGTGAAATAGACGCTGCCGACCTGGACCGAGGTGCCGGGCACCGCCTTCAGCTCGGAGATCGTGCATCGTTTTGTCGCGGTATCCTGAAGGATGTAGAAGTCGGCCCAGGCCGGCGAGGCCGCGAGCAGCATCGCCGCGGCGGCAAGTGTGATGCGCATGTCGATCTCCTTTCGGCTTTCCGAAAAGTCCAACACGATCTCAATCGGCTTTGTTCCCGCGGACGGAGAGCGGTATAGGGAGACCACCGGCCCCTTCGACATCGCGAGCGAACCCTGCACATGCGCCAGCACAAGATCGCATCCATTCCCGGCGACGGCATCGGTCAGGAAGTCATCGCCGCCGGCCTCGAGGTCCTCGAGCTCTGCGCCAGGCGCGACGGCGGCTTCCGCTTCGACGTGACGCCCTTCGACTGGGGCTCGGACTACTACAAGAAGCACGGCATCATGATGCCGGCCGACGGCCTCGACCGGCTAAAGCCCTTCGACTCCATCTACTTTGGCGCCGTCGGCGCGCCAGACGTGCCGGACCACGTGACCCTGTGGGGCCTCCGGCTCGCGATCTGCCAACCCTTCGACCAATACGCCAATGTCCGTCCGACGCGGATGCTGCCCGGCATCGAGGGCCCGCTTCGCAACGTGAAGCCCGGCGATCTCGACTGGGTCATCGTCCGCGAGAATTCGGAAGGCGAGTATGCCGGTCATGGTGGCCGCGCGCATAAGGGCCTGCCCGAGGAGATCGCGACCGAGGTCTCGATCTTCACCCGCGCCGGCGTCACGCGGATCATGCGCTTCGCCTTCGCGCTGGCACGCTCGCGCCCGCGCAAGCTGCTGACCGTGGTCACCAAGTCGAACGCGCAGCGCCATGGCATGGTGCTGTGGGACGAGATCGCCGCCGAGGTGGCGGCCGACTTCCCCGATGTGCGCTGGGACAAGATGCTGGTGGACGCCATGACCATGCGCATGACCTTGCGGCCCCAGACGATCGACACCGTGGTCGCGACCAACCTGCATGCGGATATCCTCTCGGATCTGGCGGCGGCGCTGGCGGGGTCGCTCGGTATCGCGCCGACTGCGAACCTGAACCCGGAGCGCAAATTCCCCTCGATGTTCGAGCCGATCCACGGCTCGGCCTTCGACATTGCCGGCAAGGGCGTCGCCAATCCCGTCGGCACCTTCTGGTCGGGCGTGATGATGCTGGAGCATCTCGGCGAGACGGCGGCTGCCGGCCGGCTGATGCGCGCGATCGAGCGCGTCACCGCCGACAAGGCGCTGCACACGCCCGATCTCGGCGGCAAGGCGACGACGCGTCAGGTCACGGACGCGATGTGCGCGGCGCTGCTCGGCGACAATCTCTGATGATCGCCGGCTACGACATCCGCCTTGCCGAGGAGGCGGATGCGGCCAAGGTCGCGGATGTGCTGAAGGCGATGGATCGCCACTACCGCCCCGATGCGGTGCTGCCGGAGATGAAGGACTACGTCGCGATGGTCGCAGCGACGGTCGGCGGACGGGAAGGGACGCGCTTCGCGCTCTGCCTCTCCGCCGCCGGCGAGGCGGTCGGCATCGCCTGCTTCGCCGTGCTGAGGCCGGGGCGAGACGCGAAGGGGCTCGTCTTCGTCAAGGATCTGTTCGTCCGGGAGACGGTGCGCGGGCAGGGGATCGGCACCAAGCTGATGCGCTTCCTCGCGCGCTTCTGCCTGGACCGCGGCATCGGCCGCATCGATCTCGGCACGGATACGGGCAACACCGGCGCGCAAAGCCTCTACATAGCGCTCGGCGGCATCGTCGCCGACAAGGTGAGCTACTCTTTCTGGACCGACGAGCTGCGCCGGATCGCGGCCGGCTAGCCTAGGGCCAGGGATCCTGGCTCGGCCCCATGCCGGCGCGGCGGAAATAATCCTCGAAATTGGTGCCCGGCCCGACCAGCCCGTGCAGCAGCTTCGAGATCTGGAACTTCCGGATCGGGATCGGGAAGGGCGGGCCTGCATTCGCGGTCGGTTCGGGCAGCACGCAGCGCCAGCCATCGACCCAGACCATGGTTTCGCGGAATACCAGCGCGCCGTTGTAGAAGAAATCGAGGAAGCAGGACTGCGCGCGCTTGTCGGGGAAGCGCTGCGACCAGGCGCTCGCGTAGTTCCGGTCCTGCACGAGACCGAAGCACATGTTGATGCCTACGTCCTTGGCATAGGTCATCACCACGTTGTGCTCGTGCAGCTCGAAATCGACGATGCGGTTAGGCCCGCCGCGCACCGGAACGACGCGATAGTGGAAGGTCGGCGATTTGTGCACGCGCCAATCGGCCGCCGCGCTGCCGGCCACCAGGACGACATACTCGTCGAGGCGCATCAGTCGTCGTCGGCGTCGGGCGTCGGGTCGATATGACCGGCGATCGCGGTCGCACGGCCCGCCTCGGTCAGTTTGCAGACCAGCCAGTCCGGCTTGATCGGGTTGTCGAACCACGGCTCGGCCCAGCCCTGCTCGATGCAGGTCTTGATCGTGCGCGGATTGATGCGCTGGCCGTCGATGTCGAACAGCGGCAGCTTTCCGCCCGGTTGGTCGAGACCGCGCTTGAGCCAGGCCATCTGGGCGGCAGTGGGCCGCGGTGTCTGGCGCTCGAAGTTAACCACCGTCAGCGTCGCATCGCGTCGCCGTGCCATCCCGTTCCCCCCGCCTCAAGTCCCGCCCCCTGACCGATTCCCCACCGAACCATGAACCCGGGCCCCCGGTCAACGCCTGGGTGCATCGAGGAAGGGCGCGACGACCCTCTGCGTCTCCTTGCTCGGGATCACCGGCACGATCTCGAAGCTCATCAGCCCCTCGGCGCGCAGGATCCATTGCTGCAGCAGCGCGAGGTCGTCGCACTCCATGAGCTGGAAGCAGCGGTCGAAATTGGGTTCGACCCAGCTGTCGATGTATTTGAGGCCGTCGGGAAACAAACGGCCGCTGGCGCGGACGCGGCGATAGACCGGGATCGGGTCTTGGTTCTTGAAGCGTTCGATGATCATGAACAACAAGGGCGGCTCCCGCAGGTGAAAGGCGGAGCTTCCTCCGCTTCCTTCCGGCCCGCAACACGATGAACTGATAGGCTGGCGACGATGACCCGCCGCCGGCCCGTCCTTCTCGATGCGCTCGCGCTCGACCGCTCTGATCCGGCGGGACTGGCGCGCCAGGTGCACGCCGAGCTTCGCCGGATGATCCTCGATGGTGTGCTGCCGGCCGCGGCGCGCCTTCCATCGAGCCGGACGCTGGCCGAAGCCTGGGGGATCGCCCGCAACACTGTGGTCGGTGCGCTCGACCGCTTGACGGCCGAGGGGCTGCTCGCCGGCCGGCGCGGCTCCGGGACCTTCGTCGCCGAGGTGGTCGGTGTCCGGCTACCGCGGCGTGCGTCGGCGAGGGCCGCCTCAGGCCTTTCCGCCCGCGGGCGCGTCGCGTTCGCCGAGGCGATGCTGCGCGGCCAGCACGGCGACCGGCCGCTCGCGCCCGACGTGCCGGCGCTTGATCGCTTCCCGATCGATCTCTGGCACCGCTCGATCCTGAGGAGCGCCCGGCGCCAGCGCCTGGCGTTGCTGCAGGGTATCGACCGCCGGGGCTTCGAACCGTTGCGCGCCGCCATCGCTACGCATGTCGGGCCGGCGCGCGGGGTGATCTGCGCCCCCGAGCAGATCGTGATCCTGACCAGCACCCGTCAGGCGATCCAACTCGCCGGGCTCCTGCTGACCGAACCGGGCGAGGCGGCGGCGATCGAGGATCCCGGCTTCCTCGGCGCACGCGCCATCTTCAATGCCGCCGGCCTCAGTCTCGTCGTCATGCCGGTCGACGCCGAAGGCGCCAACCCGGAGCGCCTTGCCGGCGTCCGCCTGATCTACCTGACGCCCTCGCACCAGTACCCGCTCGGCGTCGCCATGAGCCTCAAGCGCCGGATGGCGGTGCTCGGCATCGCCGAACGCCTCGGCGCCTGGATCGTCGAGGATGATTACGACGGCGAGTTCCAGATCCGCGGCCATCCGGCGCCGTCGCTGCACGGGCTCTCCGGCGGCGGCCGCGTTCTCTATGTCGGCACCTTCTCGAAGGCGATGTTCCCGGCGATCCGGCTTGCCTATCTCGTGGTGCCGCCGGATCTGGTCGACGCCTTCGCCGCCGTCCGCGCCTCCCTCGACGGCATCACGCAGCTTCACGGCCAGGCGGCGCTCGCCGACTTCATGGAGTCCGGCGCCTTCGCCGCGCATATCAAGCGCATGCGCGGCCTCTATGCCGAGCGCGAGGAGGCGCTGCTCGACCGCCTCATGACGCGCCTCGGCGGGCTGCTGCATCTCCCCGAGCCGGGCGGCGGGCTCCAGCTCGCCGCGCTCTTCCGGCGTCCGACGGATGATATCGAGATCGTCCGCCGCCTTGACGCGGCCGAGGCCGCACCGATGCCGCTGTCGCGTTATTACCTGAAGGACGGCGCAGCGGGGCTTCTGATGGGCTTCGCGGCCTCGCCGCCGCCGGCGCTCGCCCGGGCGGTCGATCATCTCACGCGCATCGTCGAAAGTGGACCCAGGAGAAAGCGCCGGACTGGCACTTCCGGCTAGGCCACTTTTCCGCGACCTTGCGGCCGAGACTGGCCGAAGGATCGCTCGATATGGCTGACACCGTCGATTTCCCGCCGACGAATAAGACGAAGGTGAAGCGCCTGCCGAAGCGGGGGCATTACGACCGTGCCACGGTGCATGCTGTCCTCGATGCCGGCGTGATCGCACATGTGGGGTATGTCATCGATGGCCAGCCCTATGTGACGCCGACCTCCTTCTGGCGGCATGAGGACCGCGTCTACTGGCACGGCTCCTCGGCGAGCCGGATGCTGGAGACGATCGAGGGCGGCTCACCC
>VGEH01000001.1 GCA_016869375.1 Alphaproteobacteria bacterium | reverse complement strand
CGATGACCTGGCGCCGGTGGACATCGTCAATCGGCGCCGCTTCGACGGCCTTGAGCCGCGTGCGCCCGCGCGAGCCGACCACGGCGTGGCCGGCGAGGACGCGGATGCCCTTCTCGCGCGCCAGCGAGGGCAGCGCGCCGGTGGGATCGGGACGGATGTCGAGGATCGCCGCGACCTCGATGCCGGCTTCCGCGAGATCGAGCGCGCTGCGATAGGCGTCGTCGTTGTTGGCGAAGACCACCGCGCGGCGGCCGGCGGCGACGCCGTAGCGGTTGGCATATCCGCGTGCGGCCGAGGCCAGCATGATGCCCGGCCGGTCGTTGCCGTCGAAGATGATCGGGCGCTCGATCGCGCCTGAGGCCAGCACGATCTCCCTGGCGCGCACATGCCAGATGCGCTCGCGCCAGCGCACGCGCCCTTGCGTCACCGGCACCGCGCGCTCGACGCAGGCGACATAGCCATGGTCGTAGGCGCCGAAGGCGATGGTGCGCGCGAAGCGGCGGACGTCGGGGAGTCGATCCAGCTCCGCCGTCGCCTCCGCGACCCAGTCGGTCGCCGGCCGGCCGTTGATCGTATAGGGCGTGTTGAGCAGCTGGCCGCCCGGCTCGACCTGGTCGTCGACGATGAGCACGCGGGCACCGGCGCGCCCGGCGGCGAGCGCGGCGGCGAGGCCCGCGGGGCCGGCGCCGATCACCAGCACGTCGGCATGCGCGTAGGAGTGCTCGTAATGATCGGGGTCGGGCAGCGTCGGCGCGCGGCCGACACCGGCGGCGCGGCGGATCACCCACTCGTAGAACTTCCAGGCCTTCGCCGGTCCCATGAAGGTCTTGTAGTAGAAGCCGGCCGAGAACAGCGGCGAGAGCAGGTTCGAGACCGCGCCGAGATCGAAGCGCAGCGAGGGCCAGTTGTTCTGGCTGTTGGCGATCAGCCCGTCGGAAAGCTCGAGCGTGGTCGCGCGCGCATTCGGCTCGATCGCGGCGCCGATGCCGGTCTCGACCAGCGCGTTCGGCTCCTCGACGCCGATGCCGAAGATGCCGCGCGGGCGGTGATACTTGAAGCTGCGCGCGACGAGGTGGATGCCGTTGGCGAGGAGCGCCGAGGCCAGCGTGTCGCCGGCATAGCCGTCATAGGCGACGCCGTCGAAGAGGAAGCGCAGCGACGTCTCGCGGTCGACGCGGCCACCCTTGGCGAGACGGAAGGTCTGGCTCATGCCGGCAGATCCGGCCAAGTGTCGCCGACCTTGTACGACGCGGCAATCCTGTGCGTGACGGTATGCCTTACGACGTAGAACCAGCGCTTGCAGCCGGCGATGTGCATCCAGCGCTCGCGATGCCAGCCTTTCGGGTTCTTGCGCATGAAGAGGTAGTCGGCCCAGGTCTCGTCGGTGGCTTCTAGATGATTGTCGGGCCGCCGGAAATGCGCCTCGCCGCCGTAGCGGAACTCGGGCTCGGCTCGCTCGCCGCAATAGGGGCAGGGGATCAGAAGCATCAGTGCGCCACCGCGGCGGCGCCGTGCTCGTCGATGAGACGGCCGGAGGCGAAGCGTTCCATCGAGAAGGGCTCCGCCAGCTTGTGCGGCCGGTCGTTGGCGATGGTGTCGGCGAGCACCCAGCCGGAGCCCGGCGTCGCCTTGAAGCCGCCGGTGCCCCAGCCGCAATTGATGAAGAGCTCATCGACCGGCGTCTTGCCGATGATCGGGCTCGCATCCGGGCAGATATCGACGATGCCGCCCCAGCTGCGTAGGATCTTCAGCCGGCTGACGATCGGGAACAGTTCGATCATCGCGGACGCGATCTCTTCCAGGATCGGCAGCGAGCCGCGCTGGGCGTAGGAGTTGAACGCGTCGATGCCGGCGCCCATGACCAGCTCGCCCTTGTCGGACTGGCTGACATAGGCATGCACGGTGCCGGACATGACGACCGTGTCGAGCACCGGCTTGATCGGCTCGGAGACCATCGCCTGGAGGGGATGGCTCTCGATCGGCAGGCGAAATCCCGCGAGCTCCGCCAGAACGCTCGAGTGCCCGGCGGCGACGAAGGCGACCTTCTTCGCGTCGATCTTGCCGCGCGTGGTGTCGAGGCCGACGATGCGCGAACCCTCGCGGCGCACGCCGATCACCTCGCAATTCTGGATGATGTCGACACCGAGCGCGTCGGCGCCACGGGCGAAGCCCCAGGCGACCGCGTCGTGGCGCGCGATGCCGGCGCGCGGCTGCGCCGAGGCGCCCATCACCGGGTAGCGGATGTCCATCGAGGGGTTGAGGATAGGGATGAAGGCCAGCGTCTGCTCGCGGCTCCAGATCTCGGCGTCGATGCCGTTGAGCCGGTTGGCATGCACGCGCCGGCTCGCCTCGTTCTGTTCATGCTCGGTATGCGCGAGCATCACGAGGTTCCGCTGGCTGAACATCACGTTGTAGTTCAGTTCCTGGGAGAGGCCCTCCCAGAGCTTCAGCGAATGCTCGTAGATCGCCGCGGATTCGTCCCAGAGATAGTTGGAACGTACCACCGTGGTGTTGCGGCCCGTATTGCCGCCGCCGAGCCAGCCCTTCTCCAGCACCGCGACGTTGCGGATGCCGTGCAGCTTGGCGAGGTAATAGGCGGTCGCGAGGCCATGGCCGCCGCCGCCGACGATGACCACATCGTAGGATGGCTTCGGCTCCGGGCTCCGCCAGGCCTCCTGCCAGCCCTCGCCGAAGCCGATCGCGTTCCGAAGAAGCTGGACGAAATTGTAGCGCCTCACGCGGCCGCCTGGAGCTTGTTCATCTCGACCCAGGTCATGGTCTCGTCGAGGGACTTCTTGAACCGCGCCAGCACCTCGTCGATCTCCGCCTCGGTGATGATCAGCGGCGGCGTGAAGGCGATCGAGTCGATGAGGTTGCGCACGATCAGGCCGTTCGCCTGGGCGCGCTTGTAAAGATAGAGGCCGACGCCGGACTTCGGATCGAAGGCTTCCTTCGTCTCCTTGTTCTTCACCAGCTCGACCGCGGCGACGAGGCCGACGCCGCGCACCTCGCCGACCAGCGGATGGTCGGCGAACTTCCTTAAGCCCGCCTGCATCCGCGGGCCGACGACGCGGACATGCTCGAGGATCCTGCGCTCCTCGTAGATCTTGAGCGTCTCGACCGCGACCGCGGCGGCGACCGGGTGGCCCGAATACGTATAGCCATGGCCGAAGACGCCGATCTTCTCCGACTGGCGCACCAGCACCTGGTAGACCTTCTCGTCGAGCATGACGGCGGAGAGCGGCATGTAGGCGGATGTCAGTGCCTTCGCCATGCTCATCATGTTCGGGCGGATGCCGAGCGTCTGGCTGCCCCACATGTTGCCGGTGCGTCCGAAGCCGCAGATCACCTCGTCGGCGATGAACAGCATGTCGTACTTGTCCAGCACCGCCTGGATCTTCTGGTAGTAGCCCTTGGGCGGCACGATGACGCCGCCGCCGCCCATCACCGGCTCGGCGATGAAGGCGGCACAGGTCTCCGGCCCCTCGCGCAGGATCAGCGCCTCCAGGCTCTCGGCCATGCGGGTGGCGAATTGCTCCTCTGACTCGCCGGGCTTGCCGTAGCGGTAGTAATGCGGGCACTCGGTGTGCAGGATCTGCGGCAGCGGCAGGTCGAAGTCGCGGTGGTTGTTGGGCAGGCCGGTCAGGCTCGCCGAGGCGACGGTGACGCCGTGATAGCCGCGAAGCCGCGCGATGATCTTCTTCTTCTTCGGCCGGTCGAGCGCGTTGTTGTAGTACCAGACCAGCTTGACGACGGAATCATTGGCTTCCGAGCCGGAGGACTGGAAGAACACCTTCGACATCGGCACCGGCGCCATCTGGATCAGGCGCTCGGCGAGGTCGATCGCCGGGTCGTGCGATTTATGCGCGAAGGCATGGTAGTAGGGCAGCGTCGTCAGCTGCTTGTAGGCGGCATCCGCCAGGCGCTTCTCGGAGAAGCCCAGCGAGGCGCACCAGAGCCCCGCCATCGCCTCGATATACTCGTTCCCCGCCTCGTCCTTCACCCGCACGCCATTGCCCGAGGTGATGATCATCGGGCCGTTGGTCTCATGGACCTTCAGGTTCGTATAGGGGTGGATGTGATAGGCGATGTCGCGGGCGGCGGCCGAGTTGAGACGCTGCGCCATGGAGGGCTCCGTCGGAAGATTCGGGGCAGTCTAGGAAGAGGGGGGAAGACGGCGCAAGCGAAAGGACGAGAAACGCCGCTGATCGTCCTTCATCAGGCGTAGCGCCGCCGCGCCTCCAGCGCCAGCCCGAGCCCGATCGCGCCGAAATGGTCGGCATCGACGAGACGTGCCGAAGGCAGCCGGGCCGACAGCGCGTCGCGCACCATCGGCAGCAGCGCCGAGCCGCCGGTCATGACGAGGCTGTCGATCTGCGTTGGAGCGACGCCGGCGGCCTTGACGCAGCGCTCGATCACGTCGCCGATCTTCGTCATCGAGGCTTCGATGGCGCGGCCGAACTGGCTGCGATCGAGCCAGACGCCGAGGCCGGGCTCGATCCGCCCGAGGTCGATGCGCGTGTCCTCGGCCTCCGACAGAGCGATCTTGGCGGATTCGGCCTGGAGAGCCAGCCAATGGCCGAGGCGTTCCTCGAGCGCGGTCTCCATGCGCTCGAAGGGGATCGGGTTGCGCGCCGTCCGCTTCATCTGGCGCACCGAGGCGAGCACGCTGTGCACGTAGAGGAAGTTGATCTTCGCCCAGGTGGCGAAGTCGTGATAGAGCGCGACCGGCGCCTTGAGCCCGTCATTGCGCACGCTGTGGCCGTAGCCCAGCTCCGGCATGATCGAGGCGAGGCTGGCCAGCCGGTCGAGGTCGGTGCCGCCGACGCGCACGCCGTCATTGGCGAGGATGTCGGCCGAGCGGTCCGGAAGCTGCGCGCGCTTGGGCCCGAGCCTGACCACCGAGAAATCCGAGGTGCCGCCGCCGATATCCGCGATGACCGCGAGCTCCTCGCGATCGAGCGTCGATTCATAGTGGAGCGCCGCGGCGATCGGCTCGTACTGGAAGCTGATGTTGCGGAAGCCGGTCTGGCGCAGCACGTCCTCCAGCGTCGCCTGGGCCTTGGCGTCGGCCGCCTCGTCATCGTCGACGAAATGCACGGGGCGGCCCTGGACGACGGCATCGAGATGGCCGCCGGCCGCGACCTCGCCGAGCAGCTTGATATGGCCGAGCAGGAGGCCGATCGCTTCGTCGAAGCGGATCTTGCGGCCCTGCAGCCGCGTCTCCTGGTCCATGAGGTCGGAGCCCAGCACCGATTTGAGCGAGCGCATCAGGCGCCCGTCGATGCCCTCGATATATGTGGCGATCGCCTGGCGGCCGAAGACCGGGTTGTCGGTCTCGGCATCGAAGAAGAGCGCGCTCGGCAGCGTGACCGATCCTGCTTCGAGCGGGGCGAGACGAGCGGCGTTGCCGTCGGCAAGGCCCAGGGTCGAGTTGGATGTTCCGAAGTCGAGGCCGCACCAGGCCATGGATCCCTCCATCTGGTTCAGAGGGCATCTCAATTAGAGGCCTTTTTCGCCCCTTGCTAGCTAGTTTCTCTCGCTATAAGGTCCCGGTGCCTAGAGGTTGCCGGGCAACCCCTAGACCCTCCGCCGGCCGCTGGCCGGCGTTTTCATTTCAGCTCAGACGAACGCGCTCTCTTTTCGGCCCGTGACGCGGAAGACCGCGTAGACCGCGGCGCCGCTGGTCACCAGCAGGATGGTCGAGAGCGCGGCGGCGGTGCCGAACTCGCCGTCGAGCACCGAGAGGTAGATGCGAACCGGCATGGTCATCGTGCGCCCGACATAGAGGATAAGCGAGCTCGACAGCTCGTTGATCGCGGTGATGAAGCTCATCAGTGCGCCGGCGATGATCCCGGGCAGCATCAGCGGCAGCGTCACCTTGAGGAAGGCCTGCGCCGGGGAGGCGCCGAGCGAGATCGCGGCTTCCTCGATGCTGCCCTTGATCTGCTTCAGGATCGAGGCGCTGGAGCGCACCGAGTAGGGCAGGCGGCGGATCATCAGCATCAGGACCAGGATCGTCGCGGTGCCGGTGATCTCAAGCGGCTTCACATTGAAGGTGACGACGAAGCCGACGCCCATGACCACGCCCGGCACGATGTAGGGGATCATCAGCGCGCTGTCGAGCGTGCCGGCGAGCGGGCTGTCGCGCCGCGCCAGCACATAGCCGATCAGCGTGCCGAGGATCACGATCATCATCACCGAGACCGTCGAGTAGCTGAAGCTGTTGGCGATGACGTGCGGAACTTCGTGCATCACGCGCGTGTAGCTCTCGATGCCGAATCCGGGCTGGAAGACCGGCCCGCTGGTCTTGCGCAGCGAGGTGTAGACCACCACCAGCGAGGGGAGCGAGGCGGCGAGCACGATCGCATAGCAGACGAGATGCGCCATCACGGAGGCGAAAGGCTTCAGGACGCGCGGCTGCGGGCGGCGGAGGAGAGAACCGGAGACATTGCGGCGCCTGACCGCCCAGCGCTGGAGCGCCACGACCACCAGCGAGATCACGATCAGCACCATGCTGGTGGTGGAGGCGAGGCCGGGATTGCCGCCCATCTCGTTGGTGAAGAGATTGTAGGCCGTGGTGGCGAGCACGCGCACGCGGCCGCCGACGATCGAGGGCGTGCCGAAATCGGCCAATGACAGCACGAAGACGAGAAGTGCCGCCGAACTCAAGGCCGGCAGCACCAGCGGCAGGGTCACGGTGAAGAGCCGCCGGATCGTCCCGGCGCCGAGGCCTTCCGCGGCTTCCTCGACCGAGGCGTTGATCGTGTTCAGGCTGCTCGCCGTCATCAGGTAGACGAAGGGGAAGAACTTCAGGCTGAAGACCAGGAGGATGCCGAAGAAGCCGTAGATCGATGGCAGCTCGATGCCGATCGCGGCGAGGCCATGGCGCATCCAGCCGTTCTGGCCGAGCATCATGATCCAGGCATAGGCACCGATGAAGGGCGGCGAGACCAGCGCCAGCACCGACAAGGTGCCGATCAGGTCGCGCCCGACGATCTGGTATCGCGTGGTCAGGATCGCCAGCGGCACGCCGAGCGCGAGCGCGCCGGCCATGCCGCCCAGGCTGACGATCAGGCTGTTGATCAGCGCCGTCTGGTAGAGCGGCCGGGTCATCACGCTGACGTAGTTGTTGAGCGTGAAGACGCCGGTGCGGTTGTCGATGAAGCTGGCGGCGACGATGCTCCACAACGGCCAGACCAGCAGCACGGCGATGACGGCGAAGCCCAGCACCATCGCCCAGGTCCAGACATCGACGCGGCGCACGGAATTCATGCGGGCAGCTCGACGCGCTTGCCGTCGGCGGCGTCGAAGGCATGGAGGCGATCGAGCGGCAGGCGAAGCCGCACGCTCTCGCCGACCAGCGCGAGCTGGCCGGCGCTCGGGCGGTAGAGATGGGCCTGGAGATGGAGCCCGTTGGCGCAGCGGACATGCGCATAGGCCTCGCGGCCGGCGAAGGTGACCTTCTCCACCGCGCCCTCGACCGCGAGCGCGTTGCCATTGGTGCTCTGGCCGACGATGACGTCCTCCGGCCGGATGGCGAGCGTCATCGGCCCGCGGGCGCGCAGGCGCTCGGGGAGATCGGCGGCGGCGAGGGCGCCTTCCTGCGATCCCACCGGCATGATGTTCATCGCGCCGATGAAGGAGGCGACGAACAGCGTCGCCGGCTCGGCGTAGATCTTCTGCGGGCTCGCGACCTGGTGCACGCGACCCGACTGCATCACGCAGATGCGGTCGGAGATCGCCAGCGCCTCTTCCTGGTCGTGGGTGACATAGATGGTGGTGATGGCGAGCGAGCGCTGCAGGTCGCGGATGTCCTCGCGCAGCTCGACGCGGAGCTTGGCATCGAGGTTGGAGAGCGGCTCGTCCATCAGCAGGATCTGCGGGCTGATCACCATGGCGCGGGCCAGCGCCACGCGCTGCTGCTGGCCGCCGGAAAGCTCGTGCGGCAGGCGCTTGCCGTGATTGCCGAGCTGGACGAGCTCGAGCGCGCGCTGCACGCGCTCGGCGATCTCGGGCTTCGGGCGTCCGCGCGTCTTCAGGCCGAAGGCGACGTTGTCGGCGACGGAGAGGTGGGGAAAGATCGCGTAGTCCTGATAGACCATGCCCATGTTGCGCTTGTGCGCGGGCATCTGGTCGATGCGCTCGCCAGCGACCAGCACCTCGCCGGAATCATGCTGGATGAATCCCGCGATGGTGCGCAGCAGCGTGGTCTTGCCGCAGCCGGAGGGCCCGAGGAGCGTGAAGAACTCGCCGGACTCGATGACGAGATCGACGTCGTCGAGCGCCTTCAGGCCCGGATAGCCCTTCTCGATGTGCCTGAGATCGACCCGGGCCAAGTCCGCCTCCCCCCTGAAACGAAACCGGCAGCGCTTTTACACGCTGCCGGCCTCGGCCGATATGACCCTGAGGCTCAGCGCGCCGCCACCAGGTCGTTCCACTTGTCCATGTATTCCTGGCGCTTATCCGCCGCCTTCTTGATGTCGTACTTGATCAGCTTGACCTGATCGAGCGACTTGAGGTTGCCCACCGGCTTCGCGTCCTTGCGGATCGGCCGGCGGCCGAGCTCCTGGACGACGAGGTCCTGGGTCGGTGTCGACAGCGCCCAGTCGATGAAGGCCTTGCCGCCGGCGGCGTTCGGCGCGCCCTTGACCAGCGCCATGCCGTCGGCGATCGCCGAGGTGCCGTCTTCCGGATAGACGATGGCGACCGGGCCGCCGCCCTTCACGAACAGATAGGCGTTGTCCTCGAGCGTAAGCCCGATCGCGGCCTCGCCGTCATTGACGAAGCGCGGCACCGCGCCGGAGCTGTTCGAGAGGGCGAGGTTGCCGAACACCGACTTGAACTTGCCCCAGCCGTCATTGGCGTCGCCGTAGATGGTGAGGAAGGTGTTGAGCTGCATGTAGGAGGAGCCGGACTTGTCGGCCGCCGCCATCGAGATCTGGTTCTTGTATTGCGGCTTGGCGAGGTCGAGCCAGGTCTTCGGATACTCCTCCGGCTTCAGCTTCTTGGTGTTGACCATGAAGACGTTGACGATGCCGGTATAGGGCAGCCAGGTGCCGGTACCCTTGAAGGCGTCCGCGATCTTGTCGAACTCCTTCGGCTGGTAGGCTTCGAGCAGCTCGTTGTTGGCCTCGAGCAGCTCGGCGCCGATCGACCAGATCACGTCGGCCTTCGGGTTGGCGCGCTCGGCGCGCACGCGGTTGATGATGTCGCCCGAGCCCGCCTTGACCACATCGGCTTTCATGCCCGTGGCCTTCTCGAACTCCGGCAGGAGCCGCTCGACGATATTGGCGGTGTGCGCCGTGTAGACGCTGACGCGCTGCTGCGCCTCGGCCGATGCGGCGAAGGCGAGCGTCGCCGCCAGCGCCAGGACCGGAACCCGTGTCTTGCCCATAGTCGTTTCTCCCAGAGATGCCTCGATTGCGTGTCATGATACTGTAACAATCGGCTGCGGCCCGCAATCGCCGAAGCCGGCATCCATGTGTACAGCGCCAAGGAAGACGAATGCGTGTCGAGGCGTTCAGCGAGGGAAAGAACCTCGACGAGCCGGAGGCGAACGAGGACCGGTTCCTGGTGCTGCCGGGACGCGGCCTCGCCGTCATCGACGGCGTCACCGACCGCACGGGGCACCGCTATGACGGCATGCTCGCGGGGAAAATGGCCAGCCGCACGGTGCAGGCCGCGGTCGCCCGCTTCCTGATCGATCCGGTTGAGAAGTCGGCCGATCCTGAACGTCTGGTTACGCATGTCTCGGCGGCGATCCGCGCCGCCTATCAGGCGCATGGCATCCTCGACATCGCCCGCACCGACGCGACGCGCCGCTTCGGCGCGACCCTGGCGCTCGCGGTCGAGCAGGGGCCGATGCTGCGCTTCATCCTGGTCGGCGACAGCGGCCTCCGCATCAACGGCAGCGAGATCCTGATCAACGACACCGGGCTCGACCTCGTCACATCGAGCCTGCGCCAGGAGGCCTATCGCGTCGTCGCGGCTGCCGGCGGCAATGCCGAGGATCAGGCGAAGCTCGGCAAGGCCTGCGCCTTCGGCGGCGCGGCCGAGCTCCAGCCGGACATGGCGCCCTGGCTGGATGCGGCGGGCCTCGCCGCGCTCCGCGAGCGCTGCCTGGGGCGCTGCCGTGCCCGCTTCCCGAATGTGCCGGAGCGCGACCTCCGCCTACTGCTCGACGGCGGCATCCTCAAGGGCCAGACGCAGTTCCAGAACAACACGGTGAGCCCGCTCAGCTACGCCGTGCTCGACGGCTTCGAGGTGCCGATGTCGCTGGTGCGCGTGATCGACCGCCCGCGCGCCGAGATCCGCAGCGTCGAGCTTTTCACCGACGGCTATTTCGCGCCCGGCGCGACGCCGAGCGTGGCGGCGTGGGAAGAGGCTTTCGCCGAAGTCGAGCGTGTCGACCCGGAGAAGGTCGACCGCTACCCCTCGGTCAAGGGCACGATCGGCCGCATCCGCGCGGACGATCGCACCGTGGTGATCGTCAGCTTCTGAGGGGCGTCACGCCCGGCGGCCAGAATTTGCAGGAGACGGCGTGGTTGGGGCCGACCTCGTGCCATTCGGGCGAGTGGTCGGCCGAATGATCGTGGCCGAAGACGCATTTGCCCGTCTCGCCGTCGCGGCCGCGGAAGTTGGGATCGGGCGTCGCCGCGGCGAGCTTGGCGCGCTGGCGGGCGGGGTCGGGGATCGGCACCGCTTCCAGCAGGTTCTTCGTATAGGGATGGACCGGGTTCTCGTAGACATCGTCGGCGTCGCCGAGCTCGACGATGCGCCCGCCATACATGACCGCGACGCGGTGTGCCACCGCGCGCACGATGGCGAGGTCATGCGCGATGAACAGGTATGAGAGCTTCAGCTTGGTCTGCAGATCGTGCAGCAGGTCGACGATCTGCTTCTGCGTTCGCACGTCGAGGGCGGAGACCGGCTCGTCGCAGACGACGAAATCCGGGTTCACCGCGAGCGCGCGGGCGATGACGATGCGCTGGCGCTGGCCGCCGGAGAATTCATGCGGATAGCGCTTCACCACCGCCGGATCCATGTTGACCAGCCGCATCAGCTCGGCGACGCGGTCGGGGATCTCGGCCTTCGCCACGGAGCGATGCACCTTCAGCGGCTCGGCCAGGATGTCGGCCACGCGCATGCGCGGATGCAGGCTCGAATAGGGGTTCTGCAGCACGAACTGCATGTGCCGGCGCATGGCCCGCACATCGGCGCGCGACATGGTGGTGAGCTCGCGGCCGAGCAGGCTGACCGAGCCGCCGGTGATCGGCTGCAGCTGCAGGATGGCGCGGCCGGTGGTGGTTTTGCCCGATCCGGACTCGCCAACGAGGCCGACCGTGCGGCCGGGCTCGATATCGAAGGAGACGCGGTCGACCGCGCGCACCGGCGGCCGGCCGCGGCGCGGCGGGAAGACGACCGAGAGGTCGCGGACCTGGAGCAGGGGCGCGGTCATGCCGAGCGCCTCGTCCCGATGCGCGGCACGGCGGCGAGCAGCGCCTGGGTGTAGGGATGCTTCGGTGCGGCGAACAGCGTGTCGATGGCGCCGGACTCGACGATCTCGCCGTTGTTCATCACATAGACGCGCTCGACCATGCCGGCGATGACGCCGAAATCATGGGTGATCAGCATCAGCGCCATGCCGAGCTCGCGCCTGAGGCGCATCAGGAGGCGGAGGATCTGCGCCTGCACGGTGACGTCGAGCGCCGTGGTCGGCTCGTCGGCGATCAGCAGGTCGGGCTCGCAGGAGACGGCGATGGCGATCAGGACGCGCTGGCGCATGCCGCCGGAGAACTGGTGCGGATAGTCGTCGGCGCGGTGCTCGGGATCGCGGATGCCGACGAGGCCGAGCAGCTCGACCGTGCGCTTGCGCGCCTGCGCACCGGAGAGGCTCATATGGCGCATCAGCATGTCGTCGATCTGCTGGCCCACGGTCATCACCGGGTTGAGCGAGGCCATCGGGTCCTGGAAGACCATGGCGATGCGCCGGCCGCGGACATCGGTCATCTCGCGCTCGGAGAGGGCCAGCAGATCCTGGCCCTTGAACAGGATGCGCCCGCCCCAGCGGATCGAGGAGCCTTCCGGGGCGAGGCGCATGACCGCGCGCGCGGTGACGCTCTTGCCCGATCCCGACTCGCCGACGAAGCCCACCGCCTCGCCCGCGGCGATGTCGAAGCCGATGCGCTGAACCACGCGCAGGACCTCGCCTTCGCGGATGAACTCGGCGGTGAGGTCGCGGACCTCGAGCATCAGCGGCTCCCCACGTCGAGGAGCTCGCGGAGGCCGTTGGCGAGCACGATGAAGGTCAGCGAGGCGAAGATGATGGCGACGGCGGGGCCGATCACGGTCAGCGGCGCCAGCTCCATGAACTGCCGCGCCTCGGCCAGCATGCTGCCCCAGTTGGGATCCGGCGGCGGGGGCCCAAGGCCCAGGAAGGAGAGCGCGGTCACGGTGAAGATGGTGTTGGCGAGGATCAGGCTGGTCTGCACCAGGATCGGCGAGATCACCATCGGCAGCACGTGGCGGATGGCGATGGCGAATTCGCCGACGCCGACGCTGCGCGCGGCTTCCACGTGGTCCCAGCGCTTGACGCTGAGCACGGGACCTCGCACCACGCGCGCCATCGCCGGCGTGTAGACGATGGCGATAGTGAGGATGAGGTTTCTCACCGTCGGTCCTAGCGCCGCAACCACGGCGATCGCCAGCAGGAAGACCGGGAAGGCGAAGATCACGTCGAGAATACGCATGACGATGAGATCGACCTTGCCGCCCATGTAGCCGGAGGTGAGGCCGAGAACGAGGCCGGCGGCGAGCGCGAGCGCCACGGCGACGAAGGTGATGAACAGCGTGCCGCGGCCGCCGACGATCAGCCGGCTGAGCAGGTCTCGTCCGATGGAGTCCGTGCCGAGCCAGTGCATGGCGGTCGGTCCGTCGAGCGAGTTGGGCGAGGTCTTGGACGGGCTGTAGGGGGCGATCGACGGGCCGAAGACGACGATCAGCAGCAGCACCGCCAGCATGGCAAGCCCGATGAAGACCATCGTCTGGCCGCGATGGTGCTTCTTAGGCGCGGGCGCGTCACTCATAGGACACCCGCGCATCGACCCGCGCATAGGCGATGTCGACCAGGACGTTGGTCAGCAGCACGATGGTCGAAGAGACCAGCACGATCGCCTGGATGACCGGATAGTCGCGCCGCGTGACGGAGTCGAAGAGATACTGGCCCATGCCCGGAATGGTGAAGATGGTCTCGATCAGGATGGAGCCGCCGAGGAGGGCGGCGAGCTGCAGGCCGGTCACCGTGATCACCGGCGTCAGCGCGTTGCGCACGAGGTAGTTGCCGAGGATGGTGCGGGCGAGCAGGCCCTTGGCGCGGGCGACCATCACGTAGTCCTGGCTGGAGACCTCGAGCACGGCGGCGCGCGTGTTCTCGGAGATCGTGACCGAGACGGTGAGGCCGAGCGAGAGCGCCGGCAGCAGCAGGCTCGCGATGTTGCCTATCGGGTCCTTGGCGAAGGGCACGTAGTTGAAGATTCCGATCATCGGGAAGTAGAGCCCGAAGACCAGCACGATCAGCGTGGCGACGACGAAGTTCGGCACCGCCAGCAAGAGGCTGTTCCAGCCGCGCACCAGCCAGTCGGTGCGGCCGCGCAGCCGCGCCGAGGCGAGGCCCGTGGCGACGCCGATGATCATGGCGATGAGGCCGGCCATCAGCGTCAGCTCGGCGGTGACGGCGAGCCTCGGCAGCAGCTCGGTCGTCACCGGCCGCTTGGTGGCGAAGGAGCGGCCGAGATCGCCGGTGAGCACACCCTTAAGCCAGATCCCGTACTGCTCCCAGAGCGGCCGGTCGAGGCCGAGCTGGGCGCGCGTCGTCGCCAGGACCTCGGCCGAGACCGAGGTGGTGCCGGCCGCGGCCTCGGCGAAGTCGCCTGGCAGCATCCGCATCAGCCCGAAGGCGACGATCGAAACGCCCAGCAGGATCGGGATCGTCAGCGCGAGGCGGACGAGCACCATGCGTATCATCGGCTCATCGGCCTTTGCTCAAGAAATATATGCAAGGAAGCAGTTGATATCCTCTTGTGCTCCCTCTCCCGCCGAAGGCGGGGGAGGGTGGGGAGGGGGCGAGCGAAGCGAGGAGGGATCGCGCGACCTGCACCTTCCCACCCCGCTACGCTCGCCCCCTCCCTAACCCTCCCCCGCCTTCGGCGGGAGAGGGTATACGACGCCGTCTTCTCGGTTAACGCCGGCGCCCTGCTAGGCCTTGTCGAGCCAGGTGGTGCGGACGTAGGTGCGGATGTTCGCCGCCAGCGCCACATAGCCCTTCACATAGCCCCACCAGGCTTCCCAGCGCAGCGGGTACTGGTAGATGTCCAGGACGTAGACGTTGTCGCAGATCCGCTTCTGGATCGCGAGATAGGCCTCGGCCCGCTTCTTCACGTCGAGGATCGTGCGTGCGTCGACGATCATCTTGTCGAGCTCGGTGTCGGTCATGCCGAGCGCCTTGCCCGAGGGGTTGGTCGAGAGGATGCGCGAGAGGATCGAGTCCGGATCCGGGCTCCAGGAGAGCGCGACCGAGAGCAGCGTCGGGAACTCGCCCTTGAGCCACATCGAGATCAGCGGCGCCGTCTCCATCGGCTTGATCGCGACCTTGATGCCGGCCGCCGCCCATTGCTGCTGAAGGATCTGCGCGCAGCTGACGTCGAGCGGGTTGGCGGCGACGACGATGTAGTCGCCGAGGTCGATGCCGTTCGGATAGCCCGCATCGGCCAGCAGCTTCTTCGCCGCGGCGATGTCGGTCTTGTAGTAGGGCATCTCGCCGACGCCGTCATAGCCGCCGACATGGCTCTCCGGAACCATCGCCGCGACCTTGCCGGAGCCGCCGAGCACGGTCTCCAGCGCCGCCTTCCGGTCGGTCGCGAGGCTGATGGCGCGGCGGACGCGCACGTCGTTGAGCGGCTTGTCCTTGAGGTTCATCCACACCGGGAAGGTGCGGGTGGTCTTGCCGGGCGCGTTCACGAGGTCGGGCGCGGTGCGCACGATCTGCGCCGAAACCTTCGGATCCTTGAACCAGGTCATGTCGATCGCCTTCGAGCGCAGCGCCGAGGTGATCGAGGCCTGGTCCTTGAAGAAGCGGAAGACGACCGTGTCGAGATAGGGCTGCGGCTTCTCGTAGTAGTCGGCGAAGGCCTTCAGCGTGCATTGCTGGTTCGGCTCGTAGGAGACGAAGCTGAACGGGCCGGTGCCGACGGGCTTGGTGGCGAGGTCGGACACGCCCTTCGGCACGATCACGCCGACCGGGTTGGTCGAGAGGAACGCCAGGAACGCCGCGCTCGGCGCGTTCAGCTCGAACTTCACCGTGTACGGGTCGACCACGGTGACCGCCTTGATCACCGAGTAGATGGTCAGGTTCGGGCTGGCGTTGGCCGGGTTCTGGATGCGCTCGAAGGTCCACTTCACATCCTCGGCCGAGAAGGGCTGGCCGTTATGGAACTTCACGCCCTGGCGCAGATGGAAGATGTAGGTGGTGTCGTTCGGCTGCTCGAAGCGCGTCGCCAGGTCCGGCTCCGGCTTCATGTCGGCGCTCCAGCGCAGCAGGCCGGTGTAGAGCAGCGCGGTGAAGTCGTATGACGAGAAGGCGGTCAGGGTGACGGGGTCGAAGCCGATCGGGTCGGCATCGGCGCCGATGGTGAGCGTGCCGCCCCTCTTCGGCGTGCCTTGCGCGAAGGCGAGCGGGCTGACGGCCATGGCGCCGCCGGCGAGCAGCATCTGCAGCAGGCCGCGGCGTTCGAAGGCGTGCTGAAGGATCGGGTCGAGAATCTTGCTGTCGGACATGGATGGGCTCCTCTGATCCTGGATGCGCCTAGGTTAGCCGTCGGCGCCGTCTCGGCAACTCGCAGTCGCGAGAGATGAAATCCGGGTTTCGCCTGAAGACCGTAGCGCTAGGAGGCCGGGGCGGCCGTGCGGCAATCTGCGGCACGCGCAATCGGGGTTTCTGGAATGATCCGCATCGCCACCGCCGGCTTCATGCACGAGTCGAACACCTTCTCCACGGTCCCGGCCAGCCTGGACAAGTTCCGCCGGGCAGGCATCCTCGAAGGCGATCAGCTCCGCAAGGAATACGCCGAGTCGAAGGCGACGCTCTCCGGCTTCTTCGCCGTCGCCGATGCGGATCCCGAGGTCGAGCTGGTGCCGCTGTTCTTCGCCAGGCTGACGCCGATGGCGGCGATCACCGACGAGGCCATCCGCTACTTCATGGACCGCATCATCTCGGGCATCCGCGACAACGGGCCGTGGGACGCGGTGCTGCTGCCCCAGCATGGCGCCGCGGTCTCGGAGACCTGGCCGGATGCGGATGGCGAGCTGATCCGCCGCGTGCGCGAGACGGTCGGGCCTAAGGTCCCGATCGGCGTCGCCCTCGACATGCACGCGAACATCTCGCGCCAGATGATCGAGAACGCGGACATCACCACCGTCTACCAGACCAACCCGCATATCGACACCAAGGAGCAGGCCGAGCTCTGCGCGCGCCTCGTGCTCGACATGGTGCGCGGCAAGATCAGGCCGACGACGGCGCTGGAGACGCCGCCGCTGCTGGTCAACATCCTGAACCAGGGCACCAGCGACAGGCCGATGTCGGACCTCATCCGCCTCGCCGACGAGCAGCGCCGGCGCCCAGGCGTGCTCTCGGTCAGCGTGGTGGAAGGCTATCCCTATGCCGACGTCGCCGAGATGGGCATGTCCTTCATCGCCGTCACCGACAACAACCAGGCGCTCGCCAACGAGATCGCCAGGACGCTCTCCGACGCCGCCTGGTCGATGCGCGCCGCGCTCAACACCGGCGGCACGCCGGTCGACGAGGCGCTGATGCGCGCCCGGGCCGCGAACGTGAACCCGGTGGTGCTGTTCGATGTCGGCGACAATGTCGGCGGCGGCAGCCCGGCCGACTCGACCTTGGTCCTGCACGCCGCACGCCGGCTCAAGGTGCCCGGCGTGCTGCAGGCGCTCTGCGATCCCGAAGGCGTGAAGGCGTGCCAGGCCGCCGGTGTCGGCGGCCGCATCGATCTCGCCGTCGGCGGCAAGATCGACGGGCGCCACGGCAAGCCCTTCGCGATCAAGGGCAAGGTCACCGCGCTCACCGATGGCCGCTACGAGGAGACCGGGCCCGTCCATGGCGGTTTCCGCTTCTTCAACGACGGGCCGAGCGCGGCGATCGCGACCGACGACGGCTGGACCATCGTGCTGACGACCTACGGCGCCGGCTCCTCCAGCCTGCAGCAGTTCCGCGCCCTCGGCATCGAGCCCAAGGACCAGAAGGTCATCGTCGCCAAGGGCGTGCACTCCCCACGACCGGCGATGGAGCCGATCGCCAAGGAGATGATCTGGATGGGAACGCCGGGCGTCACCACGGCGGACCTCACCACCTTCACCTACAAGCACCGCCGCGTGCCGATCTATCCGCTGGAGAAGGAGAAGGGGTGGTAGATCCCGCCGAGCGCTTCGCTCGACGGGATCTCTCTAGGCTTACTTACCCTGCAGGCTGACGAGCTCCGCCAGCACCTCGCCCGGCACCGGCAGCTGGCCAGGCGGGTAGGTGTGGAAAGCGCGCACGATTCCCTGCGGGTCGATCACCGTCACCGACCGCGCGGGATAGCCGCCCTCGGCATTCAGGATGCCGAGGCCTTGCGCCGTCTTCCCCTGCGGACAGTGATCGGACAACAGCGGATACCCGATGCCGCCGAGGGCGGCCGCCCAGACGCGAAGGGCATGATGGGTATCGCACGACAGGCCCAGAAGCTGGGCACCACGCTCATCGAATTGCTTCAACGCACGGTTGAAAGTAGAGGTCTGATTGCTTCACCCACCGGTGAAGGCGAAGGGGTATGCCGAGATCACGACCCATTTCGAGCCACGGAAGTCGCTCAAGGCGACGTCCTTGCCTTCATGGGATTTGAGTTTGAACTCGGGTGCCGGTTTGCCGATGTCGGCCATGCCTTGTCTCCAGAAGGGGAACGGACGCGTCGACGGTAGCCGAACTCCTGCGCGGCTTCACGCCAATCTGTCCGCCGTTAACCTTGGTTTAGATTGACCCTGGCGCTCGCTGTCCCGATGCTCGGCGGAGAGCGGGGTTGGGCATGAGCTACACGGTCATCCACGGAAGCGGCTCCCAGGCGCGGATCTACGAGGATCTGACGCGCGCCGAAGCGATCGAGAAGGCGGAGAGGATGCTGACGGACGGTCGCCGCACCGTGCGCATCATCGGTCCGCGTGGGGAAACGGACCTTCCGAGCCTGAAGCTCGAGCAGGCCGGCCTGAAGATCGACTAGCGATCGGGCGGCGTCACGCCAGGTCGATCGCGTATTTCTTCAGGTCCTCGAGCGCGCAATAGGCGAGCGCGCCTTCATGCGTGGCGCGCAGCACGACCTTGGGCGCCATGCCGGCTTCGAGCGCCTGCTGCCAGCGCGGCGCGCAGAGGCACCAGCGGTCGCCGGGCTTCAATCCCGGAAACCCGTACTCGGGAAACGGCGTCGAGAGATCGTTGCCGACGCGCCTGGAGTAGCTGAGGAACTCCTCGGTGGTGACGCAGCACACCGTGTGGCTGCCGACATCCTGGGCCGAGGTGTCGCAGCAGCCGTTGCGGAAGAAACCGGTCACGGGCGAAAGCGAGCAATCCTCGAGCTTGCCGCCGAGCACGTTCTTCGACGGCGCCCGCCTCGGTCCGCCGCCGCCCCAGTTCTGATCGTCGAGAGGCATGGTCTATCCGTGCCGTGAAGCCGATGGGCGCCGATCATAGCATCAGGACGTCCGCGCCGCCGCGCGCCCGGCGAGATATCCGGCGATGGCCGCGGCGGCCGTGAGCACGACGCCCCAGGCGATGTCGACGACGGTGACGAGGACGGGCCAGCCGCGGAGCGTCGCCTGGTTGGTGAGGTCGTAGGTGCCATAGGCGACGAGGCCGAGCGCGGCGCCACGGGCGAGCGCGGCGGACCACCGGCCCGACGCCAGCGCCGGCGCGACGGCGAAGAACACGATGCCGAAGACATAGACGAGATAGAAGAGCGCGGCGGCCACGAGATCGGGCTGCTCCGCCATCAGCGCGCCGAGCGCCGGCCGGTAGAGGATCCCGGTCATGGTCGAGAGCCACAGCACATCGCCGGCAAGGAGGACCAAGCCGGTAGCGAGATATGTGGCGAGCCAGGGTTTCATCGTCCTCGTTCTCCGCGCGTGCTCAGCATCTACGACCGGCGCGGCGAGGCAGATCATCAGTCATTGTGCGGCGATAGACCTTTAGTCTTTTTAGGGATCCCTAGGCGTGTCACTACGACCGGAAGCTCATCAGCCAGGCGGAGTATGAGGAGAAGCGGAAGTCGATACTCGACGGGCTCTAGCCGGAAGGAAGCCCTCCCTCACCACACCCCGATGTGAATCCCCCGCGAGCGATGCGTATCGGTGCCGGCTTCGATCTTCTCGTCGGCCTGGTTCGGGCCGGTCTTGCGGCAGGTCATCCAGTCGAACAGGCGTTCCTTCATCTCGCGGCGCACGCGCGCCTTGCCGGCGTCGCCGCCTAGGTCCTGGTACTCGCCGGGGTCGTTTTCCAGGTCGAAGAGCTGCGGGGCGAAGCCGGGCCATTCGACGTATTTCCAGCGTGCCGTGCGCACCATGAATCCGCGGCAGCCTTGCGGGCTGCGGCCGAGCACCTTGCGCGCGCGGCGGAAGCCATAGTCGAGCTCGGCGAAGACCGCGTCCTTCTCCTGCACCGGGCCGCCGCGCAGGTGATGGAGGAGGGAGGTGCCCTCGATCGTCTGCGTCGGCACGGTGCCGCCCAGCGCCTCGATGAATGTGGGCAGCAGGTCGATCGCCTCGACGAAGCGGTCGTCGACGCGGCGCTTGCGCGCCGTCGAGGCGTGGTCGGGGTCGTAGACGATCAGCGGGATGCGGACCGCCTGGTCGTAGAACAGCTCCTTCTCGCCGAGCCAATGATCGCCGAGGAAATCGCCGTGGTCGGAGGTGAACACGATCATGGTGTCGGCGAGCCGGCCGCTTTCTTCCAGGAACTGGGTGAGGCGGCCGATGTGGTCGTCGATCTGCTTGACCAACCCCATGTACGCCTGCGTCGCGTTGCGCGCGACCTCCTCGCGCTCGAAGCTCAGCCCCTCGTCGGTGCGGCGATAGGCGGCGACGACGGGATGCGCGTCCTTCAGCTCGTGCTTCCGGCGTGCCAGCTTCAGATGCGTCTCCGGCGGGTAAAGGGCGTGATAGGGCGCGGGCGCGAGATAGGGCCAGTGCGGCTTGATGTAGGAGAGGTGCAGGCACCAGGGCTTGTCGCCCTGCTCGCGGATGAAGGCCATGGCGCGATCGGTCATGTAGGCGGTCTCGGAATCCGCTTCCTTCACCCGCGCCGGCCGATGCGCGTTTCGGATCAGCCAGCCATCCTCGACCTCGCCGCCCGGCCCCTCGACGCCGACCACGTATTCCGACCACGGATCCTCGCCCGGATATCGGGCCTTGAGGTAGCGCATGTAGAGAGAATCCGCTGGCGGCCGCACATGCCCCTCATGGCGGTCGAAGGGCTCGAAGCCGCCCTCGCGCAGAAACACCGTGTCGGAGGAGGCGGGGTCGAGCCCGAGTCTCTTCATGCCTTCGATGTCGGGGGCGAAATGCGTCTTGCCGGCGAGTGCGACCCGGAGGCCGAGCGGCCGGAGATAGTCGCCCAGCGTCGCCTCGCCCACCGGCAGCGGCACGCCGTTCCAGGTCGCGCCATGGGTCAGCGCATATCGCCCCGTATAGAAGGACATGCGCGACGGCCCGCATACCGCCGAGGTGCAAAAGGCGTTGCGGAACAACACCCCGCGCCCCGCCAGCGCGTCGATATGCGGGGTCTCCAGATACGGGTGCCCGGTGCACGACAGATAGTCGTGCCGGAGCTGGTCGCACATGATGAACAGGATGTTGCGGACGGCGGGCATGGGGGTTCTTGGGGTAGGTATCCAGGTGCCTTAACAGCTTGGACGATGGAAAGGCTGCAACGCCAGGGATTTGACCTTAACCATTTCCTGAGGTTACCAATCCGCGCGTGAAGACCAGGATCGCGGGCTGGGCGCTTCTGGGCCTGACGGGGGCCTTGTTGACGGTGCTTCCGGCGGCGGAGGCGGCGACCTTCCGCTATGCCGCCAGCGCCGACCTGCTCGGGCTCGACCCTTACATCAACAATGACGGCATCACCAATGCCATGAAGGGCAACCTCTATGAGGGGTTGCTCATCCGCCGCCACGACATGGCGCTCGAGGCCGGACTCGCTACCGAATGGGTGCGGGCGGCGCCGGATGTCTGGCGCTTCAAGCTCCGCGCCGGCGTCACCTTCCATGACGGCACGCCCTTCACCGCCGACGACGTGATCGCCTCATACGCGCGCATCAGGCATGACCAGTCGGCCTATCGCTCGGCGGTGGCGTCGATCCGCGAGATGCGCAAGAACGACGATTACGAGATCGACATCGTCACCAAGCAGCCGGATGCGACGCTCGACCAGGGCCTGCCGGTCTTCCTCATCATGTGCAAGCGCTGGCTCGAGGGGAACGGCACCGAGCATGTGCTGCGCGGCTCCAATGCCGCCACATACGCCAATGGCAACGCCAACGGCACCGGACCGTTCAAGCTGGTCCGCCGGATTCCCGGCCTCTACACCGCGGTCGAGCCCTATCCCGGCTGGTGGGGCAAGCCGGAGCACAATCTCTCCCGCGCGGTCTTCCGCCCGATCCCCAACGCCGAGGCGCGGATGCAATCGCTGCTCTACGGCGAGATCGACATGGCCTACCCGGTCCATGCGCATGAGGTGCAGCGCCTCGAGCAGGCCGGAATCCGCGTCATCACCGGCCCCGACCTGCGCACGGTGTTCTTGGGCTTCGACAGCTTCCGCGACGAGTCGCTCGACCTGAAGGGCAAGGGGCGCAACCCTTTCAAGGACCGCCGCGTGCGCGAAGCCTTCCGAAAGGCGATCAACCTTGAAGCCCTCCACACCGACGTGATGCGCGGTCTCTCGCGCCCGACCGGCTCGATGATCGCCCCCGGCATCGAGGGCTATTCCGGCGAGCTCGACAAGCCTGCCGCCTACGATCCCGACGGCGCCTCGGCGCTGCTGGCCCAGGCCGGATACGCCAACGGCTTCCCGGTGACGCTCGACTGCACCAATGACCGCTACGACAATGACGAGGCGATCTGCCGGCGCGTCGCGCTGATGCTGGCGCGAATCCGCATCACCGTGAAGCTGAACGTCCAGCCGCGCGCGGAGTATTTCGAGAAGGCGAGCGCGCGGGGGGGCAACAACACCTCCTTCTTCATCCTGGGATGGACGCCGCCGACCTTCGACGGCCTCGCCGCGCTCAACTCGGTGATGGGATCGGGCGGCGGCGCCAATTTCGGCCGCTACTCGAACACCAAGATCGACATCCTGGCGAAGAAGGCCGCCCAGGAGCAGGACCCGGTGCAGCGCCGCCACTTGATTGGCCAGGCGCTCGCCATCCATCAGCAGGATGTCGGCCACATCCCGCTGCACCAGCAGGTGCTGGCCTGGGGCGTGCGCCCGACCGTCGCCGACATCAAGCCGCGTCCCTGGAACGACGTCGATCTCCGCTGGGTGCGGCTGAAGTAGTACAGTCGGCGCATGCCCGGCCCGAACAAAGCCCCCGGCCACATTGTCCTGACCTCGCACCCGGGCGGGAGCGGGACCAAGCCGGTGCCGATCAAATGGGGTGCCGCCGATGCCGCGACGCGCGGGCCGGTCGTCGCCACCACCACGGAACCGAAGCACCGCAACGTGATCGGCGCCCATGCCGGCGCCTACGCGCTCTACCGCGCGCTCGCCATCGCCTCGGGCCGGCTGAGCTCGATGCATGTGCCGGATCTCACCAACACCGCGCCGGCCGAGCCGATCGGGCCGCATCCGCAATGGGCCGATCCCAAGCGCATCGTCTCGCTCGACCCCTGGGGCCACATGGTCGCCGAGGTCTTCGCCGATCGCCTCAAGGCCGGATGGGACATCCGCCCGACCATCGCGGTGACCAAGGCACGCATCAACCTGCCGGAGCTGCGTGAGGCGATGAGCGCCGGCCGCCTCAAGCCGGACGGCGATGTCCTGCTCAAGAGCGGCGATGTGCGCGTGACCAAGATCGCGATCGAGCCGGTCTGGTATCTCCCCGGCATCGCCGAGCGCTTCCAGGTGAACGAGAGCCAGCTCCGCCGCTCGCTGTTCGAGTACACCGGCGGCATGTTTCCCGAGCTGGTGACGCGCTCGGACCTGAAGGTCTTCCTGCCGCCGATCGGCGGCCACACGATCTATCTCATCGGCGAGGTCGCGGCCTTGACCGATCCGGAGAAGAAGGTCGCCTGCCGCATCCATGACGAGTGCAACGGCTCCGACGTCTTCGGGTCCGACATCTGCACCTGCCGGCCCTATCTCGCCCATGGCATCGAGGTCTGCATCGAGACGGCGCAGCAGGGCGGCGCCGGCATCGTCGTCTACAACAGGAAGGAAGGCCGTGCGTTGGGCGAGGTCACCAAGTTCCTCGTCTACAACGCGAGGAAGCGCCAGGAGGGCGGCGACCGCGCCGCGACCTACTTCGAGCGCACCGAATGCGTCGCCGGCGTGCAGGACATGCGCTTCCAGGAGCTGGCGCCCGACGTGCTGCACTGGCTCGGCGTCACGCGCATCGACCGCTTCTGCTCGATGAGCGACATGAAGTACGAGCCGCTGGTCAGAAGCGGCATCGAGGTGGTCGAGCGCGTGCCGATCCCCGAGGCGCTGATCCCCGCCGATGCGAGCGTCGAGATGGATGCGAAGAAGGCGGCCGGCTACTACAGCGCCGCGGTGCCGGACGCATCCGAGCTCGCCAAGGCCAAGGGCCGGTCCCTGAAGGAATGAGCGGACGCAGCGAAGCCGAGGCCGCGCGCTGGCTGCTGACGGCGGGCGCGGTGCGCGAGCGCGCGCATCAGCTTCTCGCGCACGCGGATGCCGGCGATCTCCCGCATCTCGTGCTCGATCGCGCGCGTCTGCCCGCCGTCATCGACGAGGTGGTCGCGGTGACCAAGGGCGCCTATCCGGACGGCGCCGTTCCCTATCACAGCCGCTGGCGCCATTTCTCCGTCGGCGGCCGAGACCGCTGGGCCGGCCTCGTCGACGCCGTCGATGTCGACGCGCGCGAGCGTGCCCGCATCGGCTTCGACCTCGCCGTGACCAGCGTGCTGCTCGATGCCGGGGCGGGGCCTGACTGGCGCTATCGCGAGCCGGCGAGCGGGGATGTCTTCACGCGCTCCGAAGGGCTCGCGGTCGCCAGCTTCGATCTCTTCGCGTCAGGCGCCTTCTCCGGCGATGCGACGCGGCCGCTCCGCGCCGACGCCACCGGCCTTGCCCGCTTCGAGGCGAGCCGGCTCGCCTCGGGCTTTCAGTGCGGCGCGGCGAACCCGCTCGTCGGTCTCGACGGCCGCGCCGCCCTCATGCGCAGCCTCGGCCGCGCCATCGCCGCCGCGCCCGATCTCTTCGGCCGCGATGCGCGCATCGGCAATCTCGTCGACTATCTCGAGCGGCATGCCGTCGATGGCAGGCTCAAGGCGACCGACATCCTCGATGCCGTGCTCGCCGGTTTCGGCCTGGTCTGGCCCGGACGCCTCACTCTCGCCGGCCTTCCGCTCGGCGACACCTGGCGCCATCGTTCGGCGCAAAGCCCCGATGCGGCGGACGCGCTCGTGCCCTTCCACAAGCTCTCGCAATGGCTCACTTACTCGCTGGTCGAGCCGCTGGAATGGCTCGGCCTCACGGTCACCGATCTCGATGCGCTGACGGGCCTGCCGGAATACCGCAACGGTGGCCTCTTCCTCGATCTCGGCGTGCTCGCCTGGCGCGATCCCGCGGTGGCGTCGCGCGTGATGACGCCCGGCGAGGAGCCGATCGTCGAATGGCGGGCGCTGACCGTCGCTCTCCTCGACGAGGTCGCGAAGGGCATGCGCCAGCGACTCGGCCTCGACGCTGAGCGGCTGCCGCTGGCCAAAGTCCTGCAGGGCGGCACCTGGACCGCCGGCCGCCGCGTCGCCCAGCGTCTGCGTCCAGGCGGCGGCCCGCCGCTCACGCTCGACAGCGACGGGACGGTCTTCTAATAGCTTCGGCGAAAGCCGCTCGGGGGAGAGAAATGCCCAGCACCGTCACTGTCGTCAGCCATCCGCTGGTGCAGCACAAGCTGACGCTGATGCGCCGCAAGGAGACGCCGTCCTCGGAGTTCCGCCAGCTGCTCCGCGAGATCTCGCTGCTCCTGGCCTATGAGGTGACGCGCGACCTGCCGCTGATCATGCGGCCGATCGAGACGCCGCTCGCCGAGATGGATGCGCCGACGATCGCGGGCAAGAAGATCTGCATCGTCTCGATCCTGCGTGCCGGCAACGGCATCCTCGACGGCATCCTCGACCTGATTCCCTCGGCGCGCGTCGGGCATATCGGCCTTTACCGCGATCCCGAGACGCTCCAGCCGGTCGAGTACTACTTCAAGGTCCCGCATGACATCGCCGACCGGCCGGTCGTGGTCGTCGACCCCATGCTGGCGACCGGGCATTCGGCGATCGCCGCGGTCGGGCGGCTCAAGGATCGCGGCGCCGTCAATCTCCGCTTCGTCTGCCTGCTGGCGGCACCCGAGGGCGTCCAGGCGATGGGCGAGGCGCATCCGGACGTTCCGGTCTTCACCGCCGCGATCGACAGCCACCTCAACGACCATGGCTACATCGTCCCCGGCCTTGGCGACGCCGGCGACCGCATCTACGGCACCAAGTGAGCGCCAGCGGCAAGATGTGGGGTACCCCCCGCGCTTCCGGTTGATTTTCTGCGTCCGTCTGGCGAAACTAGGACCAGCTGTCGCCCGGGCCAATCCGGCGGCGGAATGAAAACAGGGATTGCGGCCGTATCCGGCCGCTCATCGGAGGTGAATCCTAATGCGTTACGTGATCGCGACGGCCTTGGCCGTCGCTATGGCTGCGGCTCCGGCCCATGCCAAGGTACTGCGCTATTCGACCAACGCCGATCTTCTCGGCCTCGACCCCGCGATCAACAACGAGGGGCCGACCAATGCGATGAAGACCAACCTGTACGAAGGGTTGATCTATCGCAACTTCGACCTGAGCCTGTCGCCGGGCTTGGCGACCGAATGGTCGCAGGTGAGCCCGGAAGTGTGGCGCTTCAAGCTGCGCCAGGGCGTGAAGTTCCATGACGGCACGCCGCTCACCGCTGCGGATGTGGTCTTCTCGCTCGGCCGCTACAAGGCCGACCAGTCCGATATGAAGAGCTATGTCGCGACGGTCAAGGAGGTCAAGATCGTCGACCCGTCGACGATCGACTTCGTCACCAGCGGTCCGGATCCGATCCTGCCGCAGCAGCTGCCGCTCTTCTACATCATGTCGAAGGTGTGGTCGGAGAAGAACAACACCACCCAGGTGGTGCGCGGCACCTCGGCGCCGACCTTCATCAACTTCAACGCCAACGGCACCGGCCCCTTCAAGCTGGTCGAGCGCGTCGCCGACAACCGCACGGTGGTCGAGCCGAACAAGGACTGGTGGGGCAAGCCCGACCACAACCTGACCCGCGCCGAGTTCCGCCCGATCGCCAACGCCGCGACCCGCGTCGCGGCGCTGCTCTCGGGCGAGATCGACCTGATGTACCCGGTGCCGGCGCAGGACGTTCAGCGCATCAACTCGACCCCGGGCGCCAAGGTGCTGACGGGAGCCGAGCTCCGCACCATCTTCTTCGGCTTCGATCAGGAGCGGAGCGAGCTCCTCGACATGAAGGGCACGGGCAAGAACCCGTTCAAGGACAAGCGGGTGCGCGAGGCCTTCTACAAGGCGATCGACATCCAGTCGATCCAGCGCGTCGTCATGCGCGGCAGCTCGCGGCCGACCGGCTCGATGGTCGCCCCCGGCATCGCCGGCTTCTCCGAGGAAGTCGACAAGCGCCCGGCCTACAATCCTGACGAGGCGAAAAAGCTGCTGGCCGATGCGGGCTATCCGAACGGCTTCCCGGTGACCCTCGACTGCCCGAACGACCGCTACGACAACGACGAGGCGATCTGCCAGGCAGTGGTTCCGATGCTCACCCGCATCGGCGTCCAGATCAAGCTGAACGCCCAGACCCGCTCCAAGCATTTCGACAAGATCGGGCTCAAGGAGAACTACAACACCAGCTTCTACATGCTGGGCTGGACCCCGGGCACCTTCGATGCCCACAACATGCTGGTCAACATCGTGACCCTGAAGGAGAAGGATTCCGGCATCTTCAATTCCGGCCGGTACACCAACCCGAAGGTCGAACAGCTGACCAAGCAGGCCGAGACCGAGATGGACCTGAAGAAGCGCAACGATCTGATGGTCGAGGCGCAGAAGATCCACAAGGACGACTACGGCCACATCCCGCTGCACCAGCAGACGCTGGCCTGGGGCGTGCGCGACACGGTCGACGGCTCGGTCAAGCCGCGCCCGTCGAACGACGTCGACCTCCGCCAGATCAAGATGAAGTAACCATCGGTATGGCGTAAGCGCGAGGCCCGGGCCGAGCGATCGGTCCGGGCCTCGCCGCTTACCCGCCTCGAGTCAGATCATGTTCGCCTACATTGTTCGTCGTGCTCTCCAGTCCATCCTGGTGATGGCGGCGGTGGCGTTCGTCGCCTTCGCCCTCTTCCAGTACATGGGCGACCCCATCAACCAGATGGTGGCGCAGGATGCGAGCGCCGCCGAGCGCGAAGCGCTCCGTCGCACGCTCGGCCTCGACCGGCCCTTCTACGTACAGTTCCTGGTGTTCCTGAAGAACCTGATGACCGGCAATTTCGGCTTCTCGTTCCGTATCGGCACGCCGGTCGCCCAGATCATCGCCGAGCGCCTGCCGGCGACGCTGGAGCTCGTCCTCGTCGCCGCGCTCTTCGCGCTCTTCATCGGCGTGCCCGCCGGCGTCTACACCGGCCTGCATCGGCACGGCGCGATGAGCCGCTTCATGCTGACGGTGTCCCTGATCGGCGTGTCGCTGCCGACCTTCCTGATCGGCATCCTGCTGATCCTGATCTTCGCCGTGCTGCTGGGTTGGCTTCCATCCTTCGGCCGCGGCCAGACGGTGCAGCTCGGATTCTGGTCGACCGGCTTCCTCACCGCGAGCGGGCTCAAGGCGCTGATCCTGCCCTCGATCACGCTCGGTCTCTTCCAGACCACGCTGATCATGCGGCTCGTGCGCTCGGAGATGCTGGAAGTGCTGCGCTCGGACTACATCAAGTTCGCGCGCGCCCGGGGGCTGACCAACCGCGCGATCAATTTCGGCCACGCGCTCAAGAACACGCTGGTGCCGGTGATCACCATTGCCGGCCTTCAGATCGGCGGCCTGATCGCCTTCGCCATCATCACCGAGACGGTGTTCCAGTGGCCGGGCATGGGCTTCCTCTTCATCACGGCGATCCAGTTCGTCGACGTTCCCGTGATGAGCAGCTACCTCGTCCTGGTCGCGCTCTTCTTCGTCCTCATCAACCTGGTCGTCGACCTGCTCTACTTCGCCGTCGATCCGAGGCTCCGGGTCGAGCGGTCGGTGAGCGCTCACTGATCCCATGGCGATCTGGCGCAACTTCACCGACCTCGTCCGGCGCTTCCTCGCCTCGGACGTCTATTACAGCTTCAAACGCTCGCCGACCGTGGTGGTCGCCTTCGCGCTGACCATGCTGTTCATGGTTTCGGCGGCCTTCGCCCCCTGGATCGTGCCGCACAACACCTACGAGGTCGCGACCCTCAACCTGATGGACGCCTTCCTGCCGCCGGCCTGGGTGCAGGGCGGCAAGCTCACCTACCTCCTCGGCACCGACGATCAGGGCCGCGACGTGTTCTCGACCATCATTCTCGGCGCCCGCGTGTCGCTGCTGGTCGGCTTCGCCTCGGTCGCCCTCGCGCTGACCATGGGCGTCGCACTCGGCCTCATCGCCGGCTATGTCGGCGGCGTCACCGACTCGGTGATCATGCGCGTCGCCGACGTGAAGCTCAGCTTCCCGGCGATCCTGATCGTGCTGCTGATCGACGGCGTCGCCCGCGGGATCCTGCCGCGCGACGTCCACGACAAGGCCGCGGTATACGTCATCGTGCTGGCGATCGGGCTGTCGACCTGGATCCAGTACGCCCGCACCGTGCGCGGCCTGACCCTGGTCGAGAAGAACAAGGAATACGTCCAGGCGGCGCGCGTCATTGGGCTGCACCCGATGCTGATCATGTTCCGGCACGTGCTGCCGAACGTGATGGGGCCGGTGCTGGTGATCGGCACGCTGGGCCTCGGCATCGCCGTCCTGACGGAGTCCACCTTGAGCTTCCTCGGCGTCGGCGTGCCGCCGACCGAGCCTTCGCTCGGCACGCTGATCCGCATCGGCAACAACTTCCTTTTCTCCGGCGAGTGGTGGATGGCGATCTTCCCTGGCCTGTTCCTCGTCATCCTGGTGCTGTCGGTCAACCTGCTCGGTGACTGGCTCCGCGATGCTCTCAACCCGAAGCTCCGCTGATGGCTGCTCTTCTCGAGGTCGAGCACCTCCGCATCGAGTTCCCGACGCGCCGCGGCACGCTCGTCGCGGTCGATGACATCTCCCTCCAGATCGCCGAAGGCGAGGTGCTGGGCGTGGTCGGCGAGTCCGGCGCCGGCAAGTCGCTGACCGGTACCGCGATCATCGGGTTGCTGGAGCCGCCCGGACGCATCGCGGCCGGCGAGATCCGGCTCATGGGCCGCCGCATCGACAACCTCCCCTACGAGGAGATGCGCAAGATCCGCGGCAAGCAGATCGGCGCCGTGTTCCAGGATCCGCTGACCAGCCTGAACCCGCTCTATTCGGTCGGCCGCCAGCTGGTCGAGACGATCCAGACCCATACCGACATGTCGCCGACCCAGGCGCGCACGCGCGCGCTCGAGCTCCTGCACGAGGTCGGCATCCCGGCGGCCGAGCGCCGCATCGACCACTACCCGCACCAGTTCTCGGGCGGCATGCGCCAGCGCGTCGTCATCGCGCTCGCTCTCTGCGTCAATCCCAAGCTGGTGATCGCCGACGAGCCGACCACCGCACTCGACGTCTCGATCCAGGCGCAGATCATCGCATTGCTCAAGCGCCTCTGCCGCGACCACGGCACCGCGATCATGCTGATCACCCACGACATGGGCGTGATCGCCGAGACCGCCGACCGGGTCGCCGTCATGTATGCCGGCCGCATTGCTGAGATCGGCCCGGTGCGCTCGGTGATCAAGGAAGCGAAGCATCCCTACAGCCACGGGCTGATGGGCTCCATCCCGAAGATCAACGACGAGAAGGAACGGCTCGACCAGATCGAAGGCTCGATGCCGCGCCTGACCGAGATCCCGCCGGGCTGCGCCTTCAACCCGCGCTGCCCGCATGTCTTCGACCGCTGCCGGGTCGAACGGCCGGAGCTCCTCGACACCGGCGTCACCCAAGCCTCCTGCTGGCTCTACGCCCATGGCTGATATGGCAAAGCCCCTGGTGAAGGTCGCCGGGCTCTCCCGGTACTTCGACGTCTCCGCGCCCTGGCTCAACCGCGTGCTGGATGGCCAGCCGCGGCTCATGCTGCGCGCCGTCGACGGCATCGATTTCGAGATCAACAAGGGCGAGACACTGGCGCTGGTCGGCGAGTCCGGCTGCGGCAAGTCGACGGTGGCGCGCCTCGTCGTCGGCCTCTATCGGCCATCCACCGGCTCGATCGTCTTCGACGGCGTCGACATGGCCGGCCTCGGCGGCCGCGCCGAGATGGCGCCGATCCGCCGGCGCCTGCAGATGATCTTCCAGGACCCCTATGCCAGCCTCAATCCGCGCTGGCGGGTCTCGGCGATCGTCTCCGAGCCGATCCGCGCCTTCAACCTGATCAAGGACGAGGCGGCGATCGTCGCCCGCGTCGGCCAGCTGCTGCGCCAGGTCGGCCTCTCGCCGGTCGACGGCGAGAAATACCCGCACGAATTCTCCGGCGGCCAGCGCCAGCGCATCTCGATCGCGCGCGCGCTCTCCAGCCAGCCCGAATTCCTCGTCTGCGACGAGCCGACCTCGGCCCTCGACGTCTCGGTGCAGGCGCAGATCCTGAACCTGATGAAGGACCTGCAGCGCCAGCTCGGCCTCACCTACCTCTTCATCAGCCACAACCTCGCGGTCGTCCGCCACATCGCCGACCGTGTCGGCGTCATGTATCTCGGCCGGCTTGCCGAGATCGGGCCCAAGTCGACGGTGTTCTCGCTGCCGCGGCACCCCTATACGCGGATGCTGCTGGATACGATCCCGGACCTCGACATGACCGGCCGCCAGCGCACGCCGGTCGCGGGCGAGGTGCCGAACCCGATCAACCCGCCTTCGGGCTGCGCCTTCCATCCGCGCTGCCCCTTCGCCAACGACCGCTGCAGATCCGAGCGGCCGGAGCCGAAGCTGAACGACACCGGCTCGATCACCGCCTGCCACGCGGTCGAGGAAGGCCGGCTTCCCGCCGGACCGCTGACGGCAGCGGCCTAAGCCTCGATGTTGCCGATGCCCGCTCCTCGGAACCCTCTCCCGTGCGTAGCGCGGGGGAGGGCAGGGTGGGGGCCGAGCGAAGCGAGGGGTAGCGTCATGGCTGAACCGCTGATCCTCGCTGCGCTCGGCCCCCACCCCAACCCTCCCCCGGCTGCGCCGGGAGAGGGGGCACGACGACGACAGTGCCCATGACCGTCCTCGTCTTCGGCTCGATCAACGCGGACTTCATCCTCGCGGTCGACCGGCTGCCGGGGCCGGGCGAGACGGTGGTGGCGCCGACCTATCGTTTCCTTCCCGGCGGCAAGGGCGCCAACCAGGCCGTCGCGGCGGCGCGGGCCGGCGCCAAGGTGAAGTTCTTCGGCCGGATCGGCGAGGACGCATTCGGCAAGGTGCTCAGGGAAGGGCTTGCGGCGGAAGGGATCGACGTCGGCGGCGTCGGCAGCTCGCGCGAGCCGACGGGCGCCGCCTTCATCGCCATCGACCCGGCGGGCGAGAATCAGATCCTCGGCGCGCTCGGAGCCAACTACGCCGTGCGCGCCGCCGATGTGCCGGAGGCGGCGCTGGGGCCCGGGACGACGGTCGTTCTCGAGATGGAGGTGCCGCCGGGCGAGAACGCGATCATGGCGGCGCGCGCGCGCAAGGCGGGCTCGCGCGTGCTCTTCAACTTCGCGCCGGCGATGCCGGCACCTCCCAGCCTCTTCGCCGATGTCGGATTCCTCGTCCTGAACGAGCACGAGGCCGAGGCGCTGGCGAAGCAGATGCAGATGCCGGAGCGCGATCCGGAGCCTGCCGCCTGGGCGCTGTCACGGCGCTTCGGCAACACCGTGGTCGTGACGCTCGGCGCCGACGGCGCGATTGCGATCTCGCCGGAGGCCGCCTGGCGCATCGGCGCGCTCGATGTCACGGTGCTCGACACGGTCGGCGCCGGAGACGCTTTTCTGGGCGTGTTCGCGGCAAGCCTGGATGAGGGTCGCGACCTCCCGTCATCGCTTCGCCGGGCGAGCGTCGCCGGCGCGATCGCCTGCACGATGTCCGGAGCGCGCGACGGGCTTCCGATCCGCGCGTTGCTCGACGCCCGCGAGAACGAGCTGGCGGCGGCGCGGCCGCTCTAGGCTTGCGCCGACCTCCGCAATCGGCGAGACAGCACGGCGTCTTATCCGGGGGATCGAGCCAGATGCCGTGGTGGCCGTCGGGCGGGCTTTGGCGCCATCCCGATTTCCTGAAGCTGTGGGCCGCGCAGTCCTTGAGCGCGATGGGCAGCCGCGTCACGCGGACGGCGCTGCCGATGATCGCGATCCTGACGATCCAGGCGAGCCCGAGCGAGATCGCGATCCTCTCGGCGCTCGGCGTGCTGCCCGGCGTCATCGTCGGGCTCGTCGCCGGCGGGCCGGTCGACCGGCATGCGAAGCGGCCGTTGCTGATCGCCGCCGACCTCGTCCGCGCCGCGCTCATTCTCACGATTCCGCTGGCGGCATGGTCGGGCGATCTCTCGATGCCGCAGCTCTATGCCATCGCCGCTGCGGTCGGCGCCGCCTCGGCGCTGTTCCGCATCGCCGACAACACCTACCTGCCGGCGCTGGTCGGCAAGCCGCATCTGGTCGAGGGCAATGCCAAGCTCGAGGCGACGGATTCGATCGCCGAGAGCGTCGGACCGGGGCTCGCCGGCATCCTGATCCAGGTCATGTCCGCACCGCTCGCCGTCATCGTCGACGCGGCTTCGTATCTGTGGTCGGCGCTGATGCTGAGCCGCATCCGCGCCGTCGAGGCGCCGGCCGCCGCGCCCGGGGCGGCGAGCCGCGTGCTCGCCGATATCGGCATCGGCTTCCGCGCCTGTCTCGGCGAGCCTGTTGTCGCGCGGCTGCTCGCGGCCGAAACACTGATGATGCTGTTCGGTGGCTTCTTCCACACGCTCTACATGATCCTGGCGCTCGAGACGCTCGGTCTTCTTCCGCTGGTGATCGGGCTGGTCATCAGCGTCGGCGGCATCGGCTCATTCTGTGGCGCGCTGGTCGCGGAGAGGATGGCGGGGCGTCTCGGCCTCGGCCCGACGCTTATCTCGGCGCTTGCCATCGGCAATGCGGCGGCGCTGCTGATCCCGCTCTCGGAACTCGCCGGCCCGTTCGCGGTCCCGAGCCTCGTCGCGCATCAGCTCATCGGCGACGCCTTCCTCAGCATCTTCCTGATCCACGCCATCAGCCTGCGCCAGCGCGTGCTGCCGCTCGAGGTGCTGGGCCGCGCCAATGCCACCTTCCAGGTGGCGACGGGCCTGGCGCTGCCGCTGGGTGCGCTGATCGCAGGGCCGCTCGCAGGATTCATTGGCATGTCGGCGACGATGTGGGTGGGAGCGGCCGGCGGCCTGACCGCGGCGCTGGCGCTGCTCTCGCCGAAGGTGCTGCGCGCCAGCTAGCGGCAGTTGGCGTAGTACTTGTAGCCCTCTTCCTGGCGGGCGGCGTAGAGCTCGATCGGCTGGTCGACCTGCGTGTAGCAGACGAAGAGCGGGATCGCGAAAACCGTGATCACCAGCTCGACCTTGTCGCCCGGATGCATCTCGCCTTCCAGACAGGCCCGCCGGCTCTGGCCCTTCTGCAGCACGAAGGTGTAGCGCTGCCGCGACTTCATGACGACGCGTCCGGCGAGCGAGAAGGGCGCCATGTTGCGCACCAGGAAGCACGCCCCATGCGTCGCCGGCCCGATCTGCGCCGAGGCGGGAAGGGCGGTTGCGGCGACCTGGATGAGGGCCGCGAGGGGGAGCAGGAGCCGGATCACCGGGCGATCATAGCCTTCCCGGCGACCCTCGCTAACCCCTTGAGGCCGGCCCGCTTCGCGGAGACCAAGAGGGGCGTCGAAAAATAATGCGGATTTTTATACGAGAATTTAGCTGACAAAACCCCGCGTCTTTGACAGGATGCGTGCTAACTGGGGCTAGGTGGGTCCGACGGACCCCCGGCCCCTTTTCTTTTCCGCAGATGGAGTTGGATCGATGCACGGGCGCACCCGCGAGGGCGCGCACGACCGCCCGGATTTTGTCCGCGGCGTCGTGCAGCGTTGCTGGATCGACGGCGACCTCATCCGCCTCTGGACCTCGCCGGTAGGCGGCATCCGGCCGAATGGCCGCCAACCGCCGATCCCCTGGCTGGTAGACCTTTCGGTCCTTGAAGAGGCGATGCAGTCGGTCTACGGCCGCGACTTCCGTCTCGGCGACCGCATGCCGATCCTGCAGATGGCGGTCGACGCGCTCGCCGCCGGCGACCGCGCCTATGCCGCCGAACTCGCCGAAGCCGTCGCGTTCCCGCCGCCCGACTACTTCACGACCTTCCGCAACGCCTGTGGCCGGTACCTGAGCTGGGGGCCGGCGCATCGCCGCGGCAACCCGCGCATCAACGTCGACGCCTGGCGCCAGCGCAAAGCGCTCGAACGCAAATACGACCCGAACCAGCCGCGCGTGCCGCGCGGCCATCCCAACGGTGGGCAGTGGACGGATGGAAGCGGCGACGAGGTTTCGGACCTCGATCGGCCGGTCACCGAGGAAGAACTCAGCAGGGCGGATCATGCTCTTGCGAGGCTCGATGATCTTGTAGCGCGATCATCGCGCGGATTGCTTCACCTCGCCGGCGGCGCCAGGGATCCTTTCGATCCGCCAAAGCCTCCTCCGACCGACCTTCCGCCGGTGGAGGGAACACCCAAGACGCGCGGGCAACTGGTTCGGCAGATGATCACGCGTATCGCGCCCGCAGCAGCCTTTGCCCTTAGACGATCGACCTGGGGGCTTGTGGCATCGGTGCTCTTAGAAGAGGGGTTCCCCGAGGTCGTCACATACTTCGACGAGCCTAAGACACTCTCCGAAATGCATCCAAGGGTGCGGGTTGAGGACTACGGATCCTTCGACGAGTTCCGAAGAAGGAACCCCGCTGGACCGGGATATGAATGGCACCATATTCGTGAGAGAGAGTTCGGAAGCGCCGAGGGATGGGACGTTCACTCGACGGACAATATCGTTCGCGTCCCCGTCGTGCATCACCGCAGGATCAGCGATTTCTACTCGTTCAAGCGAGAGGAACTGGGTGGGATGACGGTCCGCGAGTGGTTGAAAACGAAGGATCCCGCCTTTCAGAGAGAGTTCGGCCTTACCATCTTGAAGTGGCGAGGAGTGGTGCGATGACATCGAAATGGTCCGGCCGATCGGTGGATAGCCTCGTCGGGACGTTCCTTCAGCTCGGAAAATCCTATCCGCCCATAGACGGAGAGGGGGGCGTCGAGGCGTTCGACCGGCACAGAAACGAAATGGCCGCGGTCGCCAAAGCCTTAAAGGAGTCAGGCTCAGAAGGAGAAGCAGCGCTTCTTAGCCTCATGGATCACGAGCTCGTTCCCATCCGATTAACGGCGGCCCAGGCAAGCCTCTCCTTTGCGAAGGATCGTGCGATCGACGTGCTCATCGACATCATCGAAGCGAGAGCTGCCGAGTTCAGTATGGACGCGATGTTCACGCTGCTGTTTGCCGGCGAGTACGACATGAACGCAGGGCCGAAGCGACGTCCGTACAAGGTCCCGTTGGACGAACAATATCCGAGACTCCCGTCGCGCCCGAAGAAGTGAGACGCGGCCCTATCGCCCCTCTGTCCTCGGATCGAACGCGTCCTGCAAGCCGTCGCCGACGAAGTTGAGCGAGATCACCGTGGCGAAGATCAGGACGCCCGGGTAGATCGCCTGCATCGGCTGCGACCAGATGATCTCCTGGGCGTTGGTCAGGATGTTGCCCCAGCTCGCCACCGGCGGCTGGATGCCGAGACCGAGGAAGCTCAGGGTCGATTCCAGCAGGATGATGTTGCCGCTGGCGAGCGTGGCGGCGACCAGGATCGGCGACAGCGCGTTCGGCAGGATATGGACGAAGAGGATGCGCGCGGTCGAGGCGCCTTGCGCGACCGCGGCCTGCACGAAGTCTCGGGTTTTGAGCGTCAGCGTGACGCCGCGCACCAGGCGGGCCGAGGTGGTCCAGGCGACCAGCGCGATGATCAGGACGATGCGATAGAGGCTCAAATCCGGCGACTTGGCGATGGCAGCCGGCAGGCCGACCTTGGTCGGATCGACGGCGGCGAGCACGATCAGCACCGGCAGCAGCGGCAGCGAGATCCAGCCGTCGCAGAAGCGCATCAGGAAGGCGTCGACGCGCCCGCCGTACCAGCCCGAGATCAGCCCGATCACGGTGCCGATCGAGGCGGTGAGCACCGCGGTGACGAGGCCGACGAAGAGAGAGATCCGGCCGCCATAGATCAGGCGCAGCAGCAGGTCGCGCCCGAGATCGTCGGTGCCGAGCGGATGCTCGGCGGAGGCCGGCTGGAAGCGGTTGAACAGGTTGACCGCCTCGTGGTCCTGGCCGCGCCATCCGGCGATGGCAGGCGCGAAGATCGCGAGCAGCGCCAGGAAGATCAGCACCCCGGCGCCGATCAGCGCACCCTTGTGGCGGCGGAAGCGGCGCCAGATCAGGAGCGCGGGGCGCGTCGGCGGCGGCAGCGCCGCGTCGTCGGCGGAGCGGATCGAGGTCTCGGGCGAGATCACCGTGGCCATCGCGTCACCTCTAGCGATAGGAGATGCGCGGATCGAGCGCGGCGTAGAGCACGTCCGCGATCAGGTTCAGGAGCAGCGTCACGCTGCAGGCGAAGAGCAGGCCGACCAGCGCCACGTTGTAGTCGTTGGCGAGGATGGAATCGAAGATCAGCTTCCCCATGCCGAGATAGGCGAACATGGTCTCGGTGATCAGCGCGCCGGAGAGCAGCGTGCCGCATTCGAGCGCCATGATCGTCACCGTCGGGATCAGGGCGTTGCGGAGCGCGTGCTTCCAGACCACGCGGTTCTCGTCGGCGCCCTTGGCGCGCGCCGTCCGGATGTAGTCCTCGCGCAGGACCTCGATCATGCCCGAGCGCACATAGCGGGTGACCTGGGCGATGTTGGCGATGGTAAGCGTGAGAACCGGCAGCGCCAGGTAGCGAAGCTGGTCGGTGAACGAAGATTGCGCGCCGACCGTGCGCGTGCCGCTGGCCGGCAGGATGCCGAGCTGGACCGCGAAGAGGATGATCAGCAGGAGGGCGAGGAAGAACACCGGCACCGAGATGCCGGCGAAGCAGAAGAGGTTGATCGCCTGGTCGACCAGCGAGCGCGGGTGGCGCGCGGCGTAGACGCCGGCGGGGATCGCGACGATCACCGAGATCAGGAAGGCGCCCATCATCAGGTAGAGCGTGTTCACCAGCCGCGGCAGCAGGATGTGCAGCACCGGCTGGTTATGCTGGCGGGAATAGCCGAAATCGCCGCCGACGGCGTTCCTCAGCCATTCGAAATAGCGCTCGATGATCGGCTTGTCGACGCCGTAGAGCGCGCGCAGCCGCGCCGCGTCGGCCGCGGTCATGTTGGGATCGCCCGAGAGCATGATGTCGATCGGATCGCCCGGCATCAGCCCGATCAGGCCGTAGACGACGAACGACATCACCAGGACCACGATCAGCGCCTGCAGGAAGCGCAGCGAGAGGAAGCGTGTCATCGGAGATATGCCGGAAAGAGAAAGGCCGGCGGATTTCTCCGCCGGCCTCGTCTCGCGTCAGTTCGCGGCCCAGTTCTGCGACCACATCGTGGTGCCGTACTGGTGCCCCGTCGGCACGATGCCCTTCAGCCACTTCGGCACGATGAAGGGCTCGGCGCGGAAGAACAGCGGCAGGACCGGCAGGTCCTCCGAGTAGATCGCCTGGAACTTGGTCCAGAGCGCGAGCCGCTTGTTCCGATCGAGCTCGACCTCGATTTCCTCGAGCAGCTTGTCCATCTCCGGGTTCTTGTAGCCCGTGTAGTTCTGACCCGCCCAGTTGTTCTCCTTGGTCGGGATGTGCTTGGAGGAGAGGATCGTCAGCGGCACGTTCTCCGGCGAGGAGATCCAGGCGAACAGCGCCATGCCGGTGTATTTGCGCTCCTTCGTGGTCTCGCCGAAGAAGACGCGGGCCGGCTCGTTCTTGATCACGATCTCGACGCCGACCGCCTTCCACTGGCTCTGGAGGACCTGCTGCACCAGCTCGCGCGAGCGGTTGCCGGCCGTGGTCATGAGCTCGAAGCGGAGGCGGTCGCCGGCGGCGTTGTGGCGATAGCCGTCCTTCATCACGTTGAAGCCGGCGGCGTCGAGAAGCTCGCCCGCGCGCTTGGCGTCGTGACGATAGGTCTTGACGTCCTTGTGGTAGATCCAGTCGAGCGGGTTGATGTTGGTGTGCGCGACCGGCTGCTTGCCCTCGAAGAGCTGCTGGACGATCTGCTCGCGGTTGATCGCGTAGAGCAGCGCCTGGCGGACGCGCTTGTCCTTGAGCAGCGGGTTGTCGAGGTTGAGATCGATGTGCTCGTACACGAGGCCGGGCTTGAAGTCGTAATTGTATTTGTCGGCCTGGCGCTTCTGGAACGCGATCGCCTGGTCGATGGTGACGCCGAGCTCGCCCATGATGTAGTCGACCGAGCCCGAGAGCAGGTTGGCTTCCATCGCCGCGGTGTTCTCGATCACCTTGAATGTGATGCGGTTGAACTTCGCCTTGTCGCCGAACCAGGTGGGGTTGGGCACGAAGGAGACGTGGCTCGAGGTCACGATCTCGGCGATCTTGTAGGGGCCGAAGAAGAGGCCGGGGTTTGTCGTGTTGGTGTCGAAGGCGGTCTTCTTCTTGTACTCGGCGGCGTTCTTCGGATCGAAATTCGCCTTCTCGATATGCTCCGGGATCAGCCGGAAGTCGTTCATGAGGTTGTAGGTGAACTTCAGCTTGTCCTTGGTGACCGTGAAGCTCTTGTCGTCATGCGCCTCGATCGAGACGATCTCGCGGAACTGCTCCATGTTGGCAACGCCCGTGTCCGGGTTCTTGCCGACCTCGTAGGTGAAGATCACGTCCTTGGTCGTGACCGGCGTGCCGTCGCCCCATTTGGCGTTCGGGTGGATCGTGTAGGTGACCTTCACGCCCTTCTTGCCGTCGGGCAGATCGACCGGCTTGGCCTTGCCGTTCTCGATCGTCGGAAGCTCGGTGCAGAGGAGGCAGATCGCCTCCCATTTCTCGTTGTAGGTGGTCAGCGGCCGCTGCGTCATGTGCAGCACGATCGTCTTGGCCAGCATCGAGTCGATATGCGGATTGAGGGTCGAGGGGAACTGGGTCATTGCGACCGTCAGTTCTCCGGCCTTCTGCTGGGCGAACGCGGCGCCCGTAAGCGCCAGCGACGCAGCCAGCACGCCTGTTGCAAGATAACGCATAGACAACCTCCCGGAATGGACTTGGCTGGCGGCGACTATATTACGGCGTTCATCTTCGGCGGAAGGGCGGCCTAGCCCGGCGTCGCCATCCAGCCCAGGCTGTCCGCGGTATTTCCGGTTGGAAAGTACTCCGCGGATACCCAGCCGCGGTAACCGAGCTTGTCGATCAGGGCGAACAGCGCCGGCCAGTTCAGCTCGCCGCTTCCGGGCTCGTGGCGGCCGGGCGGATCGGCAAACTGGATATGGCCGATGCGCGGCATCAGCCGCTCCAGATTTCGCATCAGGTCGCCGACCATCACCTGTGCGTGATAGAGGTCGTGGAGCAGCCCGAGATTGGCATGGCCGGCGCGGTCGATCAGGTCGAGCGCCTGATCGGCGCGGGTGACGAAGAAGCCGGGGACGTCGCGGGTATTGAGCGGCTCGACCAGCACCTTGATGCCGGCCTTGCCGAGCTCCTCGGCGGCGTAGTTCAGATTGCCGATCAGCGTTTCCTCGATGCGGGCGCGCTCGACGCCCGTCGGCGGGATGCCGGCCGGCGTGTTGACCTGGAAGATGCCGAGGGCCTCGCCGTAGCGCCGGCACAGCGCGATGCCTTCGCGGAAGTCGGCCTCGCGGCCGGGGAGGCAGGCGATGCCACGCTCGCCGGCAGCCTGGTTGCCGGCCGGAACGTTGATCATCAGCCACTGCACATCCGCATCGCGCTTGGCGCGGGCCAGCGCCTCCAGGTCGATCTCGTAAGGGTATTGGATCTCGACCGCATCGAAGCCGGCGCGCTTGGCAGCCATCGGGCGCGCGAGCCAGTCATGCTCGCGGAACATCGTCGATAGGTTGGCGGCGAAGCGCGGCATCAGGCCGACTTCCGCTTGGCGGCCCAGCCGTCGGGATCGGTGAGGAAGCTGCGCACCTGGTCGAGCTGGTCCTTGGTGTAGCCGCGGCGCTCGGCGGCGATCAGCACGTCGGCCCATGTGGCGAGCGCATGCAGCTTGACGCCGCGCGCTTCGAGCGCCGCGATGCCTTCGGGGAAGGTGCCGTAGTTGAAGATGACAAAGATGTGCCTGCAGACGGCGCCGGCGGCGTTGATCGCGTCGAGGAAGACGTGCTTCGAGCCGCCCTCCGAGGCCAGATCCTCGACCAGCAGCATGCGCGCGCCGTCCTTGAAGTCGCCTTCGATCTGCGCGTTGCGGCCGAAGCCCTTCGGCTTCTTGCGGATGTAGGTCATCGGCAGGCCGAGGCGCTCGGACATGAAGGCGGCGAAGGGGATGCCGGCGGTCTCGCCGCCGGCGACGACGTCGAAGGCCTCGTGGCCGGCGTCGCGGCAGACCCGCTCGACGCCGAGATCCATCAGCTTCGCCCGTGCCCGCGGGAAGGAGATGATCTTGCGGCAGTCGACATAGACGGGGGAGAGCCGACCGGAGGTGAAGGTGAAGGGCTGCTCGGGCCGGATATGGACGGCCTGGATGTCGAGGAGGATGTCGGCGGTGAGTTGCGCGGTCGCGGTGTCGGTCATCGTCTCTCCCGGATCGGTGCCCGGTCGTTTAGCAGTTTTGCCGAAGCCGAGTCTTCGAAACTCGCCGGATTGACGGCCCTGGGATCCGGACCTAGCTTGCACCTTTCCCGCCTGCTTTCGGAGCCTCGAAGATGCCGACCGGACAGACCCTCGCCGCCGTTGTCGTCCTGAAGGGCGAAGCCTCCCGTTGGCCGGCTTTCGCCGCGGCATTCCTCGGGGTGTTCCTGATCTTCGGCGTCGGGTTCGCCGGCCCCAGCGTTATCCACAACGCCGCGCACGACGCCCGGCACATCCACGCCTTCCCCTGCCACTGATCTGATGTTCCGGCGAATCTTCTTCGCCGCCGTCCTTGGAGGTCTGGTCGCCGGCGGCATCGCCAGCGCCGTCCAGGCGGTGCGCGCCGTCCCGCTGATTCTTCAGGCCGAGGTCTTCGAGGAGGCCGCCGGGAAGGCGAAGCCGCACGACCATGCCGCCTCGGCCACGCATGATCATGATGAAGACGCCTGGGCCCCGGCCGATGGCTGGGAGCGTACCGGCTACACGCTGCTGTTCAACCTCCTCGCCGGCATCGGATTCGGCCTGCTGATCTCGGCAGGGCTCGCCTTGAGCGGCGAGGGCGGATGGAAGACGGGCCTCGCCTGGGGCGTCTGCGGCTATCTGAGCTTCGTCGTCGCGCCGGCGCTCGGCCTGCCGCCGGAGCTGCCCGGCACCGAGGCGGCGCCGCTGGTCTCGCGTCAGCTCTGGTGGACCGCCACGGCCGCCGCGACCGCGGCCGGGCTTGCCCTGATCCTGATCCGGCGCGGCGCGATCGGCATCGTCCTCGGCTTGGCGCTCCTCGCGCTGCCGCATCTGGTGGGTGCGCCGCATCCGGCCGAGCAGGGCGGTGCAGCACCGCCCGGCCTGGTGCGCGAGTTCATCATCGCCGCGCTGGTGAGCGGCCTCGTCTTCTGGCTGGCGCTCGGCGCCTCCACCGGCGCGATCTACCGGCGGCTAGCCGCCGCCTGATCGGTGCGGCGGCGCTACGGCGTCGCTGCCATGCACTTGCTTTCGAAGGCGTTCGACATCGCACGCAGCTTCTCCGGCGTGATCGTCGCCGGCAGCGACGGCGCCGCTTCCTGCACCACCTTGTTGAAGCAGGCCTGGTGCTTGTGCTTCGCGACGCCGGCACCGGAGGTGAGTTTGTCGAGCTTCACCGAGACGAGCTTGGCGGTGCCGTAGTCGAGATTGTACTCGGTCGTCGCGGTGCCGATGCAGCTGGTCGCCCCGGTGTCGAGGTCGCGATAGGGCTCGAGCTCCATGAGCTTCATCGACACCGGGCCCAGCTCCTCGTTCTCGACGGAGACGTAGACCGGCTTTTCCTTGTCGCGGACGAGGCCGCGGTTCGGACGATAGACGAACAGGTCATAGGGCGTGAGCCTTGTGCTGACCAGGAGCGTCGCAGGCGCCGTCATCTTCACTTCGGCGAAGCCGCCATTGCAGCGATCGCCGCCTTCGACGAAGCCGAGAAGGGTCATCCTCTGCGTGAAGAAGTCACGCGCGTCGGAGGAGCTCGAGACCGGCCAGCCCATGATCATGCCGATCGCCGAATAGACGTTGGCCCCGCCGGGGTTTTCCGCGACGCTGACAATCGTCGCATTCCGATGCATGCCGACGACCTTGTACCGGTAGTAGGGCTTCTCGTTGTGGATGCCCTTCACTTCGGCGCTGTAGTAGTCGTCCTTGATGTCGATCGGTGCGTTCTTGAAGTGCTCGTTGCAGGCCGTGACCGGCATCGGGTCGTCGATCACGCCCTGCATGCGCGAATCCTGCACGTTCATCAGATACTGAACGCAGAAGGGGTGAACGGACGCTACGACGGCCGTCGCCGGGGGGCCGCTGGCGACGAAACCGAGGAACGTAACGAGGACGGCGAGGGGACGATGGAACATGGAGCGGGGACCTCCGATGCTGCCAGAACAGCCCGGCCCGCGAATGGTTCCCGAATACCGCGCTAGGCGACGGCGTTCCTCACCGCGGCGATCACGCGATCCTGGTCGGCAATCGTGAGATAGGGGTGCATCGGCAGGCTGAGCACGAGGCGCGCGAGCTCCTCCGAGACCGCAAGCTGGCCCTTGGCGATTGGGAAGTGCCGGTAGCCTTCCTGCCGGTGCAGCGGGATCGGGTAGTAGATCGCGGTCGGGATGCCGGCGGCGTCCAGCGCCTTGGCGATGCCATCGCGGTTCTCGATCAGGATCGTGTACTGGGCCCAGGCCGAGACGTTGCCGGAGGCCACACGCGGCACCTCGCAGACATCGTCCAGCGCCTCCGAATAGCGCCGCGCGACGCGGTCGCGGGTCGCGATCTCGTCTTCGAGGATATCGAGCTTCTGCAGCAGTACGGCGGCCTGCATCGTGTCCAGGCGAGAATTAAGGCCGATGCGGGCGTTGTGATACTTGTCGATGCCCTGGCCGTGCATGCGGATGCTGCGCAGCAGATCGTTCAGCCCGTCATCGTCGGTGAAGATGGCGCCGCCGTCGCCATAGGTGCCGAGCGGCTTGGACGGGAAGAAACTGGTCGAGGTCGCCGGCGCCAGCGAACCGACGCGGCGATTGCCCTGGGCGCCGCCATAACTCTGCGCCGCGTCCGACAGGATCTTGAGGCCGTACTTCGAGCAAACCCGCCCCAAGCTCGCGAAATCGACGGGCTGGCCGAAGAGATCGACCGGCATCGCCACCTTCGGCGTGAGGCCGGCCTCGCGCGCGGCGAGGATGCCGAGCTCCAGCGTCTCGGCGGTCATGTTGAAGCTGCCGCGATCGACATCCACGAAGACCGGCGTCGCGCCGGCGAGCACCACGACCTCGGCCGACGCCACGAAGGTGAAGGAGGGCACGATCACCGCATCGCCCGGGCCGATGCCCCAGGCCATCAGCGGCAACAGCAGGGCATCGGTGCCGTTGGCGCAGCCGATGCAATGCTTCACGCCGGAGAAGGCGGCGAGCTTGCCTTCGAGCTCCTTCACTTCCGGCCCGAGGATGAACTGGCCATGGGCGAGCACGCGCGCGAGCGCCTCGTCCATGCGCGCACCGATGCGGCGGCGCTGAGCCTGCAGGTCGACGAAGGGAAGGCGGGAGGTCATGAGGCGTTTTACCTCCCCCGGCGCCGCCAGGGGAGGGGCGTCAATGCCGCACTAATGCTTGAGGATCTGGCTCAGGAACAGCTTGGTGCGGTCGGATTTCGGGTTCTGGAAGAACTCTTCCGGCGGCGCCTGCTCGACGATCTCGCCATAGTCCATGAAGATCATGCGGTCGGCGACGGTGCGGGCGAAGCCCATCTCGTGCGTCACGCAGATCATGGTCATGCCGTCTTCGGCCAAGCCCACCATGACGTCGAGCACTTCCTTGATCATCTCGGGGTCGAGTGCCGAGGTCGGCTCGTCGAACAGCATGATCTTGGGCTGCATGCAGAGCGAGCGCGCGATTGCGACGCGCTGCTGCTGTCCGCCGGAGAGCTGGCCCGGATATTTCTGCGCCTGCTCGGGGATGCGCACGCGGGTCAGGTACTTCATCGCCGATGCCTCGGCCTCGCCCTTCGGCATCTTCCTGACCCAGATCGGGGCCAGCGTCAGGTTCTCGAGCACGGTCAGATGCGGGAACAGGTTGAACTGCTGGAACACCATGCCGACTTCGCGGCGGACCATGTCGATGTTCTTGACGTCCTGGGAGAGCTCGATGCCGTCGACGACGATCTGGCCCTTCTGGTGCTCCTCCAGGCGATTGATGCAGCGGATCATCGTCGACTTGCCCGAGCCCGACGGCCCGCAGACGACGATGCGCTCGCCCCGATGGACGGAGAGGTTGATGTCCTTGAGGACGTGGAAATCGCCGTACCATTTGTGGACGCCCGCCATGTGGATGACGACGTCCGTCGAAAGCTTGCGCTGCGCCTGAGCTGCCATATGTCCACCGCCTCCCGGGGCCCTTCGGGGCCTCTATGGTGTCAATGCTTACAATTCGCTCGGGGTGGCCGCAACCGCTTCCTTCCGCTTGCGCCGAAAGCGGGGGGCCATCACCATGGCGCGGCATTTCGGCGATGAACTCGGGGCGCAGCGACGCATGGCACTCAAGGGCAGCTTCAGGCGCGACACGATCATCACCCATGCGGGGCTCGATCCGGAAGCGAACCACGGCATCGTCAATCCGCCCGTCTATCACGCCTCCACGATCACCTTCGCCAGCGTCGCCGCCTGGGACGAGGCGCACAAGCCGGGCTTCAAGGGCTTCGTCTACGGCCGCTACGGCACGCCGACGCATCGCGCCTTCGGCGAGGCGGTGGCGGCGACCGAAGGCGGGCATGGCTGCATCGCCTGGCCGTCCGGCTTCGCCGCGGTGGTCGGCGCGATCCTCGCCTTCGTGAAGTCGGGCGACCACATCCTCATGGTCGACTCCGCCTATTTCCCGAACCGGCGGTTCTGCGACAACTTCCTCAGGAACATGGGAATCGAGACGACCTACTACGATCCGCTGATCGGCGGCGGCATCCGCGACCTGATCCGGCCCAACACCAGGATCGTCTACACGGAGTCGCCGGGCACCGGCACCTTCGAGATGCAGGACATCCCGGCGATCGCCGAAGAAGCGCACAAGAAGGGCTGCGTCGTCTTCATGGACAACACCTGGTCGGGCGGCTTCTTCTTCAGCGCCTTCAAGCACGGCGTCGATGTCTCGATCCAGGCGGCGACCAAGTACATTGTCGGCCATTCGGACGCGATGCTGGGAACCACGACCTGCACCGAGGCGACGCTGCCGGCGGTCGAGGCGAGCTTCAAGGCTCTCGGCTATTCGGTCGGCCCCGACGACGTCTATCTGGGTCTGCGCGGGCTTCGCACCATGCATGTGCGCCTCAAGGGCCATCAGGAGAACGCGATCAAGGTTGCGACCTGGCTCGAGACCCGGCCCGAGGTCGCGCGCGTGCTCTGCCCGGCGCTGCCGAGCTTCCCCGGCTACAAGCTGTGGAAGCGCGACTTCACCGGCTGCTCCGGCCTCTTCTCGGTCCTGATCAAGGAGCAGCCGAAACCGGCGATGGACGCCTTCCTGGACACGCTCAAGATCTTCCGCATGGGCGCCTCCTGGGGCGGCTATGAGAGCCTGGCGCTGCCGGTCTCGAACGTGCTGCATCGGACCGCGGTGCCATGGACGGAGAAGGGGACGCTGGTCCGCCTCCATATCGGGCTCGAGGATGCCGACGACCTGATTGCCGATCTCGAGGCCGGCTTCTCCCGGTTGACCCAGGTGGCGAAGGCGGCGTGACCACGCCGGCGCTCTCGCCCGAGGTTGAGGCCGTCCTCGCCTTCGACGAGCGCGGGCTCGTTCCCGCGGTCGCGCAGCAATTCGACACCGGCGAGGTCCTGATGCTCGCCTGGATGAACATGGAGAGCCTGGCCGAGACCCTGGCCACCGGGCGCGTCTGCTACTGGTCGCGCTCGCGAGGCAAGCTGTGGCGGAAAGGCGAGAGCTCGGGCCAGGTCCAGCGCCTGGTCGAGCTCCGCGTCGACTGCGACGGCGACATGCTGCTGCTCAAGGTCGACCAGACCGGTGTCTGCTGCCATACCGGCCGCCGTTCCTGTCTGTTCCGGGCCTGGCGCGACGGCAAATGGGTGGAAATTCAAAGAGTTCTAATCTCGCCCGAAACCCTCTACAGCAACGCCGAATAGGGACCGCAGGAAAATACCGCGGCAGCCCGTTCCAACCACAGGAGGTCGGCCGGCGTTGGATCGCCTGATGGACGGACTGGCCGACGAGGCTTTGATGGCGCGGATCGCCGACGGCGACCGGACGGCGTTCGCCGCCTTGGTCACCCGTCACCTCGACCGTGCCGTCAGAACCGCCCAGCGCCTGCTGGGCGACCGTGGCGAGGCAGAGGACGTGGCCCAGGACGCCTTCTTCAGACTTTGGCAGCACGCCGATCGCTGGCGTCCGGAGGGCGGCCGTTTCACCACCTGGTTCTACCGCGTGGTGGTGAATGCCTCGATCGACCGGCTCCGGCGCCCGCGCTCGCTGCCGATCGACGATGTGCCCGAACCGGAGGACGAGCAGCCGAATGCGTTCCGGACGCTGCACCAGACGGAGGTGGCGCGGTCGGTCAAGGCGGCCGTCGGCGAGCTGCCGGAACGGCAGCGCACCGCGCTGACCCTTTGCCACTATGAAGGGCTCGGCAATATCGAAGCAGCCGAGGTGATGGGCATCACCGTCGGCGCCTTGGAGTCGTTGTTGATCCGTGCCAAGCGGCAGCTGCGCGACAGCCTGAAGCCGCTGATGTCGGATCTGGCGGAGGATGGACATGAAGCCTGAGATCGATCTGACCCCGGCGGAAGAGCGCCAGCTCGCGCGCGTGCTCGATACCTGGCAGACGTATCCGACGAGCCCAGGCCTGGCGCAGGCGATCCTCGCCAAGGCGCGGCCGAAGGCGCCCGCCTTCACCTGGTCCTGGCCGCGCATGGCGACGCTGGCCGCGGCCGCCTGCCTCGGTCTCGTCGTCGGCTGGTGGATGGACGGCATGGAGAGCTACGCCACGTCGCTCGAGCCGGGCTTCGATGCTCTCTACTTCGAGGGCGATCCGATCGAAGGGGACATCCTGTGATGGCCTTCCTCGGCAATCGTTGGGTCGGCTGGGCGCTGATCGTCTCGCTCGCGCTCAACCTCTTCCTCGGCGCGGTCGTCGGCATGCGCTACTGGCGCGAGCATCAGCGTTCCTCGGAACGGGCGATGATGGGGCCGATGGGCCGCATCGCCGCCGGCTTGCCGGAATCCGGGCGCGCCAAGGTCAAAGCGGTGATGGAAGGACGTCAGGCGCAGATCCGCGAGCAGAGCCGCGAGTTCCGCCGGGCGCGGTCGGAGGCGATGCAGACGCTCGCGGCCGAGCCCTTCGACAAGGCCAAGGCCGAAGCCGCTTTCGTCGAGGCGCGCCGTCGCGCCAATGCCATGTCGGAGCTCATGCAGTCGACGATGATCGAGGCCAGCGCGCAGCTCACCCCCGAAGAGCGCAAGGCGTTTCGCGAGCGCATGGCCGAGCGCGAACGGCGCTGGGCCGAGCGGTCTCGCCGCCAGGATCGCTAGGACTTTCTCGGCAGCTTCGCCAGCGCGAGGTCGATCAGACCCGGCGGCATCGCCTGCAGCAGCCAGACCAGCGTCGCCATCGGCCAGGGGAAGGCGATGCGCGCCTTGTTCTTCGCGAGCCGGCGCTTGATCAGCCGAGCGGCGCTAGGCGCGTCCATCAGGAACGGCATCGGAAAGCGGTTCCGCTGCGTCAGCGGCGTATCGACATATCCGGGACAGATGACGCTGACGCCGACGCCGTCCGCGGCGAGTTCGCCGCGCAGCGCCTCGCCGAAGACCTTTACGGCTGCCTTGCTCGCACAGTAGGCGGGCGCGCCGGGAAGCCCGCGATAGCCGGCGAGGGACGCCATCAGAGCGACCTGGCCTCGCCCTCGACGCTGCATGCGCGGGAGCGCCGGCAGCACGGTGCTGACGACGCCATCGATGTTGACCGCGAGAATGCGTCTTACCTGTTCCGCGGCCTCGCCGGTGCTGCGGCTGCCGGCCGAGATACCCGCGTTGGCGATGACCAGATCGAGCGCGCGCCGATCGTCGGCGGTTTCGACCCAACGCGTTGTCGCGCTGGCATCGACCACGTCCACGATTTCAACGTCGACTTCGGCGCCGGCGGCCCGGCATCGCTCCGCCACGCCGTCGAGCCGCTCTCGATCGCGCCCGCCGAGCGCGAGGCGAATACCGGGTGCCGCGTAGGCCTCCGCCAGCGCCGCGCCAAGGCCGCTCGACGCGCCGCTGATCAGGATCGATGTCGGGTCTTTCATGTGTGCGAGTATAGGCGCGGAAGCGGCACGCAGTTATAGTCGCGCCGCCGTCGGGGTTAAGACGGTCGGGGGGACCTGAGCGACGTGACTATCGCCAGCATGACCGGTTTCGCCCGCGCCGAGGGCGAGACCAGCGGACTTTCCTGGGTGTGGGAGGCGCGCAGCGTGAACGGCCGCGGCCTCGACATCCGCTGCCGGCTGCCCTCCGGTCTCGATCGCCTCGATCCGCAGCTGCGTGCCGAGGCGGCGAAGCAGCTGAAGCGCGGCAACGTCTCGGTCAATCTGACGCTGTCACGGGCGGCCGGCGCGTCGGCTTTCACCGTCGATCGCGTGATCCTCGACCAAGTGCTGGGGCTGCAGGCCGACCTTCTCGGTCGCGTCGACCAGGCGCCGCCGAGGATCGAAGCCCTGCTGCAGATTCCGGGCGTGCTCGATCGCGGCGGTCTCGCCGACGCGGTCGACGAGAAGACCGAGAAGGTGCTGCTCCTGGGTTTCGCCCAGGCGCTCAAGCGGCTGATCGCGGCGCGCGCGGATGAAGGCGCGCGACTCCAGGCCGTCCTGCTGGGGCAGATCGACGAGATCCAGCGCCTGAGCACGGAAGCGGCGTCGTCGGCAGCGCTCAGGCCAGAGGCAGTCAAGGAACGGCTCCGCCAGCAGGTCCAGACCCTGCTGGATGCGGTTCCCGTTCCGTCGGAAGAGCGGCTCGCGCAGGAGCTGGCGCTGCTGGCAGCGAAGGGCGATGTGCGCGAGGAGCTGGATCGGCTCGGCGCCCATGTCGGCCAGGCGCGCGACATGCTGAAGGAGGGCGGCGCCATCGGCCGGCGGCTCGACTTCCTCTCGCAGGAGTTCAATCGGGAATCCAACACGCTCTGCTCGAAGTCGCAGGACGTGGCGCTGACCCGAATCGGCATCGCGCTCAAGACGGTGATCGACCAGTTCCGCGAGCAGATCCAGAACGTGGAATGAAGCGATGATCCAGGGTGGAGTCTCCCGGCGCGGCCTGATGCTGGTGCTCTCTTCGCCTTCGGGTGCGGGGAAGACCTCGATCGCGCGAAAGCTGCTGGAGCTAGACGACTCCATCACGATGTCGGTCTCGGTCACCACGCGGAAGAAGCGTCCGGGCGAAGTCGCAGGCCGGGACTATCACTTCATCGACCGCACCGAGTTCGACCTCATGGTCAACCGCCGCGAGCTGCTGGAGCACGCCAAGGTCTTCGACAACTACTACGGCACGCCGAAGAAACCGGTGGAGGAGCAGCTCGCGCTCGGCCGCGACGTGCTGTTCGACATCGACTGGCAAGGCACGCAGCAGCTCAAGGAAGCGGCGCGCGACGACCTGGTCAGCGTCTTCATCCTGCCGCCCTCGACCGGCGAGCTCGAGCGCCGGCTCAAGAACCGGGCGCAGGACACGCCGGCGGTGGTCGCCAAGCGCATGTCGAAGGCGTCGGACGAGATGAGCCACTGGCCTGAGTACGACTACATCGTCGTCAACCACGACTTCGACAAGAGCATCGCCCAGGTCGGCTCGATCCTGACCGCCGAGCGGCTGCGCCGAATCCGCCAGGTCGGGTTGCCCGACTTCGTCAAGCGCCTGCAGCAGGGCCATTGACGTTCTAGCTCGGCTTCTATGTCATCACGCATCCGGTCATGGATTCGAAGAATACGCTTGCGCTCGCGATGAAGCTCCATGCGGGGGGCGAGCTTGATCGTGCGGAGCGCGCATATCGAAGGATTCTATCCAAGGACCGTGGCAACGCCGACGCGTGGCAGATGCTGGGGATGCTTCTCTATCAGCGTGGCCGCACCGGAGATGCAATCGCTCACATGAGGCGGGCGATCGCCAAGGCGCCGGGAATCGCGGCGTTCCACGGCAATCTTGCGGAGTGTCTGCGCGCCACGGGCAACTTCATCGATGCGGCGGCCGAGCTTAGGCAGGCTCTTGTCCTTGCACCGGTTCTGGACGTCGGTCTGGCTAACCTCGGTCTCGTCCTCAGAGTGCTCGGGAATCCGACGGCTGCGGCGGTCGCCTTTCGACGCGCTCTCGCGATCCGACCTGGCGAGCTAAGTCATCACGATCGACTCTTCGATCTGCTCAGAAACAATCCGGAACTCGGCGATCCATGCGCGTCACTGCGGCTGCTTTGCAGCGGGCCCCTCCAATCGGCGGCGAGCCACCATGCATACGGCCGATCCCTGCTCACCTGCGGTCGGGCGGCGGAAGCGCTGCCGCCGCTCCGAAAAGCCGTGGCCTTGGCGCCTGGCGAGACGCCTCCTCTGGAAATTCTCGGCCGCGCGCTGGCGGATACGTCGGAGCTCCTACCGTCGCTTGCTCTGCTTCGTCGCGTTGCGGCTACGACGACCGACAGGAGGGGCGCGCTGGCTATTCTTGCCGACGTCCAGATCAAGCTCAATCAGGCCCGGAGCGCGCTTGCATTGCTGGACCAGGCGCTCGCGAACGATGCTTTCGACCAGGAGCTGATCATGCTTCGGGCCCGTTGTCTTGCCGAGCTGGGGCATCCGGAAGCGGAGCGCGTCAACGACTATGCAGGTCTTGTCCTCGCAAAGGAGATCGGGACGCCGGAAGGGTACAGGACGCTTTCAGAGTTCAATGATGCGCTCGCCGCTCAGTTGATCGACCTGCATCGGCGAGAAGGGCATCGTTCGCCTGATCAAAGTCTACGCGGCGGGACGCAAACCAGAGGCGACCTCTTTGCCTCGGCGGAGGGGCCGCTGCTCCTGCTCAGGGCGCAGCTTCTGAAAGAGGCTCAGGCCTATTTGGGGACCCTCGAGCCCGCGGCAGACCATCCTTTCCTTGCGCGGCTTCGCGAGAAGCCCATACCAGCCGGATCCTGGTCAATTCTGCTTCGCCGCCAGGGCTTTCACGTCAGCCATTTTGACCAGAACGGCTGGATCAGCGGCGTCTACTACGTCAAGGTTCCGGCCGGAACGGCCGATCCCGCCGGAATGCAGGGATGGCTCAAGCTGGGCGAGCCTAGCGAGGGCATCGGACGCGGACGGCTCGTCACACCGCGGCCCGGTACGGTCGTGTTCTTCCCATCTTACTTCATGCACGGGACCACGCCGTTCGAAGGCGACGACATCCGGCTCACGGTCGCCTTCGATTTTCGCGGAACCGGGAAGGCAGTCTCGCAAAGACCGGTGTAGTCGATCCAGCGACCGGTCAGCCCGCTATCCTCGCGAGGGTAGCGAACTCAGAGACATGCAGCGTTTCTGCTCGGCGTGTCGGGTCGATGCCCGCGGCGGCGAGCAGGGCTTCGGCATTGCCGAGCGGCTTCAGCGCCTGGCGCAGCATCTTGCGCCGCTGGTTGAAGGCGGTTGCGACCACGCGCTCCATCGTCCTGGCATCGGCTTCGCCTTGCGGTGCGGAGCGCGGCGTGATGCGGACGACCGACGATGTCACCTTCGGCGGAGGGGTGAAGGCGCGCGCGGGAATATCGAAGAGACGCTTCGCCTCGGCGACCCATTGCGTCATCACGGCGAGCCGGCCATAGGCTTTCGAGTTCGGCTGAGCGGTGATGCGCTCGGCCACTTCCTTCTGGAACATCAGGGTCAGGCTCTCGAAATCGCCGATCCGCGCGAGCCAGGCGAAGAGCAGCGGCGTCGCGATGTTGTAGGGAAGATTGGCGACGATGCGGCGAGGGGGCTCGCCGAGCGTTGACGCGTCGACGTCGAGCGCGTCGCCTTCGACGACATGCAGCCGCCCATCGGCGGCCTCGGCAATCTCGGCGAGCGCCGGAAGCGCACGCCGGTCGCGCTCGATCGCAATCACCTTGGCGGCTCCGGCCAGAAGCAGCGCGCGTGTGAGTCCGCCGGGCCCGGGGCCGATCTCGATCGTCGTGCCGCGCGCGAGATCGCCCGCCGATCGTGCGATCTTGCCGGTCAGGTTGAGGTCGAGAAGGAAGTTCTGTCCGAGGGCCTTGACCGCCTGGAGCTCGTGGCGGCGGATGACCTCGCCTAACGGCGGCAGAGCCTCAAGCCGTTGCAGCGCTGCTCTCCGCCATCGCGTCGGCGAGCTTGAGCGCGGCGATCAGGCTCGCGGGGTTGGCGCGGCCGGATCCGGCGATATCGAGCGCGGTGCCGTGATCGGGCGACGTCCGGATGAAGGGAAGCCCGAGCGTGACGTTGACGCCGCCGTGGAAATCGAGCGTCTTGATCGGGATCAGCGCCTGATCGTGATACATGCAGAGCGCGGCGTCGTAGCCGGCGCGCGCATCGGCATGGAACATCGAGTCCGGCGCCCAGGGGCCGGTCGCGTCGATGCCGAGCTTCTTCAAGGCGTCGATGGCGGGACGGACGATCTCGTCGTCCTCCTTGCCGAGGGCGCCGCCTTCGCCGGCGTGTGGATTGAGGCCCGCGACCGCGATCCGTGGCTTCGCCTTGCCGAAGCGCCGGGTGAGATCGCGGGCGAGGATTGCGCCGGTCTCGACGATCATCGCGCTGGTGAGATCGGCGACGGCCTTGCGGATCGGCAGGTGAATGGTGACGGGGACGACGCGGAGCTGTGGGCAGGCCAACATCATCACCGGCGTCGGTACGTGTCCGTTCTCGGCGGCGAGCTCGGCGAGGAACTCGGTGTGGCCGGGATGATGGAAGCCGGCCTCGTAGAGCACGTGCTTATGGATCGGGTTGGTTACCACGGCGCCGGCTCGCCCCTCGCGGACCAGCGCGACAGCGCGGCGGATCGCCTCCAATACCGCGGCAGCGTTCGCGGGATCGAGTTTGCCGGGCGTAGCAGCTTTCGCCAGCCGGATCGGGAACACGGGAAGCGCCGCGTCGAACGCCCGCGAGGCGCCCTCCGGTGCCTCGATCGTCACCAGCGGCACATCGAGGCCGATGCGCTTCGACAGCGCCGTCAGGCGCTCGGGGTCGTCGAGAACGAAGAAGGGCTTCACGCCCTCGCCGCGTCGCGCCCAGGCCATCAGGGCGATCTCGCCGCCGATGCCGGCCGGCTCGCCCATGGTCAACGCCAGGGGCACTGTCACGTGCGCAGGTCCAGATGGGCGGCGCGACGGAGGTCCCGGAGATAACGACGGGCGACGATCGAGAGCTTGCCGCGGAAGAGCTGCTCGCGGATCTCTTCGCGCTTGGGCATGCCCGTCTCGGGCTGGGTCCTGTCGCAGACCATGAAGACCACCACCACCTCGGTAACCCGGGTCGGCGCGCTCGTCTTGCCGGCTTCGAGCGGAGCGACGAGCGGTCTGACCGCGGCGTTGAGCTCGCCGATCTTGAGGCGGCCGAGGCTATAGGGCCGCAACGCCTTCGCCTCTTCCGCCGCCTTCTCGAAGTCGGGGCAGGTCTTGGATGAGGCCACCGTCGCGGCGCGCTGGCGCGCTTCCTCTTCGGTCGTGCCCGCGATGGGAATGACCGCCTGGCGAAGATTGAGGACCGCCTCCTCGGCGCCGGCCTGCTGCATCATGCGGCGGTCGGCCAGCCGGATGACATGGAAACCCGCGACGGTCCGGATCGGGCCGACGATCGTACCGGGCTGCGCCTTCGAGACCTCGCGCTCGATCGCCTCGTCGAGCTGGGTGGGGAGCACCCAACCGATCTCGCCGCCTGCCGCCGCGCTGGCGGCCTCGGAGAACTGGCGGGCGAGCGAAACGAATTCGGCGCCGCCGCGCGCCTGCTCGACCAGCTGCTCGGCGAAGCGCCGGACCTCGGGTTCGCGGTCGGGACGGTCGACGGTCAGAAGGATCTCGCTGATGCGTAGCTCGGGAAGATCGCGCGTGCGCTGGAAGCTGGCGAAGATCTCATCGATCTCGTCGTCGCCGACCTGGACCTGGGAGGCGGCTTGCCGGCGCACGAGCTTCTGCCAGACGATGCTGGAGCGGATCTGCTCGACCATCGACGGCCGGCTGACATCGTGCCGCTTGATCTCTTCCTCGAGGCCGCCGGGCGGGAGGTTGCTCTGCTCCTCGATGCGGCGGAATGCCTCCTGGATCTCGGCTTCCGTGGCATCGATGTTGAGGCGCTTGCCTTCCTGCAGCTGCAGGCGCTCGTCGATGAGCTGGCGGAGGACCTGAGAGGCGGCACGGCGGCGGTTTTCCGGCGTGTCGCCGACATTGCTCGAAACCAGGACCACCCGCAGACGGGCTTCTAGGTCGCGGAACGAGATCGCCTCGTCGTTGACGACTGCGGCGATCCGCAGGGACTCCTGGGCCGACGCCGCGGGCGTCAGCGCCAGAAGGGCAAGGAGGGAGAGCCGGAGCAGCATCATCGGGTCAGACCTAACGCTTGACGCCCATCGAGGCAAGCCGATCAGAAGCCCAGCCCGCGGAAGTCGACCTGGCCCAGATTCTTGAACACCAGCCGGATGAAGGCGGTCGTGTCGGGCTTGAGGTTGCCGTCCGTGGTGTAGTGCCGGGTGACGTCGAAAGCGACTGCGAAGCATTCGTCGCCATAATTGAACGTCACGCCCGCCAGGCGGTTCTTGTCCTGGGCGGCGCCGAGGTCGCGGACGAGTCGTGCCTGGCCGCTCCAGTGATCGCTGAGGCGTGCGGTAACGATGGTGGCCAGCCCGCGCCGCTGGCCTATCTGGGGCACGTCCGGTCGCGAGGCGACCTGCAGGTAGAAGGCGTCGAAGCGCAGCCAGGACGGCCCCGTGGAGACGCCAACCTCGTTTCGCCTGAGCGCGAAATTGTCCTCGTCCAGCCGGAAGCGGTAGATCAGGTCGAGGTACGGGCCGGGCGTCACGGTCAGGCGTCCGACATAGTCCGACCAGTCCTCGTTGACGCCGGATCCCATCACATAGGCCGAGTTGCGCTGGAATGCGTAGCTCTGGCCGACGAGCATGGTCGCGCCTCGTCCGGAGTCTCCGTAGACGCCGAGCTTGAGACCGTAGTCGATGCGCTGGCCGGTCGAGACGCGGTCGAAGCCGGCGAAGCGGTTGGGCTCGAAGAGGTTGGTCTCGTCGAGCTCGAAGACCTGCGAGTCCTCGTTGGGGATGCGATCCGGGTTGCCCCCGTTGGGGCTCAGGACCACATCGGCGATCGGCTCGATGACCGTGCGGAGGCTCCCGTCGCGTCGGACCCAGGGCCAGCGCCATTCGAACTTCACCTGCGGCACGACGCGACCGGTGAAGCCGTCCTCGAAGAAGCCGCCGGGGCGCGTCGGATCGTTGACATCCGCCGTCCAATAGCCGTCGGTATAGAGCAGCGTGGAGAGCGTGTAGATTTCGCCCGAGCGCGAGGTATAGGGAAGCGTCCAGCCGCTGGTTACGGCCAGGCGGTTCGAGTCCGAGCCGACGTCGCGCGTCAGCGACATGGCACTGGCATCGATCGAGAAGCGTCCGCCGTGGCGGCCGGGCTCGCTCAGGAAGGAGTAGTAGGTGTAGGGCGCGAGCAGCGGCGACTGGTCGCGGATGTCGGTCGCGCGCAACCCCTGGAAGGAATAGGCGTTGAGCGCGAGGTAGTCGCGGCCATGGAAGCCTTCGGCGAAGGCGCGGCTGGTGAGAACTTCGGGATCGCCGAGCTTGTAGCGCTTGAGGTAGAGCCGGTCCGACGAGCGCCGGAGATCGCCGCCGGCGCGCCAGACATCGGTCAGGTCGAAGCGCGCGCTGGCATCGATATGGCCCTTGATGTTCTGCTCGCCGGTCTTGATGTCTCCTTCGCGCTGGTCGAGGTAGCCGGCGCTGCCTTTGACGTCGATCAGGCCCTTGGCGAAGCGCTGCCGGTACTCGCTTGCGACCAGCCCGCCTTCCGAGGAGTAGAAGATCGGCTCGACCGTGAGGTCCTGGCTCGGGCTGATTGCCCAGTAATAGGGAATGCCCACGATGGCGCCGACCTCGCCCGACTGGCCGAGCTTGGGCGCCAGGATACCCGAGCGCTGCTTCACGGTCGGGTCGGGATGGCTCAGCGTCGGGAAGTACGCGACCGGTATGCCCCACATCTCGAGCGTGGCATCCGTGTATTCGATGTCGCGCGAGACTTCGTCGTGGACGACCCTGACCGCGCGGATCTGCCACAGCGGCGCGCGCGTCGGGTCTTCCTTGCACAGGTCGCAGGGCGAGTAGACGGCGCGTGTCATCTCCTTGCGGGTGCCGCCGACGCGGCGCGCGGCGTTGGCGGCAAGCCGGCTGTTGTCGGCGAGCAGTGCTCGAAGGTTCTGCACATAGCCGTCGCGCATGCCACCGGTCAGCTCGACGAAGTCGGCGAACATCACTTCGCCGGTCGCCTGGGTCAGGCTCACATTGCCGGTCGCGGTGACCTTGTCCTCGCGCTCGCTGTAGGCGACGGTGTCGGCGAGCAGGATGCTTTCGCCCTGCACGATCTCGACATTGCCGCTCGCGACCGTGGTGCCGAGGTCCTGGTGATGGGTCAGCTGGTCGGCCTTGATCAGGACGGGCTCGTTGCTCGTCTTCAGCCCGCCGAACTGGGCCGAGGCCGAACCACTGGAGAAGGCGAGGAAGAGCAGAGCGGCAAGCAACCTGAGCATCAGCCGTCCTCGAGATGGAGCAGCATCGCGAGCCCGAGCAGCGTCGAGATCGAGGCCGGCGTCCAGGCCGCGAGCTCGACCGGCAGGCGGCCCGAAAGGCCGAGCGCGAAGATGACGTCGGAGGCGAAGTAGACGAGGAAGCCGACGAAGATCCCGGCTCCCGCCACCGCCATGGTGCCGCCACGGCGTACCATGCGGAGCGAGAAGGTGGCGGCGATCAGCACCATGGCGGCCAGCATCAGCGGCGCGGCGAGGAGCCCGTGCAGATGCAGTCGGTGTCGCGCCGCAGAGAAGCCCGCCTTCTCGAGCACGTCGATGAAGGCCGGGAGTTCCCAGAAGCTCATGGTCTCAGGCGCGGCGAAACTGTCCTGGATCGTCTCGAGCGTGAGGTCGGTGGCGATCCGCATCGTCGGCTCGCGCACCGGCGCGCGGTCGCCGCTTACGACCAGCGCGTCCCGCAGCGCCCAGTGGCCTTCCTCGAGCCGCGCCGAGGCGGCGTCGATGCGCCCGGAATAGCGGTCCAGCCCTTCGTAGAGGAAGACCGTCACGTCCATCAGCTCCATGTGCTGCTGGGAGACGCCCTGCGCGTGGATGATCGCCTGCCCGCGCTCGCCCATCTGGCGGAGCCAGAGGCCGGATTCCGAGACCGCGAGCAGGCTGGTGCGGCCGCGGAAGATCTGCGCCTCGAGCTGCTCGTAGCGCTGGGTCAGTACCGAGGCGACCGGATTGAAGAGCGTCGTGCGGAAGGTGCCGATCAGAAGCGCGGCGACGAGCGCCGGCAGCAGGAACTGCCAGACCGAGACGCCGGAGGCGCGTGCCACCACGAGTTCCTGGCTCCGCGTCAGCTGCCAATAGGTCATCATCGTCGTGAACAGCACGGCGAAGGGCAGCAGCATCTGCGCCATGGTCGGCAGCTTGAGCAGCGCCAGCTGAAGCACGATGCCGAAGCCCGCCTGCTGGCGCGAGGCGACGCGCCGGAGCAGCTCGACAAGATCGAAGACGAAGGTCAGCGCCAGAAGCGACAGGAATACGCAGGCGAACCAGTAGAGGAACCGGCGTCCGATATAGACGGAAAGAGTGCGCGAAAGTCTCATGCTACTCGGCCGGAGCGAAGCGCGGGATTGCGCGGCGTTGTGGTTGCAGCAGCAGCCAGAGCGCCGCCAGCGCCGGCAGCACGACCACCGCGTAGATGGCGGGCACGGCGGCGAGCGAGCGCGCCGCGGCATGGGTGGCGCCGAGATTGGCCGCCTGACAGAGGATCACCGCGAGGATGCCGATCAGGATGCGCCCGAGATGGCCGCGCCGCGAGAACTCGCCGGTCAGGAGCGCGGCAAGGGCGATCAGCGTGAAGGTGATGCAGAAGAGCGGTGTCGCGATCCGCTGATGGCCTTCGGCGATCAGCTCGGTACGGTGTTCGATGTCGATCGGCGTGTTCTCGTGCCAGAACAGCTCTGAGAGGAAGCGCTCCCTGGGCTCGCGCCAGCGCAGTGCGGCGGCCTGCTGCATCCGCCCGAGGTCGTGCGCGTAGCTCTCGAAGTAGAGCACCGACAGGCGGCCGGAGGCGACGTCGCGCTCCTGGCGGTTGCCGTTGACCATCAGGACCTTCGGGCCTTCGTCGCCGCGCACCAGGGCGCCGCGCTCGGCCACCATCGTCACGTGCTTCTTCGGGTCGGTCTCGTCCTGGACCAGGACACCGAGCAGTTCGCCCGAGCTTTCGCGCTGGCGGATGTACACCGTCATCTTCTCGCCGATGTTGGTGAACACGCCTTCGCGCAGCAGCACGTTGGTGAACTGGTTGCGGATCTCGAACTGCAGCGTCTTGAAGGCGCCGTGCGCGAGCGGGGAGAGGTAGAAGCTCAGGGCATAGGCTGCCAGCGTCGAGCCGAGCGCGAGGACGAAGGCGGGCCGCGAGAGGCCGAAGGAGGAGAGGCCGGTCGCCCGCATCACCACGAGTTCGGAGTCGGCCTGCATCTTGTTGTAGGCGAATACCACCGCCGAGAATGTCGCGATCGGCAGAACGAGCTGGAAGAACTGCGGCAGAAGCAGGATGGCGAGGTGGAGGAAGGTCTCGACCGGGAGGCCGCGGTTCACGATCAGGTCGACGAAACGGAGCGCCTGGGTCAGCCAGATGGCCAGGGTCACCGAGCCCAGCACGAACAGCAGCGCCATCGTCATCTGGCGCAGCGGGTAGCGCGTCATCCAACGCATCGGGGCAGCCCCCAGCGCCGTTCGATCGCTTCCGCCCGGCGTGCGAGCGCCCAGCTGACCAGCGTCGCGCCCATCGCGCCGAGCCACAGCCCGGCGATGGTGTCGCTGATGAAATGCGCCGTGGCGCCGACGCGGCCGAGCGCCACCGCGAGCGCGAGCAGGATCCAGAGCCAGGCGAGCCGGGGAGCCAGCAGGATCAGTGTCATGGCGACCGTGCCTACCGTCGTCGCGTGGCCCGACGGGAAAGACCACCAGGACGACGTGAAGCTGCCGGGCGCCAAGGCCATGAGGCCGTCCTGGAAGAGATGCCTCGGCCGCGCTCGGCCGATCAGGATCTTCAGGAGGTCGACGACGATTCCGGTCGCGGCGACGGCGAGGAACAGGAGGGCGAGCCGGCTGCTGAGCAGCAGGCAGCGTTCACGCGCTCTGTCGATGAGGCGCCGCGACAGGAAATAGGCGAGCGGCGCGCCGATGCCGCCGGCAACGAGATACCAAACCGAATCGCCCGGCAGCGACATACGACGGAAGAACCTCATGCTGGTTTCGCCCTGCCCCTGGAACCAGATCGCCACCGGCCGGTCGAGCCACAGCGCGGCGATCGCGACGAGGACGGCAGCCGCCGCCGTCGCCGCCCAGAACCGCGCGATCGGCGCGGGACGTGGCCAGTACCAGGGATGCGGCGTCACGGGTGCCGCCGATAGAGCGTCAGCGTGGTCCACCGGCCCTTGGAATAGTTGAAGCCGGCGAGGGTGTCGAGCGCTTCGGCCCGGGCGCCCGTGGCGGCTACGGCGGCCAGGAAAGCCGACTGCTCCTCGCGGCCGATCAGAGCGACTCGCCCGGGCGCCTCGGCGAGGAATTGGCCGGCGAGGCCGGCATCGATCAGGCGGATCGGCGTACCGACGGCGAACACCATGCTCGGTTCGGCATAGCCCGAGGCGGCGATGTCGGCCGCCGCAGTCCCCGGTGCCTTCGCCGCGATGGTCTCGGCGGCCTCGCGGCCGAGCCAGACCGCGTCGAGGCGCGGCAGGATCTGGCCGAAGGTCGTCGTCAGGATCGCCCAGGTCGCCAGGGCCGATATCACAGTCGCGCCGAGCCACCGCCTTCGGCCTGCGGCAATCGCGGCGATCAGCGTCGTGGCCATCGCTCCGATCCCGAGCGCGAGCGCGGCCGGATCGAGTCGCTGGTCGACGGCGTATCCCAGCACCGCCGGGGCGGCGGCCAGCGCGAGGCTGGCAAGGAGCCAGGGCGCCGCCGCGGCGACGCTCCAGCCCCGCGCGAGCGCCGTCGTCTCGCCATCGGCGGTGCGGACGAGAAGACGCGCCGCTAGCATCGCCAGAGCAGGGAAGAGCGGCAGGACGTAGTGCGGAAGCTTGGTCGGCACGGCCTCGAACAGGAACCACGCCGGCAAGGCCCAGGCGAGCAGCGCACGAGTCGGGGCGTCGAGCCGGTCGCTCCAGGCTTCCTTGAGCGCGGGCCACAGCACGAGAGAGGCGGGAAGGAAGGTGACGCTGACCAGGGCCAAATAGTAGCCGGGGCGCGCGCCATGACTCTCGTGCCCGCCGATCAGCTTGGGCAGGAGGTCGTTGCGAACCGCATCGCTGACGAAGCCGCCATCGGTCGCGAGCTGGACCGCGATGAACCACGGGCTCGCGATCGCCAGCATCAGCGGGATGCCGAGCAGCGGGCGCAGGAGGCGCAGCCAGCGCCAATCCTTGTCGGCGACCGAGAGCGTGATCACGGTGAGTGCGGTGACGGCGAGGATCACCGGTCCCTTGATCAGGATGGCGATGCCTTCCGCCGCCCAGAAGGCGAAGGCGAGACCTGGCCTGACGAGCTCGCCGCGTCGCTGGCGCACATAGGCGAGCGCGAGCGCGCCCTGCGCGGCGACGGCGGCGGCGAGCAGCGCGCCGTCGGTGGTCGCCTGCTGGCCCATGATCTGCGTGAGCATGGCGGCGCCGACGAGGCCGCCGGAGAGCGTCGCGGTCATCGGGTCGTAGAGGCGGCGCGCGATCGCCATGGTCAGACCGACGGCGAGCAGCACGCCGAGGATCGACGGCAGGCGGTAGACCCAGATCGTCTTCGAGTCGGGCGCGATCAGCGAGACCGCCGCCGCCTGCATCCAGTGGATTCCGGCCGGCTTCTTGTTGCGCGGCTCGTCCTGGAAGCGGATACGGACGAAATCCTTAGTCTCCAGCATCTGCTTGGTCGCCTGCGCGTAGCGGGATTCGTCGCGGTCGATCGCCGGCAGGCGAAGCGCGCCCGGCAGCAACGCCGCCAGCGTCATGGCAAGCACGAGAACCCGCGCCCAGGGCGAGGCGAGGAAGGAGAGCACCGATGATCCGCCGCGAGGTTGAAGAGGTTGGGCCTAATTTGCCACGGGCGCCGGTGCCATTGACAGCCGAAACGGCCGAGGGCTAATGGCACTGCGACACCGGAGGGGATCTCTCATGAAAATCTCGTTCGCCAAGCCGGGACTCTCGGCGAAAGGCGCGCTCGTCGTTGGCGTTTCTGAGGGCAAGAAGCTGAGCGCGAGCGCCAGCGAGCTCGACCGCAAGACCAAGGGCGCGATCACCCGCGCGATGTCCGGCAGCCGTTTCTCCGGCAAGGCGAAGCAGATCCTCTCGATCCTGGCGCCAGCCGGCATCGAGGCGAGTCGCATCGTCCTGATCGGTCTCGGCAAGGCGAAGGGCGAGATGAAGCCCGTCGACATCGAGGCGATGGGCGGCGCGCTGGTCGGTGAGCTCGCGAATTCAGGCGTCGCCGAGGCCGCGGTCGCCTTCGACCTTCCGGGCGAGGAAGGCGGCAACGCGGCAGCGCATTTCGCGCTCGGCGCCAAGCTCCGTTCCTACCGTTTCGACAAGTACCGCACCAAGGAGAAGGCGGAAGACAAGCCGACGCTGCAGCGCCTCGCCATCCATGTCGAGGCGAGCCGCACGGCGCAGCGCGCCTATGGCGAGCTCGAGCAGGTCGGCGACGCGGTGTTCTTCGCCCGCGACCTCGTTTCCGAGCCGGGCAATGTGCTCTTTCCGAAAAGCCTCGCCGCCCAGTGCAAGACGCTCAGCGCGCTCGGCGTCAAGGTCGAGATCCTCGGCGTCAAGGAAATGACCAAGCTGGGCATGGGCGCACTGCTTGGCGTCGGCCGGGGTAGCACCCAGGAGAGCCAGCTCGTCGTCATGCAGTGGCAGGGCGATCCCAAGTCGAAGGACAAGCCGCTCGCCTTCCTCGGCAAGGGCGTCACCTTCGACACCGGCGGGATCTCGCTGAAGCCCGCCGCGGGCATGGAGGACATGAAGTGGGACATGGGCGGCTCCGCCGCCGTGATCGGCCTCATGCGCGCCCTCGCCGGCCGCAAGGCCAAGGCGAATGTCGTCGGCATCGTCGGCCTGGTCGAGAACATGCCGGACGGCAACGCCCAGCGTCCGGGGGATGTGGTCAAGAGCATGTCCGGCCAAACCATCGAGGTGAACAACACCGACGCCGAAGGCCGGCTCGTGCTCGCGGATGCGCTCTGGTACTGCCAGGACCGCTTCAAGCCGCGCTTCATGATCGACCTCGCGACGCTCACCGGCGCCATCATCATCGCGCTCGGCCATGAATTCGCCGGCGCCTTCGTCACCGACGACGAGCTCGCCGACCGCCTGGTCGCTTCGGGCAAGGCGACGGGCGAGGGCGTGTGGCGCATGCCGCTCGCCGAGAGCTACGACCGCGGCATGGATTCCGACATCGCCGACATGAAGAACTCGGGCTCGCGCGACGGCGGTTCGTGCAAGGCGGCGATGTTCATGAAGCGCTTCACCAACGACGTGCCCTGGGCGCATCTCGACATCGCCGGCATGGCATGGTCGGCCAAAGGCAATGCGGTGACGCCGAAGGGCGCGACCGCTTACGGCGTGCGCCTGCTCGACCACCTGGTGAAGGCCTACTACGAGCCGAAGTGACCGAAATCGGCTTCTATCACCTGACGACGCGATCGCTTGACTGGGCGCTCGCAAGGCTGCTCGACCGCGCGCTCTCATTGCAGAAGCGCGCGGTCGTCATCGCCGGATCGTCCGAGCGCGTGGAATCGCTCTCAGGCCAGCTCTGGACTTTCGACCCCAATTCCTTTCTGCCGCACGGCACGGCCAAGGACGGCCAGGCGGGGCACCAGCCGGTCTGGCTCACCGCCGATGACGAGAATCCGAACGGCGCGCAGTTCGTGATGCTGGTCGACGGGCAGGAGACGGCGAAGCTCGGCGACTACGAGCGCTGCTTCGAGATCTTCGACGGTCGCGATCCGGCGCAGGTCGATCGCGCCCGCGCGCATTGGACCGCCTACAAGGCGGCCGGCCACACCGTCACCTACTGGAAGCAGAACGACGCCGGAAGCTGGGAGAAGGGCGCCTAAGGCGCTCCGTTCTCCGTCGATGGACTGGACCTTCGCCTTCGCCGTCGCCGTGACTTCGGTCTGCGCCGTGGTCAGGGGCTATTCCGGCTTCGGGATGGGGCTGATGATTGTCCCGCTGCTCTCGCTCGTGCTCGTGCCACAAGACGCGGTGATCATCGTCCTGATCTTCGGCGTGACGGTGGCGCTGAAGCAGCTTCCCGGCCTCTGGCAGCATATCGACTGGCGCGGGCTCAAGCTCCTGATGCCGGTCGCGATCCTGACCACGCCGGTCGGCACCTGGATGCTCGGCGTCGCCTCGCCGACGGCGTTGCGCCTCGGGCTCTCGGTCGCGGTGATCGCGGTCGCGATCCTGTTCCTGGTCGGCTTTCGCCTGACCGGTGCGCCGGGGAAGGGGACCATTGTCGCGACCGGAGCTTTAGCAGGGATGATGAATGGCGTTGCCGGGCTTTCCGGCCCGCCGCTGGTCTTTCTCTACCTCACGCGCGCGGACTCGCTCTCCGTCGGACGTTCGACCCTGATCGCCTTCTTCTTTGTCACCGATGCGGCCGCGCTCCTATTCGCCTGGTATGGCGGGATCGTCCGGCACGAGACGGCGACGATGGCGCTCCTGCTGATCCCGTTCCTGCTCGCCGGCGTCTTCGTCGGCGAACGCGCCTTTCGCGGCACCTCGCCCGAGCGATTCCGGCAGGTCGTTCTGTGGCTGCTCGTGTTCACCGGCATTGTCGGCACGATCCGGGCGCTCTTCCCCGTCTTCAACGCTGCGTGAGAACCGGGTCTCGACAGCTTGTTAACCTCGTCGAATGTTGACGATTCCGAGAAGGCTGGGGCAGTTGAACGGCATGTATTCGCGTGACGCGGGATCGACCGGTGCGGCCTAGGCTCGAGGCGTTGGTCGCAGGCTGGCGAGAGACCTTCTATCCCGAGGCGTTGAGGCGCGACCAGCTCGCCGTCCTGGCGCAGACGACGCCGATCAATGCGCTTGCGAGCATCGTCAATGCGCTGATCATCAGCATCGTGCTGTGGCCCGAGGGCAACCGCCCGCTGATCCTTCTCTGGGCCGGGCTGGCCTGCGGATTCTCGATGTTCCAGCTCCGGCGCTGGATCAGATTCCGCGGGCGCGTGCTGCCGCCGACCGTGCGGGCCGGGAGCTGGCGCAAGCCCGTCCTCTGGGCGACTCTCGGCGGCCTGCTCTGGAGCAGCGCGCTCGTCTTCGTACCCGGCGCGGGACCGGCCGAGACCCTGACCTTGTGCGTCATGTTTGCCGGCGTCGCCGCCGGCGGCGCGGCGACGCTGGCGGTGCTCCCGCTCGCGGCTGCCGGGTTCGTGGGCGGGGTTCTCGTCCCGGTCGCGCTGTTCTTCCTTTTCTACAGCGACCTCGACTATGCGGCGGTCGGCGCCTTCGCGATCATGCTGCTGCTGACGCTGCTGACCTCGTCGCTCGTGGTGTTCCGATGGTTCGCCGAGTCCCGGGCAGCGCGCCGCCGCGCCGAGATCGCGAACCAGGCCAAGTCCGAGTTCCTTGCCGTCATGAGCCACGAGCTCAGGACGCCGCTCGCCTCGGTCATCAGCGGCGTCGATCTTCTCGCCGCGACGTCTCTGACCGCCGAGCAGAGGCAGCTCGTCGATCAGGCGCTTGCCTCGTCTCTACAGTTGACCGAGCTGCTCGGCGATATCCTGGATCTCTCGAAGCTCGAAGCCGGGCAGATCGTCCTCGAGAGGATCCCGTTCGACCTCTCGGAGATGCTGCGCGGCGCCTTCGCCACGGCCGAGCCACGCGCAAAGGCCAAGGGGCTGTCGATGCAACTCGACATCGGCGACGATGCCGGCGGCTGGCGCCTGGGCGATCCGACGAGGCTGCGCCAGGTCCTCCTCAACCTGCTGACCAATGCGATCAAGTTCACCGACCGGGGCAGCATTCGGATTTCCGTTGCACCTTCGACGGAGACAGGGCTGCTGAAATTCTCGGTCGCGGACACGGGCATCGGCATGTCCGAGCAGCTGCGCTCGCGCGTGTTCGAGAAATTCACCCAGGCCGACCAGACCATCACCCGGCGATTCGGCGGCGCCGGGCTTGGCCTTGCGATCTGCAAGCAGCTCGTGGACGCGATGGACGGCCATATCGACTTCCAGAGCGAGGTCGGCAGCGGAACCACGTTCTGGTTTACTGCCCGGCTGCCGGCGACAGGGGCGAGAGCCGCTGCCGCGATCGAGGCGGAGTCACCGTCGCCGCCCGAACGACGCGCATGCGTCCTTCTGGTGGAGGACAACGACGTGAACCGTCAGCTGATTGCCCGGCTGGTCGGCGGCCTCGGCTTCGACGTCGAGCTTGCCGGGGGTGGTCGGGCTGCGGTCGAGATGGCCCGGGCCCGGCCGTTCGACGCTATCCTGATGGACATCCAGATGCCGGACATGGACGGGCTGGAGGCGACCCGTCAGATCCGCGCTCAGCCAGGCCCCAATCGCGCCACGCCGATCATCGCGCTCACCGGGAATGTCTTCGAGGAAGACCGGCAGTCGGCGATGGCCGCCGGCTTCGACGACTACCTGGCGAAGCCGATCCGTCCGGCCGCGCTCGGCGATGCGCTGGCGAAGCATGCCGCGACCGGCGAGCGCCGGTCTTGATCTATGGGCGAAGGGCCTTCAGCAGCGCCGCCCGCTCGGCTTTCGTATTCACCGGAAAGCGCTGCCAATCGCCGGTCGTGCGGTAGTCGGCGAAGAGGCCCTTCGGATCCTCGTGGAAATGCAGGGCCGCGCGGGACTTCAGATAGAAGACGCCGCGCGTCTTCTCCTTGAAGGCGGCGATGTCGCGGATCGCCGCGAGCAGCGGCTCCAGTTGATCCAGCGCGTTGCTCTTCGCGTGCTTCATGGCGCGATGCCGCGCGCCTTGAAGAAGGTGTAGCAGAACACGCCGTCCTCGGTGGCCGAACGGTTGAGGCCGTCGATGCCGCGCTGCCAGGACGCCGCGTCCATCAATCCGGCAGCGAGAGCCGGTTCGCGCACGCCCTCGACCATTGTGGTGAAGGTGTTGCGTGTGAAGCCCTCGATCAACGCCGGCTTGCTGCCGTCGACATAGACCATGCGCGGCGACACCGAGACTTGGCCGAAGCCCGCCTGCACGAGGTGCGGATAGAGCTCGCGGCCGATGAGCGAGTTGCCGCCCATTCGCGCCTGCACCTCGACCAGGCATTGGACTGCGCGCCGCGCATCCTCGTTGTCGGGATGGAAGTAGGTCGAGCCATGATCGCCTTCGATCACGGTGATGCTGCCACCCGGCTTCAGCATGGTCTTGAGCCGGAGGAGCGCGCCAGCCGGATCCTTCAGATGCTCGAGCACGAAGCAGACGAAGACATGGTCGAAGCGCGTCGGCGGGAAAGGCAGGTCGAAGATGTCGGCCTGCTGGAAGGTGACGTTGACGAGGCCCGCCTTGGTCACACGCTCCCTGGCCGCGGCGAGCGAGGCGGGCGAGATGTCGATCGAGAGAAAGCGGGCGCCGGGGCTTTGGGCGGCGATGGTCACGGTCTGCGCGCCGACGCCGCAGCCCGCCTCCAGCACCTCGCTGCCGGCCGGGAAGGCGGTGTCGGCGTGCAGGAGCTCGACCAGGCTGCCGGCCTGGTCGAGCAGCCGCTGGTGCTCGCGCTCGGAATAGCCGTGAACGTAGTCGCCGCCGCTCATGGCGGAAGGGTAGCGGCCGCGGTTGCGGTGCGAAAGACCCGCCGCTATAAGCCTGCGACTTTCGAACAACCCATAAGACGTAGCCAGGAGTTCAGCGATGGCGCTCGAGCGTACCTTTTCGATCATCAAGCCGGATGCGACGCGCCGGAACCTCACCGGCAAGGTCAATGCGGTGCTGGAAGGCGCCGGCCTCCGCATCGTCGCGCAGAAGCGCGTCCGCCTGACCCAGGCCCAGGCCGAGGGCTTCTATGCCGTCCACAAGGCACGGCCGTTCTTCGGCGACCTCTGCAAATTCATGACCTCCGGCCCCGTCGTGGTCCAGGTCCTTGAGGGCGAGAATGCCGTCGCCAAGAACCGCGAGGTCATGGGCGCGACCAACCCGGCGAACGCCGCCGAGGGCACCATCCGCAAGCAGTTCGCGGAGTCGATCGAGGCGAATTCCGTGCATGGCTCGGACTCGCTCGAGAACGCGAAGATCGAGATCGCCTACTTTTTCGCTGAGACCGAGATCGTCGGCTAGGGGCCGACCTCCAAGGCTCGAACCCGCCCGCGTCTCGGTCGAGCGCGGGCGGGTGCCGTCGTCAGACGACGAAGATCGCCAGCAGGACCAGGATCGCGACGGTCACGCCGCCGATCCAGGTCGAGCCTTTGATGAACAGGTGCCAGGTTTCCTGGTGGTGCTTGAGATCGCTGTCGACGGCCATGGCTGAATTCTCCCTCCCGATGCCGACGAAACGCGTATAGCCCAGCTTCGGCGGTTTTTCTAGCCGGCCGGATTGATCAGCGCGCCTTCGGGGACCGCGCTCTCCGAAACCACCGCCTTGTCGCCGTCGAGATGGACCCGGCCCTCGGCCAGCCAGCGCACGGCGAGCGGATAGATCCGGTGCTCCTCGGCCAGCACCCGCTCGCCCAGCGTGTCGGGCGTGTCGTTGGGGCGGACCGGCACAACGGCCTGGACGATGATCGGCCCGGCATCGACCTCGGGCCGCGAGAAATGCACCGTACAGCCGGTGAAGCGGCATCCGGCGGCGAGCACCCGCTCATGCGTCTTCAGGCCCGGAAAGGCCGGCAGCAGCGAGGGGTGGATGTTGATCACGCGGTCCGGCCACTCCTCGAAGAAGGAGGGCGTCAGGATCCGCATGAAGCCGGCATTGCAGACGAGATCGGCGCCATGGGCGTAGAGCACCCGCGTCAGATCCTTCTCGAAGCTCTCGCGATCCGGATAGCCCTTGTGCGGGACAACGACGGCTGGAAGTCCGGCTGCCTTGGCGCGCTCGATGCCCTGGACGCCCCGGACATTGGAGATGACACAGGCGATTTCGGCGGGAAAGGCGAGACCCTGGCAGGCGTCGATCAGGGCCTGCAGGTTGCTGCCGCGCCCGGAGATCATCACGCCCAGCCTCAGTCGCGCCATGCACGCTCCAGATTGGCGATCGTCACCGCCTCGCCCTGCCGCGCCGTCATGCGCCCGACCTCGAAGACGGTCTCGCCTGCGGCCTCGAGCGCCGCCTTGGCCGCCTTGGCGCTCCCCGGATCGACGATGACCAGCATGCCGAGGCCGCAGTTGAAGGTCCGCGGCATGTCGGAGGCGTCGAGGCCACCTTCGCGCTTGAGCCAGCGGAACACCGGCGGCATCTGCCAGGCGGTGCCGTCGAGTTCGGCCGCGACGGTCTTCGGATAGACGCGCGGCGGGTTCTCGATGAGGCCGCCCCCGGTGATGTGCGCCAATGCCTTGACGCCGCCGCCCTTGATCGCGGCCAGCGTCGACTTGACGTAGATCTTGGTCGGCGTCAGCAGCGCCTCGCCGAGCGAGCGCTGCTGGTCGAAGGGCGCCGGCTGGTCCCAGTTCATGCCGCGATCGGCGACGACGCGCCGGACCAGGGAGAAGCCGTTGGAATGGACGCCCGAGGAGGCGAGGCCGAGGATGACGTCGCCCGGGGCGACGGTCTCGCCGGTGATCATCTGGTCGCGCTCGACGGCGCCGACGGCGAATCCGGCGAGGTCGTAGTCGCCCTTGGCGTAGAGGCCCGGCATCTCCGCGGTCTCGCCGCCGATCAGGGCGCAGCCGGCACGCCGGCAGCCCTCGGCGATACCGGCGACGACCCGGCGGGCGACGTCCACCTCGAGCTTCCCGGTCGCGTAGTAGTCCAGGAAGAACAGCGGCTCGGCGCCCTGGACGACCAGGTCATTGACGCACATGGCGACGAGGTCGATACCGACAGTATCCGGCCGGTGCGCGTCGATGGCGATCTTGACCTTGGTGCCGACGCCGTCGGTCGAGGCGACCAGGATGGCGTCGCGGTATCCGGCGGCGCGGAGGTCGAATGCGGCACCGAAGCCGCCGATCTCGCCGTCGGCGCCGGGCCGGCGGGTGGCGCGGGTCAAGGGCTTGATCGCCTCGACCAATGCGTTGCCCGCGTCGATATCGACGCCGGCATCCTTGTAGGTCCTGGCGGTTATGGTGTCCTCGCGCTCGCCACGGTATAAGCGGCGCAGAAGATAGAGAAACGCGGACGCATTGCAATGGCGGGAGCCGGGCTTATCCGTCTGATCGTGGCGGCGTCGCTCGTGCTCGCCGCGCCGGCGAGCGCTCAGGTGCCCGCCGCCGGCCAGGACGACGTCTTCACCGTTACCGACGTCGCCGTCGACGTCACGGATGCGACGGCCACCCAGGCGCGCGAGAAGGCGCTGCTGGAGGGCCAGCGCCAGGCCTTCCAGCGCCTGATCCAGCGGCTGGCGACGGATGCCAATGCGCGCGTGCCGCGGCTGGACGAGGCGACCCTCGTCACCCTCGTCCGCTCGATCGACGTCACAAACGAGCGCACCTCAGCGGTCCGCTACCTCGCGAGCCTGACCGTCCGCTTCAACCCGGCGACGGTCCGCGACGTGCTGAGCTCTTCCGGCATCGCCTTCACCGAGATCAAGGCACGGCCGGTCCTGCTGGTCCCGGTCTATGTCGCCGGCGGCAGCACGGTGCTGTTCGAGGACCGCAATCCCTGGCGGGAGGTCTGGACCCAGCGCCGGCAGCGCGACACGCTGATGCCGATCATCGTGCCCCTGGGCGATCTCCGCGATATCGCCGATCTCGACGCCAGGTCGGCGATGGCCGGCGACCAGGCCAAGCTCGATGCGCTGTCGCGGCGCTACAACGCCGCCGATGCGGCGGTCGCCGTCGCCAATGTCAGCCTGGATCCGCTGACCTCGAAGCCGACCGTCGCTCTGACGGTCACGCGCCATACAGCGGTCGGCGACCAGACCCTGGTCGATTCCTTCACCGGCGAGCCCGGCGACCGCGGCGAGGCTCTGCTCGCCCGCGCCGTCGACTGGGTGGAGCGCGAGCTCGAGCGGCTGTGGAAGGACGAGAACGCGATCGGCCCGGGCCAGGACGAGCGCCGCATCACGATGAGCGTGCCGATCTCGAGTCTTGCCGAATGGACCGAGATACGCCGCCGGCTCTCCGGCATCGGCCTCGTGCGCAAGACCGACATCCTGCAGGTCACCCGCCAGGAAGGCCGGCTTGGCGTGACCTATGTCGGCGAGGCCGGCCAGCTCAAATCGGCCCTGGCGCAGCGCGAGCTCGAGCTGGTCGAAGGACAAGGCGAAGCCGTCCTGAGACTTTCCGGGCGCGTCAGGCGATGACACGGGCGCTTCTCGGCCTTCTTCCCAACCTGATCACGCTCTGCCGGCTCCTCGCGGTGCCGCTCGTGGTCTGGCTGATCCTGACCGGGCAATGGCCGATCGCCTTCTGGGTCTTCTTTGCCGCGAGCATCACCGACGGACTCGACGGCTCGCTCGCGCGCGCGCTCGACGCGCGCTCGCAGCTCGGCGCCTATCTCGACGCGATCGCCGACAAGGCGCTACTGGTCTCGGTGTTCATCACGCTCGGCCAGGCGGGCCAGATCCCGCTCTGGCTGGTGATCCTGGTGGTCTCGCGCGACGTGCTGATCGTCGGCGGCGTTCTCATGCTGCATACGCTGGATCAGGCGCCGGCGATGGGGCCGCTCCTCATCAGCAAGGCGAATACGGTCGCCCAGCTAGTGCTCGCCGGTGTCGTGCTCGCCGATGTCGGGCTGGGCATCGTCGGCGACGGCGTCGTGCCGGCGCTGGTCCTTCTCGTGGCGCTCACCACCATCGCCTCCGGCGGCGCCTACCTGATCGCCTGGGGCCGCGGCCTGATCGGCAGATGACGTGACCGAGACGCAATCCCGGGCGACGACGTGGCTCATGGCGGTGCTGACCGCCGGGGTGGTGCTTTACTTTCTGCGCGACGTGCTGCTGCCTTTCGTCGCCGGCTTCGCCGTCGCCTACATCCTCGATCCGCTGGTCAGCCGGCTGACACGCTGGCGCATCGGCCGCGGCGCCGCTTCCGCGATCGCGATCGTGCTTTCCGGCATCGCTGCCCTCGGCCTCATGCTGATGACGATTCCGGTGCTGCGCACGCAGATCACCACCTTCGCCCAGCGGCTGCCTTCCTATGTCGAGCGCATACGCGCGCTGGTCGAGCCGATGATCGAAACCGTCAGGGAACGGTTTGGCCTCACCGAGTTAGGCGACGCGACGAAGTTCATCAGCAGCCAGGCCTCCGAGGCGCTGAGCTGGATCGGCAGCGTTCTTGTCGGGCTCCTCTCCAGCGGCATCGCCATCGTCAATGTCCTCTCGCTGCTTTTCATCATGCCGCTGGTCGCCTTCTACCTGCTGCGCGACTGGCCGAAGATCACCGGACGCATCGATCACTGGCTGCCGAAGACCGAGGCAGCGACCATGCGCAAGCAGCTGCGCGAGATCAACCGCACGCTCGCCGGCTTCGCGCGCGGCCAGGCGCTGGTCTGCGTCTCGCTCGCGATATTCTATGCGGTGACGCTGACCGCGGCCGGGCTCGATTTCGGCGTGCTGGTCGGCCTCTTCGCCGGGCTTGCGTCCTTTATCCCGTTCCTCGGCGCCTTCGGCGGCGGCCTCTTGTCGATCGGGCTGGCGCTGATCCAGTTCCCGACCTGGGGGCCGGTGCTGACGATCGCCACGATCTTCATCGCCGGCCAGATCCTCGAAGGCTACGTGCTGACTCCGAAGCTGGTCGGCGACCGCGTCGGCCTGCATCCGGTCTGGATCATCTTCGCGCTGATGGTCGGTGGTGCGCTCTTCGGCTTCCTCGGCCTCTTGCTCGCGGTGCCGGTCGCCGCCGCGGCCGGCGTCCTCGTCCGCTTCGCCCTCGAACGCTACCTCGCCAGCCCGTTCTATCGCGGCCCGGGATGATAGGGCCGAGCCAGCTGTCGCTCGGGCTGCCGCATCGCCCGGCGCTCGATCGCGACGATTTCCTGGTGACCCCGCCCAATGCCGAGGCCGTCGCCTGGCTCGACCGCTGGCCGGACTGGCCGGGATCGACGCTCGCGCTGTACGGGCCGCCGGGATCGGGGAAGAGCCATCTCGCGCAGGTTTGGCGGCGGCGCTCCGGCGCGGCCGAGGCGATCGGCGCTTTCGATCCGCCTGCGCTCGCGGCCGCCGGTGCGGTGGTCCTCGATCTCGGCGACCAAGACCGACCTCCGGAGGAGCGGCCGCTTCTCCATCTCTACAACCTGCTTAGGGAGCGGCGCGGGCATCTGCTGCTGGTCGGGCGGGATCCGCCGGCGCGATGGCCGGTCGCGCTGCCCGACCTCCGTTCGCGGCTCTCGGCGGCGCTGGCGGTCGCGCTGCTGCCGCCGGACGACCAGCTGCGCGAGGCGGTGATGGTCAAGCTCTTCGCCGACCGGCAGCTCAAGGTCGAGGCCGAGGTCATCGGCTATCTCCTTCAGCGCCTCGACCGGTCTTTCGCGGCGATAGGCGATGCGGTTGCGGCGCTCGACGAAACCGCGCTTGCTGAGCGTCGGTCGATCACCGTTCCCCTGGCTCGCGCCGTTCTCGCGCGGCTCACTGAACCCGAACTGGAGCTTTGAACATGGATATGGGCATCGCCGGAAGGCGCGCTTTGGTCTGCGCCGGATCGAAGGGGCTGGGTCGCGGCTGCGCCGAGGCGTTGGCGCGCGAGGGTGTTCATGTGACGATCACCGCGCGCGGCGCGGAAGCCCTGGAGACGACGGCGGATGCGATCCGCAAGGCCGGCGGCAAGGTCACGACCGTCGCTGGCGACATCACCACGCCGGAAGGACGCGCCGCCGCGCTCGCCGCCTGCAAGGATCCCGACATCCTGATCAACAACGCGGGCGGCCCGCCGCCCGGCGAGTTCCGGGACTGGACGATCGAGGACTGGATGAAGGCGCTCAACGCCAACATGCTGACCGCGATCGAGCTGATCAAGGCGACGGTCGACCCGATGATCGCGCGCAAATGGGGCCGCATCGTCAACATCACCTCGGGCTCGGTGAAGGCGCCGATCCCGATCCTCGGCCTCTCGAACGGCGCACGCACCGGCCTCACCGGATTCTGCGCCGGCGTCGCGCGCCTGGTCGCGAAGGACGGCGTCACCATCAACGGTCTGCTGCCGGGGCCTTTCGACACCGACCGGCTCCGCTCCAGCATGGCCTTCGAGGCGAAGAAGCTCGGACGCCCTATCGAGGACATCGTCAAGGAGCGCTCCGCGCAGAATCCGTCACGCCGCTTCGTCACGCCGGAAGAGTTCGGCGCCGGCTGCGCCTTCCTCTGCAGCGTGCATGCCGGCTACATCACCGGCCAGAACCTCTTGATGGACGGCGGCGCCATCAACAGCTCGATCTGAAGGCCTTCCCCCATGCGCAAGCTCCCCGATCCGGCGACGATCCCGCCGCGCATCCGCACCGACGTCGATTTCGACAAGGCCGGCAAGCAGTACGGCCATATGCGCGTGCCGCGCGCCCACACGCATTCCGGCCTTGGCGTCATCGGCATCCCGATCGTCTGCGTCAAGAACGGCACCGGACCGACCTTCCTCCTGACCGCCGGCACGCATGGCGACGAGTTCGACGGACAGGTGGCTCTACTTAACCTCGCGCGGGAGCTCGATCCGACACAGGTGCAGGGGCGCGTCATCATCATCCCGTCGCTCGACCTGCCGGCGGTCGAGGTCGGCCATCGTCTCTGCCCTTTTGACGGCAAGGATCTCAACCGCGTCTTCCCCGGCAACAGGCTCGGCAGCTTCACCGAGATGCTCGCGGACTACGTCACCCGCGCCCTGCTGCCGATCACCGACTACAACATGGACCTGCACACCGGCGGCACCTGGCACGACACCGCCTTTAACACCTGCTCGCACTTCGTCGACGACCCGAAGCAGATGAAGGCGAACATCGATCTCGGCATGGCCTGGGGCGCGCCCTATCACGCGGTCCTGCGCGAGATCGACCATGCCAACAGCTTCATGACCACCTGCGACCATCTTGGGATTCCCGCCTTGAGCTGCGAGTTCGGCGGGCTCGCCCGCATCGGCAACGCAGCGCTCGCCGAGATCGAGAAGGGCGTCCGGAACATGCTGAAGTTCCACGAGATCATCGACGGCAAGATCGAGGCACCGAAGACGCCGACCAAGCTCCTGGGCGTGCCCGATCCGAGCCGCGCCATCGCCTTCGCGCCGCATGGCGGCCTCTTCCACGCGATCAACCAGGGCGGCGACTGGATCGAGGAAGGGCAGCTCGCCGGCCGTATCTACGATTTCCACGATCCGTCGCGGTCGCCGACCGAGATCCGCTATCCGCGCTCGGGCTGCCTCTGGATGATCCACACGGGGCCTCGGGTCGAGGCTTTCGACGCGCTTTGCGTGGTCATGAACGAGCTCAGCCCGGCCGAAATCGGCCTCTGATCGGCTGCTTGTCACAATCCCGCAACATGACTGGCCCCGGGCGCCGTGATATAGCTAAAGGCCTGGGAAAACTACGTCTCGGTGTACCGTGACAGTCCTGACCCAGGCGCGCGAACGGCCGATCGGCCGCGACTCGCCTGATCGCTTTTTCAACCGCGAGCTTTCCTGGCTCGCCTTCAACGCCCGGGTTCTCGAGGAAGCGTTCAACAGGAACCATCCGCTGCTCGAGCGGCTGCGCTTCCTGTCGATTTCCGGATCGAACCTCGACGAATTCTACATGGTGCGCGTCGCCGGCCTGCGCGGCCAGGTTGCGGCCGGCATCACCCAGCCCTCGCAGGACGGGCTTTCGCCGGCGCGCCAGCTCGAAGAGATCAACCGGCACGTCACCGACCTTGTCAGCGACCAGCAGCGCGCCTGGCGCGAGCTGAAGGCCGAGCTCTGCCAGGCCGAGTTTTCGGTGATCGAGCCGGGCGAGCTCACCGCCGACGATCGCGCCTGGCTCGATGCGTACTTCATGGAGCACGTCTTCCCCGTGCTCACGCCGCTCGCCATCGATCCGGCGCATCCGTTCCCCTTCATTCCCAATCTCGGCTTCGCCATGGCGCTGCAACTGATGCGCCCCGATGCCGGGCGCAGCATGCGTGCGCTGGTGCCTCTGCCCGCGCAGATCGGCCGCTTCGTGCGGCTGCCCGGCCAACCGATCCGCTTCCTTCGGATCGAGCATCTGGTCTCGCTAAACCTGAACCGGCTCTTCCCGGGCTTCATCGTCAACGGCGAAGGCGTCTTCCGTATCCTGCGCGACAGCGAGATCGAGATCGACGAAGAGGCGGAGGACCTGGTCCGTCACTTCGAGTCGGCGCTCAAGCGCCGTCGCCGCGGCAATGTCATTCGTGTGAGTCTCAACGCGGTGATGCCGGCGGAGCTTCGCGACTTCGTCGTCGATCAGCTCCGCGTCTCCGCCGACGAGGTCTTCACCCTGGACGAGTTCGTCGGCGTCGCCGATCTCCGCCAGCTGATCGCGGTCGACCGACCGGACCTCCAGTTCAAGCCGTTCAATGCGCGCTTTCCCGAGCGCATCCGCGATTTCGGCGGCGATTGTTTCGCCGCGATCCGTCGCAAGGACATCCTGGTCCACCACCCCTATGAGAGCTTCGACGTGGTGGTGCAGTTCCTCCGCCAGGCGGCGCGCGATCCGGCAGTGATCGCGATCAAGCAGACGCTCTACCGCACCTCGGCGGACTCGCAGATCGTGCAGGCGCTGATCGAGGCGGCGGAGGCGGGCAAGTCGGTCACCGCGATGGTCGAGCTCAAGGCGCAATTCGACGAAGAGGCGAACATTCGCTGGGCGCGCGACCTCGAACGTGCCGGCGCCCAGGTCGTCTACGGCTTCATGGACCTAAAGACCCACGCCAAGGTCTCGCTCGTGATCCGCCGCGAAGGGACAGGGCTCAAGAGCTACGCTCATTTCGGCACCGGCAATTATCATCCGGTGACGGCGAGGGTTTACACCGACCTCTCGTTCTTCACCGTCGATCCGGCGCTTTGCCGCGACGCCGCCAAGCTGTTCAACTACATGACCGGCTACGTCCATCCCGAGAAGATGGAAAAGCTCGTCATCGCCCCGATCGGGCTCCGCCAGACGCTGGTCCAGCTCATCGACGCCGAGATCAAGCACGCGCAGGCCGGCCAGCCGGCCGGCATCTGGGCCAAGCTCAATTCGCTGGTCGATGCGGAGATCATCGACGCGCTCTATCGCGCCTCCGTGGCGGGTGTCGCGATCGATCTGGTGGTCCGCGGCATCTGCTGTCTCAGGCCGGGCGTTCCCGGGCTTTCCGAGAATATCCGGGTGAAGAGCATCATCGGGCGTTTCCTCGAGCATGCGCGCATCGCCTGCTTCGGTAACGGCCATGGCCTGCCGAGCCGGCATGCCAAGGTGTTCGTCTCCTCGGCCGACTGGATGGGCCGCAACCTCGATGGCCGCGTCGAGTCCTTCGTGCCGATCGAGAACGCGACCGTGCACCAGCAGGTGCTCGAGCAGATCATGGTTGCGAATCTGCGCGACGAGGCGCAGAGCTGGACGCTCGGCGGTGACGGCAAGTATCACCGCGTCCAGAGCGAGAACCAGGGTCAGGCCTTCAGTGCGCATACCTACTTCATGACCAACCCCAGTCTCTCCGGACGCGGCAGCGCCGGTCGCAAGACGCCGGCGCCGCCCAGGCTGGTCCTTAAGCGGTGACGTCGCGCGGCACCGGGCGACGGCCCGTCGGGGTCCTCGACGTCGGTTCGAACTCCATCCGTCTGGTCGTCTTCGAGCATGACGGCCGGGCGCCGATTCCGATCTTCAACGAGAAGGTTCTGTGCGGCCTCGGGCGCGGCGTCGCCACGACCGGCCGTCTCGACGACGGCGCCATGGCCGATGCGCATCGCAACCTCGCGCGCTTCGCCGAGGTCGCCAGGTCGATGGGCGTCGGCCGCCTGATCGCCGTCGCGACCGCCGCCGTGCGCGAGGCGCGCAACGGGCCGGACTTCGTCGCCGAGGTCAGGCGGCAGACCGGCGTCCGCCTTTCCGTCCTGTCGGGAGCCGAGGAGGCGAAGACCTCGGCTCTCGGCGTCCTCTCCGGCAACCCCGAGGCCGATGGCGTGATGGGGGATCTCGGCGGCGCCAGCCTGGAGCTCGTCGATCTCGGCGGCGGCAAGACGCGAAAGCAGGTGACGCTGCCGCTCGGTCCTTTGGCGTTGGCCGAGCTCGCCGGCGGGTCCTTGAAGAAAGCCAAGACGGTGGTGGTCGAGCACCTGAAGCAGGTGTCCTGGCTCGATCGCCTGGCCGGCCGGGACCTTTATCTGGTCGGCGGCTCCTGGCGGGCGCTTGCGCGCGTGCACATGGCGGAGACCGACTATCCGCTCAAGGTCATCCATGCCTATAGGGTCGAGGCCGCTGCGGCACGCGGGTTCCTCACGCGGCTGCCGCGACGCCGCAAGGCGCAGCTGAAGCGCATTCCCGGCGTCACGCGACGGGTCGAGGCGCTTCTCTGGGCGGCATTGCCGCTGGCAGAGGTCGTGCGTCTCGGCAAGCCGAGGCGTCTCGTCTTCTCCTCCTACGGCCTCAGAGAAGGCTGCCTGTTCGAGCGCCTATCGCCGGCGAAACGGCAGCAGGACCCGTTGCTCGCGCATGCGACGGAGCTGGCCGAGCGGCAGGCGCGCTTCGCCCCGGACGTCGACGACATCATCGGCTGGCTAAAGCCGGTGCTTCCGCCGAGCTTTCCTGATCGCCTGGCCCGCGCCGCGGTGTTGCTCGGCGATATCGGCTGGCAGGACCACCCGGACTATCGCGCCGAGCACGCCTTCTGGCGGATCCTGCAGCTCCCCGTGGTCGCGATCGAGCACCGGGAGCGCGCGCTTCTCGCTCTCACCATCCATGTCCGCTACCACGGCCATATCGAGCCCGCGCTGCTTGCCTCGGTCCGTCGCCTGCTTGGACCTGGAGACGCCGATGCAGCGCTCACGCTGGGTCTCGCGCTCAGGCTTTGCTACACGCTCGCCGGCGGCGACTCCCGCGCGCTGGCCGATGTCCGCCTCGCGACCGAGGGCCGGAACCTGTCGTTGACCTTCCGTGGCGCGCGCCGGCGCTTGGCTGGCGATGTCGTCGGACGCCGGCTCGAGGCGCTTTCGGACGCGCTCAAGAACGTCGGTACAATCAAATAGGGGCCGGTTCGTTCAGATTCGGTCCGGAGCGTCGATTTTTAGCGGAGTGTGATCCGGCGCACTTGCCGGGATCGGCGACTCGCGCCATATCCCTTCAATGATCCGGGTTATCCTTCTCGGCGCGCTCGCTTTTGCCTGGTTGGCGGAGTCGGCCCATGCCCAGGGCAGCAGCAGGATCCTGACCACCAGCAACCATCCCTATTGGGAGGTCGGGGCGCTCGACGCCGATCTGTCGACCGAATGCGCGCGCGGCTTGTTCAACCAGGTCCAGCCCAACAGGTTGAAGGTGGTCTTCAACGGGGCGATCGGGCCGGCGATCCTCGGCGTCGCCACCAGCCAGTACAATCTCTACGACCCGAAGCGGCGGGCAAAGAACGATACCTCGTACTTCTTCTTCCGCGACAAGACCGGCGCCTGCGAGGTCTACCGCTTCGCCAAGGGCGACGAGCAGAAGAAGCAGGGTGCGCTCCCGATGGACTTCAGCCCCTATCGCTCGGTGATCGAGGATTCCTACAAGGGCTGGAAGACGGACGAGAGCGTCAAGAACCGCCCGCCCGCCGCCCGCTAGTTCTTCTCGCTCAGCATCGCGAACTTTCCCTGCTAGGTTTCGGCCGAGCGTAGGGAGGACAAATGCTGAGTTATCAAGTCACCGAATTCTCGAAGCCGCTGGCGCGGGTCGCGCACGAGACGCCGCAACCGACGGGGCGCCAGGTTCTGCTGCGTACGATTGCCGCTGGCGTCTGCCACAGCGACCTGCATATCTGGGACGGCTATTACGATCTAGGCGGCGGCAAGAAGTTGACGCTCGGCGATCGCGGCATCAAGCTGCCGCTCACCATGGGGCATGAGGTCGTCGGCGAGGTCGCCGCCGTCGGGCCCGAGGCCATCGGCGTGAAGGTCGGCGACAAGCGCATGGCGTTTCCGTGGATCGGCTGCGGCAAATGCCCGGCCTGCGATGCGAACGAGGAGAATCTCTGCCTCGCCATGCGCTCGCTCGGCGTCTTCAGCCATGGCGGCTATGCCGACCACGTCATGGTCCCGGATGCGAAGTACCTCGTAGACGTCGATGGCGTCGATCCGGCGCTCGCCGCAACCTATGCCTGTTCGGGCGTCACCGCCTATGGCGCGCTCAAGAAGATCCCGAAGCTGATCCCGGGCGACCACGTCGCGCTGATCGGGCTTGGCGGTGTCGGTCTCGCCGGCGTCGCCATCGCTCAAGGCATGATCGAGGCGCCGATCATCGCGGTCGACATCGACGACGCGAAGCTCGCCGCGGCGAAGGCGATGGGGGTCACGAAGGCGTTCAATTCTTCCGGGCCCGACGCGGCGAAGCGGCTCAAGGATCTTGCCGGCGGACGGCTCGCCGCGGCGGTCGATTTCGTCGGCGCCTCGGCGACGGCGAGGCTCGGCATCGACGCGCTCAACAAGGGCGGCAGCTACATCATCGTCGGCCTTTTCGGCGGCGACGTGACCCTGCCGCTGGTGACGATCCCGATGCGGGCGCTGACCGTACGCGGTTCGTACGTCGGCACCTTGAGCGAGATGCGCGAGCTGATGGCGCTGGTCCGCAGCGGCAAGGTGAAGCCGATGCCGGTCGGACGGCGGCGCCTCGACGAGGTCAACCAGGCGCTGGAAGATCTGAAGGCCGGCCGTATCGTCGGCCGCGTCGTCCTCGCGCCTTGACGGATTTCGCGCACGCGCTTCTGAACAATGCCGAGATGGCGAGGGCGGACGCCCTCGCCGCGTCTCTCGGACAGCCGGGCGAAAGGCTCATGCAGCGAGCCGGGGAGGCGGTGGCCGGGGCGCTCCGCCGCCGCTGGACGCGACGGCCCGTGCTGGTGCTGTGCGGGCCCGGAAACAATGGCGGCGACGGCTACGTGATCGCACGCGCGCTCGACCAGGCGGGATGGCCGGTACGTGTCGCCGCGTTGACGGAGCCGCGCGGCGGCGATGCGCTCACCTGGCGCCGTCGCTGGACGGGGCCTGTCGAACCGCTTGATCCCTCTGGCCTCGACGGCGCGGCGCTGGTGGTCGACGCGCTTTTCGGCGCGGGGCTGACGCGTCCGCTCGATGGTGTGTCCCGCGCCATCGTCGAGCGCCTTGCCGAGCGTCGCATTCCGACGGTCGCGGTCGACGTGCCGAGCGGCCTCGACGGCGATAGCGGCCGGGTGCGCGGCGCGGCGGCGCCGGCGGACCTCACCGTCACCTTCTTCCGGCTGAAGCCGGGCCATCTGCTGCATCCCGGCCGCGCCCTCTGCGGGACGCTCGTAGTCGCCGATATCGGTCTGCCATCCGCGGTGCTGGCGGAGATTGCGTCCAGGGCCTGGATTAATGATCAGAGGTTGTGGTCGTCGTTCCTTCCTTGGCCGGCGACCGACTCGCACAAATACCGGCGCGGGCACGCCGTGGTCCGCGGCGGCGGCAGGATGACCGGTGCCGCCCGTCTCGCGGCGCTTGCAGCGCGCCGGATCGGCACCGGCCTTGTCACCATCGCAGCGCCGGCCGAGTCCGTCGCGATCTATGCCGCCGATCGGCCGGGGACGCTGGTCGAGGCGGTCGCGGCCGATGATTTTGGCGCGGCACTCCAGGACCCGCGTCGGAACGCCGTCCTCGTCGGGCCGGGGAACGGGCAGGGTGAGGCGACGCGGCTGGCGACCGCGGCCGCGCTCGCTTTCGCCGGCGCCGTCGTCCTCGATGCCGATGCGCTGGCGGGCAGGCCCGAGGCGCTCGGCCGAAGTCGCGGCTCGCCGCCGGTGCTGACCCCGCATGAGGGTGAGTTCGCGAGGGTTTTCGGCCCGATCGGCGAGGAGGGGCGGCTTGGCGCGGCGCGGGCGGCGGCCCGCCGGTCCTCGGCCGTGGTCGTTCTCAAGGGGCCAGATACGGTCGTGGCGGGCCCTGACGGGCGCGCAGCGATCTCGGCCAGGGCCCCGGCAGAGCTGGCGACCGCGGGGTCCGGCGACGTTCTGGCCGGGCTGATCCTGGGCCTTCTCGCCCAGGGCATGCCCTCCTTCGAAGCGGCGTCCGCGGCGGTCTGGATTCATGGCCGGGCGGGAGCCCGGGGCGGGCCCGGCCTCATCGCCGAGGACCTGCCGGAAGCCCTGCCGGCGGTGCTCGGAAGCCTTCGTGAAACGACCGCGCCCTGGGCCATCGACGGCGTCGAAACCCTGTGATATGAGACCCGCCCGTCGCGGCGGCGGATTGCTTGAAATCCGCTTGCTGCGCAGGGTTTTGGCGGGCGTGGTGGAATGGTAGACACGCCAGATTTAGGTTCTGGTGGCGAAAGCCGTGGGGGTTCAAGTCCCTTCGCCCGCACCAGCCTCGTGTAGGCTTCGGCCGCTGCCCGCCGGTCGTCCATTCAAACCAGAAAAGATCCGTCCGCCATGAACGTCACTGAGACCTTTTCCGAGGGCCTGACCCGGACCTTCAAGATCATCGTTCCCGCCGCAGAGGTCGAGCAGCAGGTCAACCGCAAGCTCGGCGAGCTCGCCGGGACCGTGCGGCTTCCGGGCTTCCGTCCCGGCAAGGTGCCGCTGGAGCTGGTGCGCAAGCGCTACGGCCAATCGGTGATGGGCGAGGTGCTGGACGAAACGGTGCGCCAGTCTTCGGCGACGGCGGTCACCGACAAGGGGCTGAAGACCGCGGGCCAGCCCAAGATCGAGGTCAAGTCCTTCGACCAGGGCAAGGATCTCGAATACGAGCTGACCGTCGATCTGATGCCGGAGATCGTGCCGACCGACTTCTCGACGATCGCGCTCGAGCGGCTGAAGGCCGAGGTCACCGACAAGGAGGTCGAGGACGACCTGATGCGACTTGCGCGCCGGGCGCGCGAGACCAAGACGGTCGACGCGGCTCAGGCCGCTGCCATGGGCGACGTCGTCGTCGTCGACTTCGAGGGCAAGATCGACGGCAAGGTCTTCGACGGCGGGACTGGCACGGCGGTGCCGCTCGAGCTCGGCTCCGACACCTTCGTTCCCGGCTTCGAGGAGCAGCTGGTCGGTGCCAAGACCGGCGACAGCCGCGAGGTGAAGGTGACCTTCCCGGCCGATTACGTCTTCACCGACGTCGCCGGCAAGCCGGCGGTCTTCTCGGTCACGGTGAAGGAGGTCCGCTCCGGACCGGCTGCCGCGGTCAACGAGGAGCTCGCCAAGAAGGTGGGCCTCGACTCGCTGGATGCGCTGAAGAAGGCCGGCCGCGAGCGGCTGGAGCGTCAGCACACCCAGATCTCCCGCGCCAAGCTGAAGCGGCGCCTCCTTGACCAATTGGCCGAGAAGCACAATTTCCCGGCTCCGAAGAACATGGTCGACAGCGAGCTCGACAACATCCTGAACCAGGTGAAGCAGTCGACCGGCAAGGACGCGACCGAGGCCGACAGGACGGAGTACCGCCCGATCGCCGAGCGCCGGGTGCGGCTCGGCCTGCTCCTGTCGGAGGTCGGCCGGCGCAACAATATCCAGGTCGGCGAAGAGGAACTGCGGCGCGCGCTTGCCGCCGAGGCCTCGCGCTACCCCGGCCGCGAGCGCGAGGTCATCGAGTTCTATCAGAAGAACCCGGAGGCCTTGGTTCAGCTCCGCGCGCCCATATATGAGGATAAGGTCATCGACTTCATCCTCGAACTGGCGAAGGTGACCGACCGGACGGTGACCGCCGAGGAGCTGATCCGGGATGAAGGACTGCCCACCGACTAAGCTTGCGTTAACCCTTCTTCTCCTAGTCTAGAGGCCGGCGGATCCTTGCAGGACCCGCCTGAGGAACCATGCGAGACCGTGATCCGATCGAGATTTGGAACTCCACGCTTGTGCCGATGGTGGTCGAGCAGACCCCACGCGGCGAGCGGGCGTTCGACATCTACTCGCGCCTGCTGAAGGAGCGGATCATCTTCATCGCCGGACCGATCAACGACGGCGTCGCGAGCCTCGTCTGCGCGCAGCTGCTGTTCCTCGAATCGGAGAACCCGACCAAGGACATCTCGCTCTACATCAACTCGCCGGGCGGGATCGTCACCTCGGGCCTCGCGATGTACGACACGATGCAGTACGTCCGGCCCGAGATCTCCACGGTCTGCATCGGCCAGGCCGCGTCGATGGGCTCGTTCCTGCTGGCCGCCGGCAGCAAGGGCAAGCGGTATGCCCTTCCGAACGCCCGCATCATGGTCCATCAGCCCTCGGGCGGCGCCCAGGGGCAGGCGACGGACATCGAGATCCAGGCGCGCGAGATTCTCAATACCCGCGCACGTCTTAACCAGATTTATGCCAAGCACACCGGCCAGCCGCTGGAAGCCATCGAGAAGGCGGTCGAGCGCGACCGGTTCATGTCACCGGAGGAGGCCAAGGAGTTCGGCCTTATCGACCAGGTGATGACCCATCGTCCGGCGCCGGACGATAAGGCCAAGAGCTGAACCCGAGATTCGCTACCGGAGAACCCGGTTGGTGCCTTGCAAGGCGCGATTCTTGCATTAAATCGCGTATCGTCGCTGGTCTTTTCCGGGTTGTGCCCCGGTTGCGGCGACCTGTAACATGCTGATTAGTCCCCGTTCCCGGCCCCATCGGGCCTTTCGGGCGACGGTTTGAGGATGGCCATGAGCAAGTCCGGCGGCGATTCCAAGAATACCCTCTACTGCTCCTTCTGCGGAAAGAGCCAGCATGAGGTCCGAAAGCTGATCGCCGGGCCGACCGTATTCATCTGCGATGAGTGCGTCGAACTCTGCATGGACATCATCCGCGAGGAGCACAAGACCACGCTGGTGAAGTCCCGGGACGGCGTTCCCAGCCCGCGGGACATCTGCAAGGTCCTGGACGACTACGTGATCGGCCAGATGCATGCCAAGCGCGTGCTCTCCGTCGCTGTTCATAATCATTACAAACGCCTCGCCCACGGCCAGAAGTCGAGCGACGTCGAGCTCGCGAAGTCGAACATCCTGCTCGTCGGCCCGACTGGCTGCGGCAAGACGCTGCTCGCCCAGACGCTGGCGCGCATCATCGACGTGCCCTTCACCATGGCGGATGCGACGACGCTGACCGAAGCCGGCTATGTCGGCGAGGACGTCGAGAACATCATCCTCAAGCTGCTGCAGGCCGCCGACTACAACGTCGAGCGCGCGCAGCGCGGCATCGTCTACATCGACGAGGTCGACAAGATCAGCCGCAAGTCCGACAACCCCTCGATCACGCGCGACGTGTCGGGCGAAGGCGTGCAGCAGGCCCTGCTCAAGATCATGGAAGGCACCGTCGCCTCCGTGCCTCCGCAAGGCGGCCGCAAGCATCCGCAGCAGGAATTCCTGCAGGTCGACACCACCAACATCCTCTTCATCTGCGGCGGCGCCTTCGCCGGCCTCGAGAAGATCATCTCGATGCGCCAGAAGGGCACCTCGGTCGGCTTCGGTGCCGATGTCCGCAGCCCCGAGGAGCGCCGCACCGGCGACGTGCTCAAGGACGTCGAGCCGGAGGATCTGCTCAAGTTTGGCCTGATCCCCGAGTTCATCGGCCGCCTGCCGGTCGTGGCAACGCTCGAGGACCTGGATGAATCGGCGCTGATGGACATCCTCTCCAAGCCGAAGAACGCGCTGGTGAAGCAGTACCAGCGTCTGTTCGAGATGGAGGATGTGCGCCTCGACTTCCACGAGGACGCGCTTCGCTCGATCACGCGCAAGGCGCTTCAGCGCAAGACCGGCGCGCGCGGGCTGCGCTCGATCATGGAAGGCATCCTGCTCGATCCGATGTTCGACCTGCCGGGTCTCTCGGATGTCGAGCGCATCGTCATCGGCAAGGACGTGGTCGAGGTAGGCTCGAAGCCGCTCTACGTCCATTCGGAGCGCCGCGGCGACGCCGCCACGACTTCGGCCTAATAGGTAGTAAGGCCCCGTGTTCAAGGGGTTGAAAGGGGAGGGAGCACCGGCCACCTGACTATTTCAGGGGGCTCGGCCTTTGCGACGTCGTCGAGATGCCGGCCTGCCTATTCTAGAAAGCGAGCACCATGTCTGAACCCTCCGTCGGCCTCTTCCCGGTCCTCCCGCTGCGGGACATCGTCGTCTTCCCGCACATGATCGTTCCGCTCTTCGTCGGGCGCGAGAAGTCGGTTCGTGCGCTCGAGGACGTGATGAAGGACGATAAGCAGATCCTGCTGGTCACCCAGAAGAACGCCGCGCAGGACGATCCCACGACGGACGATATCTACAAGGTCGGCACGGTCGGAACCGTGCTTCAGCTGCTCCGCCTTCCCGACAACACCGTCAAGGTGCTGGTCGAGGGCGTGAAGCGCGCGCGCGTGCTCCGCTACACCGACAACGACGAGTTCTTCCAGGCCGAGGCCGATATCCTTCCGGATGTCGAGGGCCAGGGTCAGGAGCTGCAGGCGCTGTCGCGCGCCGTGGTCTCGCAGTTCGAGCAGTACATCAAGCTCAACAAGAAGATCCCGCCCGAGGTGCTGGTCTCGATCAACCAGATCGAGGACATCGGCAAGCTCGCCGACACCGTGGCGCAGCATCTCAACATCAAGATCTCCGACAAGCAGGCGCTGCTCGAGGTGCCGACCATCTCCGAGCGTCTCGAGCGCGTCTACGCGTTCATGGAGAGCGAGATCGGCGTCCTCCAGGTCGAGAAGCGCATCCGCAACCGCGTCAAGCGGCAGATGGAGAAGACGCAGCGCGAGTACTATCTCAACGAACAGCTGAAGGCGATCCAGAAGGAGCTTGGCGAGAGCGAGGAGGGCCGCGACGAGGCTGCTGAGCTCGAGGAGCGCATCAACAAGACCAAACTCTCGAAGGAGGCGCGTGAGCGCGCACTGCAGGAGGTCAAGAAGCTCCGCACGATGAGCCCGATGTCGGCCGAGGCGACGGTCGTGCGCAACTATCTCGACTGGATGCTGTCGATCCCGTGGAAGCAGCGCTCGAAGGTCAAGCGCGACATCGGCGGCGCCGAGAAGGTGCTCGATGCCGATCATTTCGGCCTTGAGAAGGTCAAGGAGCGCATTCTCGAATACCTCGCCGTGCAGATGCGCGTTGGCAAGGTGAAGGGGCCGATCCTCTGCCTCGTCGGGCCTCCGGGCGTCGGCAAGACCTCGCTCGGCAAGTCGGTCGCCAAGGCGACGGGCCGGAGCTTCGTGCGCATGTCGCTGGGCGGCGTCCGCGACGAGGCCGAGATCCGCGGCCACCGGCGCACCTATATCGGCTCGATGCCGGGCAAGGTCATCCAGGGCATGAAGAAGGCGAAAACCTCGAACCCGCTCTTCCTGCTGGACGAGGTCGACAAGATGGGCAGCGACTGGCGCGGCGATCCCGCGTCCGCGCTTCTCGAGGTGCTGGACCCCGAGCAGAACAGCTCGTTCAACGATCACTACCTTGAGGTCGACTACGACCTATCGGACGTGATGTTCGTCACCACGGCGAACACGCTCCGCATGGCACAGCCGCTGCTCGACCGCATGGAGATCATCCGCATCCCCGGATACACCGAGGATGAGAAGGTCGAGATCGCCAAGCGCCACCTGATCCCGAAGCAGATGAAGGAGCACGGGCTTAAGAAGGGCGAGTTCTCGATCTCGGACGACAGCTTGCGCGAACTCATCCGCTATTACACGCGCGAAGCCGGCGTCCGTAACCTCGAGCGCGAGGTCGCGAACCTGGCACGCAAGGCGGTCAAGGACATCGTCCAGGAGAAGGACAAGGCGAAGACCATCAAGGTCACGCCGAAGGTCGTCGGCAAGTACGCCGGCGTCCGTCGCTTCCGCTACGGCGAGGCCGAGGCCGACGACATGGTCGGCGTGGTCACCGGCCTGGCTTGGACCGAGGTCGGCGGCGAGCTTCTGACGATCGAAGCCGTCACCGTTCCCGGCCGCGGCAAGGTGATCGCCACCGGCAAGCTCGGCGACGTAATGAAGGAGTCGGTGCAGGCCGCGGAGAGCTACGTCAAGAACCGCGCCACCGAGTTCGGCATCAAGCCGACGCTGATCGCCAAGAAGGACATCCACGTGCACGTGCCGGAAGGTGCGACGCCGAAGGATGGCCCCTCCGCCGGCGTCGCGATGGTGACGACGATCGTCTCGGTGCTCTCGGGCGTGCCCGTTCGCCGCGATGTGGCGATGACCGGCGAGGTCACGCTGCGCGGGCGGGTGCTGCCGATCGGCGGCCTCAAGGAGAAGCTCCTCGCGGCGCTGCGCGGAGGTCTCAAGACGGTGCTGATCCCGAAGGACAACGAGAAGGACCTGGCCGAGATCCCGGATAACGTGAAGAAGGGACTCGAGATCGTTCCGGTGGCGACCGTGGACGAGGTCCTGAAGAAGGCGCTCACACAGCCGCTCACGCCCATCAAGTGGGAAGAGAGCGATGTGAAGGCGACGCCGGCTCCGACCGAGGAAGAGGAGCGCGACGGTATCGTTACTCACTGAGCACTAGGCCTAGACTGTCGACGGGCCGGCCGAGCACAACGCTCGCCGGCCCGTTTCATTTGGCGGTGCGCGGCATCGTCCTGCGAAGTCTTTCGCTCTCGTCGCTTCGCGGACATGCAGAAACATCAGGAAATACGCGGGTTTCTCACTGTTTTGCTCGTTGACGCCGAGTGAAATGGCTGTCTAGATTGCGCACCTTCCGCGGTCACGATGGCGTGACCGATGACCGAACGGAAGCAAGATTTCCAATGAGAGGGGGCAGGGCAGTGAACAAAAACGACCTCGTGGCGTCCGTCGCTGACGTCAGCGGTTTGAGCCGGGCCGATGCGACCAAGGCGGTCGATGCGGTCTTCGACTCCATCACCAAGTCGTTGAAGAACGGCACCGAGGTCCGCCTCGTCGGCTTCGGCACCTTCACCGCTTCCAAGCGCGCCGCGACCACCGGCCGCAATCCGCGCACCGGCGAGGAGATCAAGATCCCCGCCTCGGTGCAGCCCAAGTTCAAGGCCGGCAAGGGCCTCAAGGACGCGCTCAACTAGAGAGGCCGTCCGTCGCGCGGGATGCGCGACCTACGATGAGTTTCGAGGGCCGGCGACGAGGGGGTCGCCGGCCTTCGCGTTTCTGGGTATGGTGCCGCCGAACCAGCCAGGATCGGGCGATTAGCTCAGCGGTAGAGCGCCTCGCTTACACCGAGGATGTCGGCGGTTCGATCCCGTCATCGCCCACCAAAGCCTCATCCTGCACGTTCCAGCCCAAGCCGAATTCATTCGAGAAGGAGCCAAATTAAAGGCACTTCTCGTTCCGACATGGTCCCGCCAGGGCCGTTGCGTTCCAGGGGCAACTGGGGGCAACATTGGGGAATAGTCGTGTGACCCCTAGAGAGTTGCCCCCACATGCCCCTGACAGACGCGGCGATCCGCAGCGCAAAGCCGGCTGCCAAACCAATTCGGCTCTTCTGATCGGCCCCCATCGAGTGGTCCAGATGGAATGTTAGTTCAGAGTTGGCCGTTGCGCTAGTTGGAGCGTGGCCGGCGAAGCCGATCGGCGTAGCGC